>JAZOBY010000068.1:0-35187 GCA_045596215.1 Faecousia sp.
TCCGCTTCCACCATTGCCTTGAACTTTTCCACAAGTGCTGCGATGCCCTCCTCGCCCTGAGCGGGGTCGATGATGTAGAGCACCTCATACTTACCGGTGATCTTAGCCATGTTGATTGCACCTCCTTTTGGACTTTTGGCCCACGGTCGCGCCGTGAGCAAGGATTGCCTGCACGCAGGCTTATGTATTATATCCGCAAAAACACCTTTTGTCAAGGATTTTTTCAATATTCTCCCTTGATTTCCTGTCATTGCGAGCCAGTCTGCGGACTGGCTCGCAATGACATGCTCCGTATTGACATTTTCTCCCGCAGGGGGTAAAATATAGACATTCTGTGAACAAAAGGAGATTTTACCATGTTTAAGCAAAAGAAACTCTCCCTCGGTGCCCGGTTCGGCCTGGGCGTGGCCTCTTTCCTGCTGGGCTTTATCTTGTTCGTATCCATCCTTGCCACTACCTTGATTATTGATATCCGGGTGGCCACTTCTGAAAATACGGTCAAGGAAGTTGTCCATGCCCTGCTCTCCTCCCCGGATCAGATCCGCGTCAAAGCACCCGTGACCTCCGGTCAGGGCGGTGTGCGGGTTGCACCCAGATCCGGCCGTACCTATCAGATGCCCCGCCGGGAAGAGCCGGACGCAGTGGCAGAAGATTTGACCCAGCAGCTGATCGAAATGCTCTATGAAGAACTGGGCAACCAACTGGAAGAGGGAATGCCCGTCTCCTTGGAAGAATTCACCTCTTTGATCAACGAATCCACCGCCAAAGACTACATTGCGGACAAGACTGCCGCTTTGATCACCGATTATTTCAACGATGAGATCACCACCACCTTTGAGAAAGAAGAAATTCTGACTTTGATTGATGAGAACCGAGAACTCATCGAGACTGTGGTTGGCGAGCCTCTGCCCGATGACATTGCCCAACAAGTGGCAACTGTCTTTGACGAAAACAGCATCGTCCAGAAAGTGGAAGCCGAGGGTCTGAAAGGCTTCATGGAGATGGTAAACAGTGCTGAGGGCGAAGAGGGGAACAGCAGCCCCAATTTCCTTGAAATTGTGGATACTGTGATGACTGTCCTGCGTACTGCCTCCTCCACCACCAATCTGGTGCTGGGCATCGGCATCTGTCTGGTTCTGATGGCCGCCATCATTCTGATCAACCGCCGCCAGATCGGCAAGGGCCTGCGTCGGGTGGGTTATTCCTTCCTGCCGGTAGGTCTGGCGGGCCTTGTGGTTTATCAGATAGTGCAGCACCTCCCCGCTGCGGGCGATCTGGCCATGCTGTTGCCCGTGGTGCAAAAATTCTTCTCCATGTTTGTCCCCGTATACGCTGTAACGCTGGGTATCGGCGTTCTGTTCGTGGTGGCAGGTATCGTTCTGCCCATCGTTCTGCGGGTGAAGGGCCTGGTTCCCGTACATGTTCCTGTCACCGAGGAAACCGAGGAGCTGGCTGCCGCCATTGTAGAGGAAACACCTGTGGAAATCACCGAGGCTCCCGTTGAGGAAACCGTCGTGGAAACCGCCGAAGAAGCTCCTGTCGAGGAAGAAGCCGCCCCTGTTGCGGAATAAAAATCTATGCGGAGTTGCCGGATATCCGGCAACTCCGCATTCGCTATTTTGCCAAGGGACGACAGGCTTTTTTCGCGAAATTTGTCACTTTTATTTTCCCTTGTATACTTGACCCTTTTCCCCTGCTATGGTATATTAAAACACAAGAATCTACACTTGTTTTCGCCCCAAAAAATACTTACATACAGGAGGTAATTCCAATGGCCCACTATATGCAAGAGCCCAGCCGCACATTCAGCGAGTATTTGCTGATCCCCGGCTACACCTCGGAGGATTGCATCCCCGACAATGTAAGCCTACGCACTCCCCTGACCAAGTACCGCAAAGGCGTGGAAGAACCAGCAATTTCTCTGAACATCCCCCTGACCTCTGCCATCATGCAGTCCGTTTCCAATGATTCTCTGGCCATCGCACTGGCAAAAGAGGGCGGCATCAGCTTTATTTTCGGCTCTCAGTCCATTGAATCCCAGGCCGAAATGGTGGCCAAAGTCAAGGGCTACAAGGCCGGCTTCGTGGTCTCTGCCTCCAACCTCACCCCCGAAAACACCCTGGCGGACGTGCTGGCACTGAAAGAAGCCAACGGCTTCTCCACCGTGGCCATCACCCACGACGGCACAGCAAACGGCAAGCTCCTGGGCATCGTCACCGGCCGTGACTACCGGGTCTCCCGTATGGATCCCAGCGAAAAGGTCGCTGACTTCATGACCCCCATCGAAAAGATGGTCACCGCTCCGGCGGAAACCACTTTGAAAGAGGCCAACGATATCATCTGGGAGCACAAGCTGAACAGTCTGCCTATCGTGGACAAAGACGGCAATATGATGTACTTTGTCTTCCGCAAGGACTACTCCTCCCACAAGGCCCATCCCCTGGAACTGCTGGACAGCAAGAAGCGTTATCTGGTGGGTGCCGGTATCAACACCCGGGACTACGCCCAGCGGATCCCCGCCCTGCTGGAAGCCGGTGCGGACGTGCTGTGCATCGACTCCTCCGAGGGTTACACCTGCTGGCAGGCCAAGACCATCGCCTGGGTTCGTGAAAACTATGGCGACAGCGTGAAAATCGGTGCCGGTAACGTGGTAGACCGGGACGGCTTCCTGTTCCTGGCCAAGGCCGGTGCGGACTTCGTCAAGGTGGGCATCGGCGGCGGCAGTATCTGCATCACCCGGGAAACCAAGGGTATCGGCCGTGGACAGGCCACCGCTCTGATCGGGGTTGCCGCAGCCCGGGACGAATACTTCCAGGAGACCGGCATTTACGTGCCCATCTGCTCCGACGGCGGCATCGTCCACGATTATCACATGACCCTGGCTCTGGCCATGGGTGCGGATTTTATGATGCTGGGCCGCTACTTCGCCCGATTTGACGAATCCCCCACCCCCAAGGTGCTGGTAAACGGCATCTACATGAAGGAATACTGGGGCGAGGGCAGTAACCGTGCCCGGAACTGGCAACGCTACGACCTGGGCGGCAAAACCAAGCTGAGCTTTGAAGAGGGCGTGGACTCCTACGTCACCTATGCCGGCTCGCTCCACGACAATGTGGAAGCTTCTCTGTATAAGGTCAAGTCCACCATGTGTAACTGCGGTGTGATCAACATCCCCGACCTGCAACGGGATGCCAAGCTGACTCTGGTCTCCGCCACCTCCATCGTGGAGGGTGGATATCATGATGTACAGCTCAGATCCGGCCCATCCTCTAAATAACAAACCAGCCCACGCCGAAAGGCGTGGGCTGGTTATTTTTCTCAACAGTCAAAATACTGCAAAATGATTTCCGCAGTGATCTTCAAGCCTACGGGAACGGATGCGATCTCCAAATACTCTTCCCGGGTATGTACGCCGCCGCCCAGATAAGTACCCACGCAAATTGCAGGGATCCCCAGGGACATGGGAATGTTGGCATCGGTGGAGCCGGATTCCAGTGTGCAGGAAATGCCGCTATGCTTTTCGCAAATTGCCTTGGTGCTTTGCACCATTTCATTGAAGATGCCCTCGTCCACTGCTTCGCCGCAAGGACGAATACCGAGGACTTCCACAGTGATCTTTGTTTCGGGATCTTCCTGTGCTTTTGCCACGGTCTCCTCGAAAAATGCCTGCATCTTTGCCAGGCACTTATAGGAATCGGAGCGGTACTCATACAGGAAAGCTGCATTCTGGGCAATGGTATTGACAGATGTTCCGCCCTGGATAACGCCCACATTAAAGGTGGTCTTGCTTCCTTCCTCCACCGGGATCTGACACTTGTTCAATGCGCAAATCAGCTCCGCAGCAGCACAAATGGCATTGCGGTTACCAAAGGCGTTGAACGAGTGGCCACCCTTGGTTTCCACGCTCACCTTGTAGCGATGAGAACCCACGCAGCGGTTAACCAGCACCCGATACTGCCCATCAAGGGTGTAAAAACGCTCCACACGCCCCGCAAAGTCTTTCATGACCTGCTTGACACCCTTCAGATTGCCCAAGCCCTCTTCACAGGCGTTGGCGACGATCAAAATACCTCTACCGGATTTCAGGTCGTTCTGGACAATGTACTTTGCCACCATCAGCATCATCACCAGACAGGCGGTGTCATCACCCACGCCGGGAGAATAGGCATATTTGCCGTCGGTGCTGTACGGCATAGGCTCAGTCATATCCGGGAAGACCGTATCCGTATGGGCCAGAAATGCCACGATATTGTCTTTTCCCTCACAATTCCAAGGGAATACCACATTCAGTGCCTCGTCGATGTACACACCCTTAGCACCCTGTTCTTCCAGCCACTTCTTGCAGAATGCCGCCCGCTTTTCCTCATGATGGGAAGGGGCGGGAATTTTGCAAAGTGTCTCCAAAAGTGCCATACTCTCCTCAAAGGAGTCTTCCAAATATTTCAGAATATCCTGATTCAGTTCCATTTCATTTTCTCCTTACCAACTGCACTTAATAATGCCATTTTCCAACTTCATCTTCACGCCATAGGGCTCGGACAATTTCGCCAGTCTTTCGGCGATTTTCTTTTCCTCACCCACCACAGGCAGGCCGGAAATACTCTTGTTCTCGTTCTGACGGCAGGCCACCGGCAGCAGTTCCAGCTTGGTCAGCTCGCCATTTTCCATCTCCCAGTAGGGTACAACCGCCTCGCTCATCACCGGGTCTTCCATCAGACCACGGGTGAAGTTGTTGGAGCGTTTTTTCAGCAGTTCATGCACTGTGGCATCGGAATTCAGGTCTTGCTTTGCGAAGAAATCCTCCGGTGCTACTGCCACGCTGTACAGCTGCATCAGGAAATCGCCCAGGGAATAGAAAATAGGACGGTTTTTGTATACCTCCACCGGCCGCAGCAGATGGGGGCCATGACCAATCACCGCATGGGCACCTGCGTCGATGCAGCGGTGGGCAAATTCCTCCACAAAATCCGGAGGCAGTTCATTGGAGCCGGGGCCCATCTCGTGGTGGTGCAGGGAAATCAAAATATAATTTGCCTGCAACTGGGCCTCGAAGATGGCTTTTTCCACCCGTTCCAAGTCTTCTTGGTTACATTTTTTCACCCGTCCGGCTTTTTCGCCCAATTCAAACCGAAGTGTGCCCATCTGGCAAACGCCATCCGGGAACGGCTTTTTGTAGCCCTGGGCAATGTGCACTTTTTCCTCAAAATTGATACCTGTCTTTTCCGTGATCTCCTGAATTCTTGCGAAATCCTCAGCGGTCACCGTCAGAGTTTGTGTGTGCCGCAGGCCGTTGATGCCCGGACGGCCCGGGAAACGCCGGGACTGTTTGCCGGCCATCATGGAGGGATCAAAGGTAGTGTTGACGCTGATCAGTGCCACCCGGCCGTTGGGGGTATCCAGATAATGGGGAGCAGCCGCTTCATCCAAATTTCTGCCCACGCCGCTGTGTACTACATCATAAGCATCCACAGCCTCCATGGTTTTGAGCATACCCTCGTAGGAAAAATCCATGATGTGGTTGTTGTTGAAGTTGGTCATGTTAAAGCCGTAGCGGAGCAGATCGCCAAATCCCTCGGGGTTGGTGCGTATGTATGTACCGCCGGAAAACTGGGAAGCAAAGCACTCTCCCTCATAGTTGAGGGTGGTTTCCAGATTGAAGAACCGGGCATCGCCCTGCTCGATATACGCTTTGACCTTGGCAAAGCCTTCGTAATTTTCCGGGATGCGCTGTTGTAGCAGAGCATCTCCCGCCGCTGTAAATTTCATAAATCGTCCTCCTTTTTCTTTTGGGGTCTCTTTTTACTCAGTTTAGCACAGGTCACCACAAATTGCAAGAGAACTTGCAGAAAGAGTGTCATTCCGAGCCAGTTCGCAAACTGGCGTGGGAATCCGTTCTCCTTGCGGCTCTACGAGCCGCGTGGCACCTTCGGTGCCACAAAGATGCGGATTGCCACACCAGTGACCACGGGTCACTGGTTCGCAATGACATTTTTGAAAGTCAAAACGGAAGCCTTTCGGCTTCCGTTTTTTCTGTACGTTATACTAGCACAATGCACAGCATACTTCTGTTCCTTACAACCTATAAACATCTATGTATGCGGAAATCTTAGCGTGGTCCGCTGCAATCTTCGCATTATAGGCCGCAATAGCTGTATTTTTCTCAATAACCTTGTTTGATTGTAGCATTGCATTTGCTTGACGGCACATACTGTCCGCATAACTGTTCGATTCCTGAATAGCATCATATAGAGCTCGTTGGTTCTGCGCAATCTGTGCAAGCATGGATATTGCTCTGTTGAGTTCCGCTATGATTGTTTTATGCAGTAATTCATCTTCATATAAATTATATGCTCCCGCGGGTCCCTTTAAATCATAGCACCTCTCATTTTCAAAGTACTCATACATTGTGACGACTGGTATTAATGATCTATACTTCGGCTTGATAACATCCAAACTATAAAAAGAATCAAGCACGCTATCGACTTTCCTGATTTCTGCATCCAATTCTCTTTGTTGACTGCTTAATGCACGTATTTGCTCTTTTTCCAAGGCAACACGCTTTTTATCATCATCCACCCTTTGGGAATACCTTTTATATTCCTGCCTGTATTCTCCTTTTTTTATTGCCGTTTTTACAAAACATACAACCAAGCTGAACACAAGCGCAATGCCTGCGGCAATGAGTAATTGCGGTAATACGGATGGGAGAAAGAAAATTCCCACAACCAATAATATAGAAATTAAAGTACCAAACGGATCATTTCCTGAAAAAATGCCAATGAGAGCACACACTAAAAAAGCCTTGCCAAAAATCGGCCAAAAAGAGTAAAATCCTTCTCTCGAAAAATCCTCCGGGAGCGGGATATCTCGTCTGTGTCCTAATGTGTTGATAATTTGCTGTAAACGATTCTTGCCGGTTATCAATGTTTGTTTGTTAACTTCCAGAGTTCTTGCGTATCCTAAATACTCTTTGAGTTCCTCTGGCGTGTTGCTCGGTGTCCCGATTTCCTGTGTTTGTGAGACTATCAGTTCACTACTCCCTTGCACCTTGTTTCCACAGTGAGAACAAAAGACATCATCGTCTGCAAGCTGTATGCCGCACTTAGAGCAAAACATGGTGATACTCCCCCTTTATTATAAAATAATGCTTATCGGCATTATAGCGAAGAATTCGCTAAATGTCAATAGCGAAATATTCGCTAAAACTGCGTAGCGAAAAATTTTCTAGTTATAATAACAATATCAATCTTGGGGGTGTCATTTATGCCATTATATCCAAGAATCCGCAATCTTCGCGAGGACAAAGATTTGACACAAGTACAAATGGGTGAAATTTTATCCTGTAGTCAGCGTGTATACAGTAATTACGAACGTGGGGACATTGACATTCCTACAACTACCCTATCGAAAATTGCTGATTTTCATCAGGTTTCCGTTGATTATTTGCTCGGTCGGACAGATAATCCCATTGTGAATAAATAAGCACAGATCCACACGGGATCTGTGCTTTCAATTTCCTAAAACGTGGAGAATCCACAGAATTCTGTTCACACAGGCAATTGCGCCGGTTGTACATATCGATTTAATCTCCGATTTTGATATCAATATCCGGATTACTGCTCTGGATATTCAGATAGGGCGTCAGTGCCTGGGCAGTCTGCATGATAGGCATGGACTGGATGTACACCTTGCCCGGACCGGTGATCCGGGTATGGAACAGGCCCTCTCCGCCCAGGAAGATATTTTTCGCACCCCGAACCGTCTGAATGTCCATGGTGCAGGTCTCGCTCATGGCGGCCAGGTAGCCGGTATCCACGATGATACTCTCTCCCACGGCAAGGTCGTACTCCTTGCAGTAGCCGTCGATCTCCAGAAACACCATGCCGTTTCCCTGAATTCTCTGCATAATGAAGCCCTCACCGCCGAACAAGCCCCGGCCCAGCTTCTTTTGGAAGTAAATGGACACATCCAAGCCTTTTTCCATGGCTAAAAAGCCTCTTTTTTGCACAATGATGCCATTGCCGTCACTGACCCGGTAGGGAATGATAGAACCGGGGAATTTGGATGCAAAGGCAATCATGCCGCTTCCGCCCTGAGGGGTATATTCATTCAAAAACAGGGACTCTCCGGAAAACATCCGGCTGAATACCTTTCTGATGCCCCCGGCGTGGGTTTCCATGTGCATATTGGGGCTCATCCAGCTCATTGCTCCATTTTCGGAGCAGAGGGTCTGGCCCGCTTCGGGATAGCAGATCACAACGGGCAAATTGCCGCCTTCGATTTCGTATCTGATCATCGTATATCCTCCTTTTTCGTATTCAGACCGGCTCGTCCATGGTCATCTGGCCGCTAAGGCGGTTACGCTGCTCGTACAGATCATTGAAATAGCCGGTGTATTCCACATAGTAATTGCTGTTGGGGAACAGGTAGCGGTGCAGATCGATGAGGTAATCGTCCGTCATGCTGGCAATATAGTCCACCACGATTTCGTTGGGCTCGCCCTTGCCGTAGCGAACGTCCCGGGGATACCGGGTTTGGTTTACATAATCTACGTGATGGAGAAGAATGGGAGAATTCTGCTTGTCCTGGATCAGATCGTCCAGCAGCTGTTCGTAGATCTCCTGCATCATGGGCTTGACCACCCGGTTCAGGATCACACGGCCCGGCTCGTTGGCGTAGATCATGGCGTAGTTTTCCTTTTTGTAGGACTGCACCGCCTTGAAATGCTCCTCATCCAGCTTGATATAGGGATGGCCGTAGCTGTTTTCGATAATATTGACCACCAGATTGTTGATGATCTCCGAATTGATGCTGCCGATGATGGAATCAGAGAACTGCCGGTCGTCCACCATCTGGATGCTGGCGGCGTCCTGACGGTCTTTGCCCAGGTAAGCGATGATATCGGAAATACGCACCACGTTGCCTTCCAGGGTGTTGGGCTGGATCTTGTTGGCATATCCGGGGATGGTGTAGGCCTTTTCCAGCTCTGCCTCGAATTCCTCGAAGCTTCCCATGGGTACGGGATGGTACTCCGCCAGCTCAATCTCACCGTTGTGTCCGGCGATACCGGACAGGGTCTGCAAGCTTAGATTCAGGGGGAATATCTTGTCCAGCACCCGGGCAGAATGGATGTTGTGGTTAAAAAATCTGCCGGTGTGGCTGTTGTACAGCTCATTCAGATACACCTCGCCGCAGTGGGCAAAGGGGGTGTGACCGATATCGTGACCCAATGCAATGGCTTCGATCAGATCCAGGTTCAGATTCAACGCCCGGCCGATGGTGCGGGCGATCCGGGACACCAGCTGCACATGCAGCGATCTGCGGGTGATGTCGTCGTTTTTGGTCAGGGAAAACACCTGGGTCTTGTCGGTGTAGCGGTTGTAATAGGGGCTGTACAGAATCCGGTCAATGTCCTTGGAGAAATTGGGCCGCCAAATCTGTGCCGGCTTGTTGCTGCTGTAACGGCGGATCGCCATCTGGTCATGGCAGGAATGGTCCGCATAGGTGCGGTTCTCTTTCTCCTGCTCCATCAACGCAGACAGGATTTCAGAAAGTTGTTCTTTTGCCATAAAAAGCCCTCCTTTTTCTTTATCATACCACAAGATAGTAAAAATGCAAGAAAAAACGGGCACCCCTTTAGCTTAGTTTCTCTCGCATCATGGTTTCCACAACCATCTGCTTAAACTCACCCGTATATCGTTTGTTTGGTGCTCCTTTAGGCATAGAAAAACACCCCATTTCTTAGTACAAGTATTATATCATACTTGTCTAACAAATGGGGTGCAGTTCATGTGCACGGGGATACTTTTATGCATTATAAAATGCCTGGTTCCAAATAACCGTAAAGACGACTCCAATGAAAAGGAAAACAAGTCCTGTCACAAGAATAGGTCTGTTATTATGCTTTTTGGCGTTGCCAAGCTTACGTGCCCGGTAATCGGCATATTTCTCGTGCTTTTCTCTGCCCATAGGGATAAAGGTGAGCGCCACATTTCTCAGAACGAATCCGATGCCGATGAGTGCACCTTCGCTGCTGATATACATCATGCAGGCAAACAGGGTCATCAAGATACCGGAGACGAAGAAAGCGTCCGCCAGGATCTGGATATTTACCGCCAGACTATGTGCGAAAAACCCCTTTGACCAGATCACAAGAAACGCGATCAGCACCTCAATGCCAACGCAAATCCCGTAATTTCTTAATGTTACTTTGGTTTCCTCTCTCACTGCTTTCAACCATCCTGTTACTTGATCTGCTGTCTGTACTTTTCCTCTTCGGCGTTGTTGCAGTGGACGAAATGTCCCGGAGTGATCTCGCGGAAAGAGGGTGCATCTACGGAATAATCGTGTTCTGCAATGGGGTTGTAGTGAATTCTCGTACGCTGCTTCTCGTACACGGGGTCGGGCAGCGGAATTGCCGAAAGCAGGGATTTGGTGTAGGGATGCAGGGGGTTCTTGAACAGCTCGTCAGAATCCGCCAGCTCCACCATCTTACCGAAGTACATAACGCCGACCCGGTCGGAGAAGTACTTAACCACAGACAGGTCATGGGCGATGAACATAATGGTAAGTCCCAAGCGATCCCGCAGGTCGTTCAGCAGGTTGATCACCTGTGCCTGAATGGACACGTCCAGAGCAGAAATGGGATCGTCAGCAATGGTCATCTCAGGCTGCATGATAACCGCTCTGGCGATACCAATACGCTGACGCTGACCGCCGGAGAACTCGTGGGGATACCGGTCTGCGTGCTCCCGCACAAGACCGACTGTTTCCAGAATCTCGTAGACCTTCTCGTTAATATATGCCTTATCGGTGATGCCGTTGATCACCAGACCCTCAGCGATGATATCACGAACGGTCATACGGGGGTCAAGAGAAGCAATGGGGTCCTGGAAGATCATCTGGATCTGGGTGATGAGCTTGCTCTTCTTTGCAACCCGGCAACGGTTCTGGTATTCCTTTTTGAGAGCTTTGAGCTTCTCGTCATCACCCTCCGCTGCTCGGAATTTCAGAGCATACTCTTCTTCCAAGGCTTTGAGCAGGGACTGGACATACTGCTTGTCAACTTCCTTGCTATCGGACCGTGCGTCCTTGATGAGAGCCCGGTTCTTGTCAACGATGGCACCAAGCTCCTCGTTGATCTTCTTGATCTCTTCCTGGATCGCAGCCTTTCTTACGTCGTCCACGTCCTTTTCGGAGCGGAGTGCCTTGATCTTTTGGGCAGCATCCTTACGGGCAGCGACAATCGCATCCTTGTAGGAGCGTGTGCCTGCACCGATTCTCTGGCCCTTGAAGTATACGTTACCGGAGGTAATGTCATACAGCTTGATGATGGAACGGCCGGTTGTGGTCTTGCCGCAGCCGGACTCGCCCACAAGGCCGAAGGATTCGCCCTTCTTGATCTCGAAGCTGACGTCATCAACAGCTTTCAGGTCCTTGCGGCCCAGACGGAAATACTGGCAAAGGTGGTCAACTTTCAGCAATACTTCATTATTATTCGCCATTGTTGCCACCTCTTTCTTTCATTCTCCGGATACGCTCGGTGATAATCTTGGGGATTTCCACCTTGGGTGCATTGGGATGGAGCAGCCACGTTGCCGCATAGTGTGTGGGGGAAACCTCATACATGGGAGGCTGCATCTCAAAATCGATCTCCATGGCGTACTTGTTTCTTTCCGCAAACGCATCGCCCACGGGAGGATAGATCATATTCGGGGGTGTGCCGGGAATTGCATCCAGCTTCTCGTTGGTATCCAGGTCAGGCATGGAGGACAGCAGTGCCCAAGTATAGGGATGCTGTGGATTATAGAATACCTCTTCCGCTGTGCCGTACTCTACGATCTTGCCTGCGTACATAACGGCAATTCTGTCCGCCATGTTGGCAACCACACCCAGGTCATGGGTGATGAAGATGATGGAAAGGTTGTGTTCCTGTTTCAGCCGGTTGATCAGCTCCAGGATCTGTGCCTGGATGGTAACGTCAAGGGCTGTGGTGGGCTCGTCACAAATGAGGATATCGGGGTTGGCAGAAAGGGCGATGGCGATAACAATACGCTGACGCATACCGCCGGAAAACTCAAACGGATACTGTCTGTAACGCATTCTGGCCTCAGGAATACCCACTTCTTCCATCAGCTTGATCGCCTTTTCCTTTGCGATCTGCTTGGTGAGGGTATAAACCACCTGAGACGCTTTTTCTTTCAGGTAATCGATAATCTCAACACAACGCTTATCCGCGTCAAAGCTCTCTGCACCGGTAACATCTGCCTTGAACTTGTTCATTACACGGGTAAGAACCTTAACGATGATCTCGATCTGAACCTCAGGCTCAATTACGGATTTGGGAACGACCTTCCAGTCAACCTTCTTGCCCTTGGCCAGCAGTGCCTCTCTCTGGGCGGTCTGACGGGCAAAACGTGCTTCTTCCTTGGGGTTGTTCTTGATATAGAAGAAGTAATTCTCCACTTCTCTGTGGAGGGCTCCGCCAAAGGTGTAGGCCACGCTGTCCTTAACAATGGCAAGGGGATCGATGGCTGCCAGCACGCTCTTGTTGACGTTCTTGCACATCTCATCCGCCTGTTGAGCAGTAAAGTCTCCTGCCTTGAAGAACGCAATTGCGTTTTCCAGTGCTTTGATGGCGGCCTTCTTGTTTTCGAGGGTGTTGTTAAACGAATACTGCACCGCGATCTTCATGAGGGCGATGAAGTCGTCCATAAAGTCCTCCATGAGGAACTTGATGGTCATCTCGTTGGCCTCTTCCGCGGACATCTGGCTCAGATCGGTCTCCGGATGCTTGTATACGTAGTAACCGATTCGGAAGAAGTTGTATTGGGGCCGTGCAAGCATCTCCTTCGCTGTTTCTTGCAGTGCTTTCAGCACTGCAACCGTCTCAGCGGATGCCTCGTTCTTGGATGCACTTGCACCCACCAGCTTCTTGGCAACATCAACAACGGTTACCTTTTTCTTCTCCGCACGCATAATGCCGTCAAATGCAGCAGCGTGTGCTTTCAGAGTCTCCTCATACTTGGAAATGAAGTATTTGTCGTTGATTTCTTTCAGCTTATGCTTAATAAGGCCGAGCATGGACACAACGTCCACCTTCTGCCGGTTCTCAGTCAGGAACAGCAGATCCTCGATGGTAGCAATCATTTCCTCTGCGGCGGTACGGGCTGCGTTGTAGCTGTTTTCCAGCTTGATTGCCTGAATGTTGAAGTCATCAAAGGTTTTGATGAACTTATCCACATCCGCGGCGGAAACATTGGCATTGGGGGTCTCGGCAAGGGCCTTTTTGATGGTTTCAGACAGGCTTGCAAGGGTTTTGTTAAAGGTCTCGCGGCCCTCCTTGCGGTTTGCCTTGTTCTTCAACAGCATAGCCTCGGTGATCTGCTTGCCGATTCGCATGATGGGGTTCAGAGAGGACAGGGGGTCCTGGAAGATCATCGCGATCTTATCGCCGCGAAGCTTGTGCATCTCCTCTTCGGGAATACGCACCAGATCCTGTCCGTCATAAAGGATCTCGCCGCCCTCATGGATGGAGTTACCTGCGGAAATACCCATGATCGCCTTGGAAGTAACGGACTTACCCGAGCCTGATTCTCCCACGATGGCCAGGGTCTCGCCTTTGTAAAGATCAAAGGAAATGTTACGCACTGCCTGCACCTTGCCGGCATCTGTACGGAAGGAGATTTTCAGATCATTTACCGATAATTTAATTTCTTTATTCATCCTTAATCCTCCGTTCCTCTCAGCGACGGGTTAAATGCATCCCGCAAGCCGTTGCCGAACAAGTTGAAGCTGAGCATCAAAAGAACCAGGAACAGACAGGGGAAGAGTGCCACATAGCCTGCGTCGGCCACGATGGACTGCTGTCCTGCTGCGATCAAAGTACCAACAGAGGTGGTATTGCCAGCTTCCAGATTGATGATACCCAGATAGGAAAGGCTTGTTTCAGAGTAGATCATGGCAGGAATGACCAATGCAACGCTGGTCACGATGGTGCCGATGCCATTGGGGAAAATGTGCTTGAACATAATTCTCGTATCCCTGGCACCCAGAGTTCTGGCAGCCAGGACGTATTCCTGGTTCTTGAAACGGTAGAACTGCATACGGGTAGTGTGTGCCATACCGATCCATCCCGTCGCAAAGAACGCTATGAATAGGACGAGTGCCTGGCTTGTCGCACCCATATGGTATTTCAGGAGCGTAATGACGATCATGGTAGGTACAGAACCCAAAATTTCGGCAAATCTCTCCATAGTCAGGTCGATCTTGCCGCCGCAGTAACCGGAAATAGAGCCCCAGATAACACCGAAAATGAAGTTTGCCAGTGCAACGACTGTGGCAAAAATGAAGGAGAATCTTGCACCGTAAGCAAGGCAAGCGAAGATATCCTTACCGGTTTGGGTCGTACCGAACCAGAACTCCGGTTCTCCAATACCGTCTTTCAGCACTTGTGTATGCTGATAGGTATAATATTCGTAGTACTCCGCTCTTACTTCGATACCGCCGTCAACCTTACGGCCGTAGGCGTAGAAGTACTGCTTGCCCTTCTCTGTAATGCCGTCCTCGCCCTCGATTCTGAGGGAGTTGTACTCCGGAATCAGACCATTGTCCTCACCGGCTTCATATTTCCAGTAATTCGGAACGATTTCACCCTTACTGTTCAGTTTGGGACGGATCGTGGAAGCATTGGGATTTTCCGTCTTATAGTAGATGTTTGCATCGTACTTATTCTTTTCCAGCTTGGGTCTGTCAGCAAACTTTACAACAGGATACAGCACCTGTCTGCCTGTTTCATCCTGATATCTCTGGATGTCCTCGAACTCCTGTGCAGAGATGATCTTATACTTACCGAAGCCCACACCGTAATAGGTGTCGTAACGGTAGGAATAAACAGAACCGTCTTCGCTTACCTCATACTCGCCGTTCTTGATGACTTCTCTGCCGGTTTCCGTAGCGATCGCCAGGTCTTTGAGGTAACCGATATAGCTTGTTTCCTTTTCCTTGCAGCCGTCCCAGAAATCAATGCCGCTTTCAACAAACAGCGGATTCTTGGGGTTTGCATATGCGTACACCATATCGTAATACGCAGGCTGGAAGGGGGTAAAGAAAGGAGCGAAAATGGCAAAAAGCACCAGTATGGCAATCACCACACCGCCTACGACAGCACCCTTGTTCTTGGAAAAACGCTTGAATGCACCCTGAAAATAGCTCACGGGCTTGGTTTCAAATTTACTGTCATGATACAAATCATTTCTTTTGGCAAATTGAAACTTCTCTATGGGAATGTTATTGAAATTATTATCCATAATTATTTCGCTCCCATTCTAATTCTCGGGTCAATGAAGCCGTAACTGATATCGATTACGATACCTGCTGTCAGACTTACCAGGGTGTAGAAGCCGGACAACAGCATAAAGAAGTCATAATCCTGGAAGGTAATGGTGTTGAGGTAGAGACCGCCAACGCCGTTGACGGCGAACATTCTCTCAATGATCAGCGAGCCGGAAAGCACGCTGATAAACTCACTGAGAATGGAGGGGAAAATGACAACCATGGAGTTACGCATTGCATGACGATAAATAGCCTGTCTTTTGGTAAGGCCCTTGGTTCTGGCCAAAAGCATAAATTCACCGGTCAGCACTTCGGACAGCTCGGCACGGGTGTAACGGGCATAGCCCGCAATGGAGCCCAGACACAGGGCAAACACCGCCGGAAGCATGGAATGGAACACTTCCCATGTAAAATAATCATCACTCGTGGACATGATCAGTGGGAACCATCCCAGCTTAAAGCAGAACACATACTGGATCATCAGTGCCAATACAATAGAGGGAACCGATATCAACAAAATGATGAATATATTGATCAATTGGTCCTGCCACTTATTCTTTTTCAGTGCAGCCAAAATACCCAGACCGAGGCCGATAGGCACACCGATCAAGGTGGAATAAATGTTGATCAAGATCGTGGGGGGCAGATGGTTGACAAAAACCTCCCAGATGTTCATGTTGAGGTATTCACCGTAGGTGGTAACAATACCGAAGTCGCCCTCAGTCACGATTCTCTTGATATAGAGTCCATACTGTTGCAAGATCGGCACCCGGTCATATTCCCAGACGCCGTTGTGGCCCTCTCGGATGTTGGTGATCCAGCCACGTCCTTCCAGGGTCTTCATAACGATAACGGGGTCCTGTCCCGGAAGCACATTGGTCGGAATGGGCAGCAACTTGATCAGCACAAAGCACATCGTAAAAATGATGAAGAATGTGAACAGCATCAAGGCCAAGCGCTTCGACACATATTTAAACATATACATAGGTATTTCTCCTCTGTTTGATTGTTTTCCAATTCAAAGTGTGAGCCAAAAAGCAGTTAATTGAGTGGCTCTGCGCGCACAAAGGCGGCGCGCCGCCAAAATTGACGATTCTTACCGTCTTGCTTTGTCAATAAATAGCTTTTTTAAGCTATTATAAAACCCCATGCGCGGGATTATTCATCTTTGCAGAAGTCTAATTCTTTGCCTTTTTTGCAATTTTTGGATTTTCTCACTTGGGTTTTAACGTGTCATAAAATGGCAAACTAGCGGTGAGCACAGTGGCTCCCCCCCGTTTGCGTTAGTTTAGTTCAGTCGTTCAGAACTCCGGAATTACTCGGACTTCTTGTACTCGGAGGCCAGGTCGCCGTTGTTCTGAGAAACGAAGGTTTCCCACTCAGCATCGGTGTAGTTGACCTCGATGTATCTCAGGCCGCCGAAGCCCATGAAGGTGTGCTCGTCTTCGGAGAAGTAGGAGAACTTAGCACCCAGGAAGGATCCGCCACCGTCAGCGATCAGCATAACGGAACGGGACTCCTTGATAACCAGCTCTTCCAGAGCGGACAGGATGACCAAACGAGCTTCCATAGGAGCCTTGCCTTCGTCCCAGTTGTAGGTCTTATCTGCACCCTCGGACTCAGCCAGACCGTTCAGGCAGAAGAACCAGTTCTGCACATCCATGGTGATGGTCTCACCAGCACCCTCGTAATCACCGGCGGGCATGGTCAGAGTCATGTCGATATTGGTGGTATCCCAGTACATGTGGTAGTTCAGGCTGTCACTGGGATCGACGAATGCACCCACGATGTCGAAGGGATCGAAAGCGTTACCGGAGAAGCCGTAGCCGAAGCCGATCTGGGTTGCGCCGGAGCGGAAAGCCTCGGCCCACTGCTGGCCGGCGGAAGCGTCAAAGACGACCTTGATCTTGCCTTCCAGAGCAGTGTCCTTTGTCAGATCGTTCAGGATGCCCTGCAGGTATTCAGCACGGAATCTCTGCTTGTCAGAGTCAACGGAGGAGCCGTAAACCAGAGTGATGTCCTTGGAAGCATCGTAGCCGTACTTCTCGGGATCAGCAGTCAGGATAGCAATCGCTTCCTTCATCTTTTCCTTAGCCAGAGTGGGGTTGTAGCCGGTCAGAGCGTCGTAAGCGTCGTCAGTGGACAGATCCTTCAGATCGCCGCTGGACCACTTGCCGTCAGCATTCTGAGTAAAGCCGTAAGCACGCAGGATGCCTTCCTTGGCGATGGTGTTGTTACGGTACTGACCGCCGTCTTCCAGGTCGGGAGAGTTTTCGATGTCGTAGTAGTAAGCAACGTTCACCAGACCGAAGCAGGGAACTGCAGTGCCGGGCCAAATCTTCTCAATAACGTCGCTTCTGTTGATAGCCAGGTTGAAAGCGTGACGGAACTCCTGGATAGCCAGGATACCGTTGTTGTTGCCGCTGCTCTTCAGAGTGTTCAGGTCGGAGTACAGCTGCATACCGAAGGTACCGGTCTGGGTAGAGGTGAAGTAAACGTACTTGGAGTCCAGATATTCGCCAACGTTGAAGTCCTCCAGGGCGGAATCGTCGTAGTCACCGGCCAGGAAGCCCTGCCACTGGGTGCTGGGCTCTTCTACCTTACGGCAGTTGATAGCAGTGATGTTGTACTGGTTCTTGTACTGTTCCATGTTCCAGCCGTACCAGTTCTCGTTCTTAACCAGCTTGTAGTGAGAGCCAGCCTCAAACTCAACGAGCTTGTAGGGGCCCCAGGAAGCGGTGGTTTCCAGAGAAGAGTTGTACTTAGAGGTCCACAGAGTTGCACCCTCAGCGGGTTCGATCTTGGCAGCGTCGTACTTCTTCTGGTGTGCCAGAGGCAGGCTGGAGAAGTAGTAGGGAGCCCAAACGGACAGGCTGCCGTCTTCCTTCAGGAATTCGTAGGACTTATCCAGGCACAGAACGATAGCGTTCTCGCCTTCAACAGCATAGATACCAACGGTATCCCATGCCACTTCATCACCGTAGCCGGAGATGTAGAACAGTGCTTCCATGAACAGTTCTTCCTGAGCAGCGGCATCCATGGTGCTCCAGTCGAGGCCGAAGGGCAACAGAGCGTAGGCCAGCAGCTCCTTGGCTGCGTCGATGTTGTCCTCAGTGATCAGGGTGTAGCCATACTCGTTGGCTGCATCAGCGATAACTTTCAGGGCAGCAATAGCCTCTTCAGTGCCAACATAGCTATTGATCAGAGTATTCAGAGAATAGCCGGCCAGAGTCATTCCTTCGCTCGTGGTGCTCATGTAGACCTCGGCACTATTCATATCAAAGGAATAGTCGGGAGTCTCATCGGCACCATAAGCAGGAACGATGGGAGAATAGATGGGAGCTCCGGAGTAGAAGTACTCCTTGGAGTTCTTGATCATCAGGGTGTCATAGTAAGTATTTGCACGGAAGTTCATGAACTTGGGATCCAGCAGCTGCTTCATGGACCACTCGAAGTCAGCAGCGGTGATGGCAGTGCCGTCGTCCCACTTCAGGTCGTCACGCAGGGTGATCTTCCAAGCGTAGCCGCCTTCGGCCTTCTGGTCGGCGGTGTAGCCCCACTTTGCATCAACAGCAGAGGTAACGTCTTCCAGCTTGGTAGCAGCGGAATAGTTGGTGGTGTAAGCACCGGGAACGATACCGGCCTTGTTGATGGAGCCGTCTTCATTATACTTCTTGTCGCCTTCGAACTTGTAGTCGTAGTCGAAGAAAGAAGATGTAATGTAGCTCATGATCTGTGTGTCATTGTTGTCAGCATAGGTAAATTCATTCCAGTTGCTGGGCATGACAGCTGTGGTGGTGTTGTACTCAGCCTGCTTAAAGGTAGCAGGAGTGATGGGAGTCTCAGCGGGTGCGCAGCCTGCGAACAGAGCAGTGACCATAACCAGAGCCAGAACCATCGCGAGTACGTTCTTGATGTTTCTCATGTTGTTTTTCCTCCTCTTTATGGAAAGATTTTCATTATCCGCAAGGCGGTTTTGCGTTTTCCTATGTCAGAACCCGCATTATTATGCAAAAGGGCCGTGCGAAGATAAAGATATGCTGATTATAGCACGCTACATTCTCTCCGTCAACCATTTTTTAATAAAAAGTTAATGATTTTGTGTTTCTAGCAAAAACAAAAGACCGCATATGACATAAATTATGCGAATATTCCTGTATTTTATGCAGTTTTTTGCCATATTTTGGCTTTTCACATTATAAATATAGATTTGGGTATGTAAGGGCGGCAATCTGCCGCCCGCATATTATGCCGCCGCATCCAGCATATTCTCAATAAATATGCCGTAGCCGGTAGTCGGGTCATTCACCAGCACATGGGTCACAGCGCCGATAAGCTTGCCGTTTTGGATGATAGGACTGCCGCTCATCCCCTGCACAATGCCCCCAGTGGTGGCCAGCAGGTCCGGATCTGTGATCCTGATCAGCATATTCCGCCCGGTTCCCTTGCCCTTGGGATAAATTTTCAAAATTTTCACAGAATATTCCCGTACCGCATCTCCGGAAACGGTTGTTCGGATCACCGCATCCCCGGTCTTGATCTCTGCCATGGACGCCACTTCAATGGCCTGGCCTTCCCAACCGTCCCGGCAAGTACCGAAAACCCCCTGCCGGGTGTTGGCACTCAGCATGCCCGCCGGCTCCGGTGACAGGATTGAGCCGTAAAGCTGACCCGGCTCACCCACTTTTCCTTTTTTGACGGTCATCACCTTGGCCCGGTACGCCCAGCCCTGGGTCATTGGCAGCAATTGGCCGTTGCTGTCGTTTACGCCGTGGCCCAGGGTGCCAAAGCGATGGGTCTCGGGATCGTACCAGGTCACCGTTCCGATGCCCGTGATGCCCTGTCGCAGATACACCCCCAGCCGCGGGCCGTCTTTTGTTATATAAGGTGTCATTTGCAATTGCTTTTCTTTTCCTTCCCGGGTAATCTCCACCGCTACCGTCCCGTTGGATGACTGCAACGCCTTGCGTACATCCTCGGCACAGGTGATGGCCACGCTGTCGATTTTTTTGATGATGTCGCCGCTGAGCAGTCCGGCGGCCTTGGCGGCCTGCCCCTGCTCCTCGTCAAATCCCACAACCACCACCTGGCGATCCTGTAATTCCAGCCCCACAATCTGCCCCACCGGAATCAATTCTTTTGCAAAAGCCGTTCCGGCCAGCAAATATATCATGAGTGCCGCACCGGCGATACGTCTGAACAAACTTTTCATCTCCACTCCTCCTTCACGTCTGCCCTCTTAATATTCCATAGCACGCCGATTGTAACCCCTGAAAAAGTCGAAAAATCTGGGAGAATTTTGAAATTAAAATCCCTTTTACCTATTGACAAAGTAGGTAAGTGATGCTATATTACCTATGGAAATACTAGGTAAATAAAAATGCGTCATTGCGAACCAGTGACCGATGTCACTGGTGTGGCAATCTCCTTAATCGATGGGGATTCCCACGCCAGTGTGAGCACTGGCTCGGAATGACTGTTTCCCCAGGAGGATTTTATTATGCAAGTTTACGCCGACAATGCCGCCACGACCAAAATCAGCAAAGCGGCTTTACAGGCCATGATTCCGGCCTTTGAAACATATTACGGCAATCCTTCCAGTCTCCACAGCGTGGGTCAGGAAGCAAAAGAAGTATTGGAAAACGCCCGGGAGCGTCTTGCGGCCTGCATCGGCTGTGAACCCCGGGAAGTCTACTTCACTTCCGGCGGAAGCGAAGCGGACAATCAGGCAATCCTTTCTGCCGCCCGTCTTGGGGAAAAGAAGGGGAAAAAGCACATTATTTCCACTGCGTTTGAGCATCATGCCGTGCTCCACGTTCTGCAAAAGTTGGAAAAAGAAGGTTTTGAAGTCACCTATCTGGATGTGAAAACCAATCACAACATCACCGCCCGGGATGTGAAAAACGCCATCCGACCAGAGACCTGTCTGGTCACCGTGATGTATGCCAACAACGAAATCGGTTCTATTTTGCCCATTTCTGAGATCGGTGCGGTGTGTAAGGAAGCAGGTATCTTGTTCCATACCGACGCAGTGCAGGCTGTTGGCCACCTGGCTATCGATGTGAAAAAGCAAAATATTGATATGCTCAGCCTGTCGGCTCACAAATTCCACGGCCCCAAGGGCGTGGGCGTGCTGTACTGCCGTCGGGGCATCGCTTTGACCAATCTCATCGACGGCGGTGCTCAGGAGCGTGGCAAGCGGGCCGGCACGGAAAATCTGCCCGCCATCTGCGGCATGGTAGCTGCACTGGAAGAAAGTCTTTCCAATTTGGAAGAAAACACAAAGAAAGTCACCGCTCTGCGTGACAAGCTCATCGCCGGTCTTTCTCAGATTCCCCACTGTGCCCTGAACGGCGACCCCAAAAACCGTCTGGCCGGAAACGTGAGTTTCTGCTTTGAGGGCATTGAGGGCGAAAGCCTTTTGCTCCTGCTGGATATGAAGGGCGTACAGGCATCTTCCGGCTCTGCCTGCACCTCCGGCTCGCTGGATCCCAGCCATGTGCTGCTGGCAATTGGCCGGGTGCACGATGTTGCCCACGGATCTTTGCGGCTTTCCCTCAGCGAATACAACACAGAGGAAGAAATCGATCATATTTTGACCGTTGTGCCCGAAGTGGTGGCATACCTGCGGAGCATTTCCCCCGTCTGGCGGGATCTGCAAACCGGCAAACGGACGTATATTTTGTGACAGGAGAACAAAAATTATGGCATTATACAGTGAAAAAGTTATGGACCACTTCATGCATCCCCGGAACGTGGGCATTATCGAAAATGCCGACGGCGTGGGCGAAGTGGGCAACGCCAAATGCGGCGATATCATGAAGATTTATCTGAAAATCGAAAACGACATTATCGTGGATGTAAAATTCGAGACCTTTGGCTGCGGAAGTGCCATTGCGTCCTCCTCCATGGCAACGGAAATGATCATGGGCAAATCCATCCACGAAGCCATGGCTCTAACCAACAAAGCCGTTGCCGAGGCGTTGGACGGTCTGCCCCTGCATAAAATGCACTGCTCCGTTCTGGCTGAGGAAGCCATCAAGAGTGCGTTGAAGGACTATTTTGACAAGAACAATATTCCTTACGATGCCAAGGACTTCCCCGACTGCGAGCACTGTGCCCATTGTGAGTAAGCCATGATCGTATCAACAAAAGGACGCTATGCGTTGCGGGTGATGGTGTGCTTGGCTCAGAAAGAGCCGGGTGCTTACATCCCCCTGAAAGAAATCGCAGAAGCAGAGCATATTTCTCAAAAATATCTGGAATCCATTATGACCACCCTGTCCAAAGCGGGCTTTGTGGATGCCGTCCACGGCAAGGGCGGCGGATACCGGCTCAACCGTGCGGCGGAGGGATACACCATCGGCAGTATTCTGAAGCTGACGGAGGGTTCTCTGGCGGTGGCATCCTGCTCCACCACCGGCCCGGCGGCCTGCTCCCGGACCACCTGTTGCGAGGCCAAGCCCATGTGGGACAAGCTGGATGCCATGATCGACAGTTTTTTTGAGGGCATCACCCTTGCAGATTTACTAAAAAAATAAAATCACAGAACTAGAGAAGCCCCCGATGCACCTGCATCGGGGGCTATACCTTTATTCACTTCCAAAGTCCGTTGGGATACAGGCCGGCTTCGGTCTTTTCCCGCAGGGCGGCTACCACCTGAGGCTTATCTGCCGCATAAGTCACGCCGTACCACTTGTCCGGGGACTGCAACACCTTGACGGTGGCCTTTTTCTCTCTGAGCAGGTCTTCCACAGCCAGCGGCAGGAAGTATTCCGCCTTGGCGGGATTGGCAACTGCCAGGGTGTCCAGGAATTTGGGGAAACGTTTTTCCAGTTCCGCCAGGAAACTGGGGGTGAAGCCCCACATGTTCATGGAAACCACGGTGTCCGCACGCACGTCCGTCCAGTTTTCGCCGTCCTCCGTGAAGTGGATGCCGCCTTCGTACTTTTCGATCTTGGTACGCTCCACAATCTGGGTCAGCAGGCCGTTTTCGGTCTGGCAGACACCACGGGCCACGCTGCCGTGGTCGGTGACGGTATTGCCCAGCAGATAACCCACCATGCAATAGTCATATACTGCACCGTCTTGGGCGTTGCACAAAGCGTCATAGATCACTTTATAAGCGGATTTGCCATAGTAATCGTCAGCGTTGATCACCGCAAAGGGTGCATCGCCAATCACATCCTTGGCACACAGCACCGCGTGGCAAGTACCCCAGGGCTTGGTACGCTCTGCCGGGACGGTATAGCCGGCGGGGAGCTTGTCCAGCTCCTGATAGGCATAGCGGATTTCCAGGGGGCATTTTTCCAGCCGCTTACCCACGGTAGACATGAAGTCCTCACGGATGGCTTCCTTGATGATGATGATCGCAGTCTCAAAGCCTGCCTCATGGGCGTCGAACAGAGAGAAGTCCAGAATCGCTTCACCCTGACATCCCACGGGGTCGATCTGTTTCAGACCGCCGTAGCGGCTGCCCATACCGGCGGCCATAACGACCAAGACGGGTTTTTTAGCCATAATACATTCTCCTTATAAGTAATTGACGATGTTATCATACTATGTTTTACGTAACTTTTCAATAGGTTTCAAGGCACATTTGTAATTGAATATTGTCCTTTTTTAACTTTTTCCAAGAAAATTCCCCGGACAGCTCTTTGGCGGAGATGAGCTCGTTGCGATCAATCAGGCCGCTGCTGTATGCCAACGCACCGATGATTTCTTCCGGTCTTTTGTGCAGACGCAAGGTGCCCAAATCCAAATCCCTGTCCCGCTTGCTCAGCCGCCGTCCGTCGGAAGCGACCAACAGGGGTACGTGGCCGTATTCCGGATGGGGAAAACCCAGAAGCTCCTGCAAATACATCTGCCGCGGGGCAGAACCCAAAAGATCCACGCCCCGTACCACCTCAGTGACACCGGCTTCGGCGTCGTCCACGGTGACGGCCAGCTGGTACACATACACGCCGTCTGCCCGGCGTACCACGAAATCGCCGCAGTCCGTGGACAGATCCTGAGAAAACGGCCCCTGACACAGGTCCGTCAGATGATATTCCTTTGCAGGCACTTTCACCCGCCAGGCCGGCAAGCGGTCAAAGGCGGCCTGTTCCTCAGCCGTCAGATTCCGGCAGGTGCCGGGATAGACGTAAGTGCCGTCGGATAAATGGGGTGCGTTGACGCTGTGGAGGGTACTTCGGGTGCAGTAGCAGGGATACAGCAGACCCATTTCTTCCAACCGGGAAAAGTAGCGGTCATAAACTGCACTTCTTTGACTTTGCGGGGCAGTTTCCAGATCCCAGCCAAGGCCCAGCCAAAGCAGATCCTGCCGCAGGATTTCAGCAAATTCCCCGCTGGTACGCAAGGTATCCAGATCTTCCATCCGCAAAACAATGGCACCGTTCCGGCTTTTTACGGAAAGCCAGGCGATCAGAAAGGCAAATACGTTTCCCAAGTGCATCCGCCCGGAGGGGGTGGGGGCAAAACGGCCCACAGGGCATGTCGTTGTTGCCATTACTTCAAAAATACTTCCAGCCAGTAGATCAGCACCGCAATGATGCCCAGGCACAGGAAACTGGCAATGGCCATCAGGGTGATCAGCCACCGATCTTCTCTTTTTTTGTCTTTTTTTGTCTTTTTAACCTGTTTCATAGGTGCGGATTTCTCCTCCACAGGGGGTTCCGGTGTAATATCCGGTTCCTCAAAATTCAGATTCAGCAGTTCTTCATCGGAAAAGAGCAGGGTATCGTCCCACGTTGCGGGGGTGGTATCCAGCAATTCGATGGGGATATCGGCCAGCAGATCATCGTCGTCCTTGATGTCTGCCAAAAGTTCTTTTTCCAGACGTTCCAGTTCCTGGTCTCTGTCGTTCGCCATGGACGTCGCCTCCTTTGTTTATGCTATTCTACCGCAAAAAGAGCAGAGTGTAAAGGGAAAAACCCGGCAGAAATAAAAAATTAATTGGCAACTTAATACTTATTTAACAATTATTCACTTTTTTTATTCATAAATGCGAATTAACATATAGGTAGATAGTGTCTCTTTTTCATTTTTCATCTCCTCTTTTTCTTGCAACAAGGCCCGCAGACAACTGCGGGCCTTGTTGCGTAGTCTGGCTAATAAAACAAGAAGGTTGCGTTTGCGTGCTGTATAGACCTCCGGTTAAAATGAAAATTCCGTTATTTCCAAAATAGACCTTGACAAAACGGATTTCATATGCTAAGATTTTATGGCTGTAAACAGCCAGGTAGCGTATGCGCGGGTGTAGTTCAATGGTAGAACACCAGCCTTCCAAGCTGGATACGCGGGTCCGATTCCCGTCACCCGCTCCATCGAAATGCGCCAGTAGCTCAGCAGGATAGAGCAACTGCCTTCTAAGCAGTAGGTCGGGGGTTCGAATCCCTCCTGGCGTGCCAAGCAAAACAAGACCCAGGAGTATCCTCTTGCAGCTGTGCCCGTTTCCTGTTGCGGTTCCCAAAATTTCTTGTTCGCTGTTCGCTTACGAAATTTTGACCGCAGCCACTCGCTCAGCTCGCTGGTTCCGCCACCGGCGGCGCTCGCATCGCTCCCCCTCCTGGCGTGCCAGTTTAATTTCATATGGTGGGTGTAGTTGAATTGGCAGGGCACCGGATTGTGGTTCCGGGCGTAGGGGGTTCGAGTCCCATCACCCACCCCAGAAAAAAGAAAGGAGACCTTTTGGTCTCCTTTCTTTTTATATTTGGTTTATTATCTCCGGAATTCTATGATAGATCACATCCGCCACAGCACCTTCGCCGCAGGGGCAGACATTGGGGAATTGATCGGCAACCGCACCGTCACTGGGACAGAAAGCGTAATCCGCCCCTTCCAGCATGGTCAAATCATTCTCTGCGTCGCCTACGCAGACCAATATTTTCTTTCCCAGCTTCTGCTGTAACTGCCGGGCGGAGTTTAATTTGGACACTCCTTTGGCGTGAATATCCGCAATTCTCGCACAGGCACGGAAAATTTCAATTTTATCCCCGTAGTGCTCCATCATAAACTCCGTCATTTCATCAAATTGACGAAGTTCTTCCGCTGTGGCCTGGTACATGGATGCCACCGTGTTTTCCCGGAACGCTCCGTAAAAAGAAAATTTAATAAACGGGCCGGGGATCTTGCCGGGCTCGGCATACTTCCATGGGCATTGATTATGGTCGCAGTAATCTTCCCAACCCGTGTCCCTGTGCATGAGATAGTGGGCATCCAGTGCCTGCACTTCCACATTCAGTGCGGGAAATCTCTCCTGCAAAAAGGGCAGTACGGTCCCAGGATCCAAGTCAATGGGCACATAGCGAGTCAGTTTTCCCGCTTTTTCGTCATATGCGGCACTTCCGTTGTACAGCAACAGGGGCGCGTTATGGGGCACGATGCCCAAAATATTATGCAAGGACATGGGGATGCTCCGCCCGGTGTTCATGGTGAATGTGCCGCCGTTGTCCATAAAATAGCGAATGGCTTCCAAATTTCGCTCCGGGATTGTGGAATCCGGGGCGGTGAGTGTACGGTCATGATCCACGGTCAGTAAAATGTCAGAAAATAGTGCCATTATCCCATTCTCTCCAATTTTTCGATTACTTGGGTAAAATATTCCGGCAGGGGTGCGAAAACCATCACCGGGCGTTGATCCCGGGGATGCTGGAAACACAACGCCCCGGCGTGGAGGCATTGACTGGTCTGCCCCAGCTCCGGCTTTTTGCGGCCGTAGACGGTGTCGCCCAAAATGGGATGGCCGATGTGAGCCATGTGCACACGAATTTGGTGTGTCCGCCCGGTCTCCAACCGACAGCGGATGTGGGTATAACCCCGATACCGGGCCACCACTTCCCAGTGGGTCACCGCATTTTTGGAATTACGCCCTGTGACGCACATTTTCTTCCGGTCCGACGGATGTCTGCCGATGGGTGCATCCACAGTGCCACAGTCCTCCCGGAACGAGCCGCACACAATGGCCTCGTAGGTTCTTTGCATGGTGTGGTCTTTCAGTTGGGAAGCCAGCATCCGGTGGGAAAAGTCGTTTTTCGCCACAGCCAAAAGACCGGAGGTGTCCTTGTCAATGCGGTGGACGATGCCCGGCCGCAGCTCCCCGTTAATGCCGGAAAGCTGGTCGCCCTTGGCAAACACCAGGCCGTTGACCAGGGTGTCATCGCTGTGACCGGCGGCGGGGTGCACCACCAGGCCCTTGGGCTTGTTGATCACCAGCACGTCCTCGTCCTCGTAAACGATGTCCAACGCCATCTCCGTGGGGGCAATGTCCACCTCTTTGGGTTCGGGGATGGTCAGGGTGATCTCGTCCCCCGGATTCAGTTTTTCATTTTTCTTGGCGACCTTGCTGTTTCGCCGCACGCAGCCCTCGTCGATGAGCTTCTGCACAGCGGAGCGGGTCAGGTCTTCCACCGTCCGGGCCAGATAAGTATCCAGCCGCTCCCCGGCGGTCTCCACATGAAGGGTCATTTTTTCTCGTCCTTCCAGAATTCTTTGTTGAAAAAGATCATATGCACGGTCAGCAGGATGCAACCGCAGGTGATGAAGCAGTCCGCTACGTTAAATACAGGGAAATTCATGAATTCCGTCCGAATCATGTCCACCACGTAGCCCAGCCGCACCCGGTCGATCACATTGCCCAGGCCGCCGGCGTAGACCGCGGCAATGAGCCACCGCTCTGCTGTGGTAAAAGGCATGCGGAACTTGAAATATTCCAGCAACAGAAGTGCGGTCAGGATGGCAAAAACCAAAACAAACAGCCATTGCTGACCGGAGAGCATGGACCAGGCCGCACCGGTGTTTTGGGTGTAGGTGAAGCCCAGAAAGCCGGGGATGAAATCCACATGGCCGTACAGGGGGATGTTTTCCACCACCAGCCACTTTGTCCATTGATCCGCCAGCACAATGGCGAGGATGAACAGGATGTATCGAATGAGTTTTTTCATAAAACGCTCCTTAATCGATGCGATACAGCCGTTTGCCGTTTTCGAAGGTGATGCGTCTGGCTTCTTCCGGGGTGATGCCTCGGAGTTCTGCCAGCTTTTCTGCTACACGATACACCAAAGAGGGGTCGTTCCGCTTGCCACGGAAAGGCTCCGGTGCCATAAAGGGGCAGTCCGTTTCGATGACGATCTGCTCCAAGGGGATTGCCTGGGCCGTCTCCACAGCCTTGCGGGCATTTTTGAAGGTGAGCACCCCAGTAAAACCGATGTACCACCCCAGCTTGGTCAGCTGCCGTGCCATTTCCGCTGAGCCGGAGTAGCAATGGAACACGCCCTTGACGGTGGGGAACTGGCGAATGATATTCATGCCGTCCTCATGGGCATCCCGTTCGTGGACGATGACGGGCATATCCAGCTCCCGGGCCAGCTCCATCTGGGCGATGAAGGCCTTTTTCTGCACTTCCCGGGGGATGTCCTCATAATAGTAGTCCAAGCCAATCTCGCCGATGGCCTTGACCTTGGGTTCCAGTTTACATAACTTTCTGTATTCCTCGATCACATCATCATTGACCTCATTCGCAGAGTCGGGATGACTGCCTACGGAGCAATACAGCCAGTCGTAAGGTGCGGCCATTTCCAGTGCCTGCTTGGAGGTTTCCAGGGAGCAACCGGCATTCATAGCAAGACCGATTCCCTTTTGGGGCAGGGCGGCCATCAATTCTTTCCGATCCGCATCAAAGCAGGGATCATTCAGGTGTACATGGGTATCAAACAGCATCAGTATCCTCCAAAACGGCAACATAACAGCCGTTTATTTCCTGTATTCTTTGGTCGAATGGGTTAAAATCCGTATTTTTTAACCAGTTTCCAATTCCGCGGCCGGTCAGCTTCGCATCCGCTTCTTTCAGTACCCACAGCCGCAAAAAGGCATCCTGTGGGTCGTCCCCCAACCGACTTTTTTCGGCATCGGAGGTGAACTTTTCCACCATGGCCGCAGAAACGGTGCGTCCCTTTTCTTCCGCGTCCAGGCCGATATTCCGGCGGCTCAGGGCACAGAAAGCAAAGTTTTTGGTGTGAGAAACGGAAAAATGCCAGGGGCTGTTCGGAAAAAAGGGTTTGCCCTTTTCCGTCACGGCGATGGCCGGCGGATTTTCCCCGGTGGCTTGATAATACAGCCGTGCCAACAATTCCCGGCCCACTTCGTGGCCGCTTCGACCGTTTAAAGCTTCGCTCAGGAGAAACATTCGCCTTCACCCCCATTTTACTAAATTATAGCCGGATTTTAGGCGTGTGTCAACAGATGGAAAATCCCGGGGACGCTGGTGCGTCCCCGGGTTTGGGATATCTTAGTACATTCCGCCCTGTGCGGCAGCAGCGGCTGCGGCTGCATCACCGGCAGGATTGGGCTGATCCACCACCAAAGATTCCGTAGTCAGCACGCAGGAAGCGATGGATGCGGCATTCTCCAAAGAGGAACGGGTCACCTTGGTGGGATCCACGATGCCGGAAGCGATCATGTCCACATAGGTCTCGGTGTAGGCGTTGTAGCCGTAGCCAATCTTCTTGGAGGAACGGATCTTCTCGTAGACCACGCTGCCGTCCACGCCGGCGTTCTCCGCAATCTGGCGGATGGGTGCCTGCAATGCGATGGCGATGATCTTTGCACCGGTCTTCTCGTCGCCGTGCAGAGTGTTCACCAGCTTCTCAACAGCGGCAATGGCGTTGACCTGAGCAGTACCGCCGCCGGCCACGATGCCTTCTTCCACAGCGGCACGGGTAGCGTTCAGAGCGTCCTCAACGCGGAGCTTCTGCTCCTTCATGGCAACCTCGGTCTGAGCACCAACCTTGATCACAGCTACGCCGCCGGCCAGCTTTGCCAGACGCTCTTGCAGCTTCTCACGGTCGTAGTCAGAAGTGGTGGTTGCGATGGAAGAACGGATCTGGTGAGCACGGGCCTTGATGGCCTCGCCGTCGCCGGCACCGTCCACGATGGTGGTGTTGTCTTTGGTGACCCCAACCTGACGGGCACGGCCCAGAACATTCAGGCTGGCCTCGGTCAGTTCCATGTTCAGCTGGCTGGAAACCACAGTGCCTCCGGTCAGAACGGCGATATCCTGGAGCATTTCCTTGCGGCGGTCACCGAAGCCGGGAGCCTTGACGCAGACCACATTGAAGTTGCCACGCAGGCGGTTCATCAGCAGAGTTGCCAGGGCATCGCCCTCCACATCCTCAGCGATGATGACCATTTTCTTGCCGGCCTTGACGATGGGCTCCAGAATGGGCAGCAGCTCCTGGATGGAGGAGATCTTCTTGTCGGTAATCAGGACGTAAGCGTCGTCAATGACAGCTTCCATCTTGTCGGTGTCGGTGACCATGTAGGGGGAGATGTAGCCCCGGTCGAACTGCATACCTTCCACCACGTCCAGGCCGGTCTCGGCGGTCTTGGACTCCTCGATGGTGATCACGCCCTCGGTGCCAACCTTTTCCATAGCCTCGGCAATCAGACGGCCGATGGCCTCGTCGCCGGAAGAAACGGTGCCTACGCGAGCGATGTCGTCGGAGCCGTTAACGGGAACGGAGTGCTCCTTGATGGCGGCGACAGCGGCCTCAACAGCCTTCTCGATGCCCTTACGCATCACCATGGGATTTGCACCGGCGGACAGGTTCTTCAAGCCCTCGCGGGTGATGGCCTGAGCCAGTACGGTTGCGGTGGTGGTGCCGTCACCGGCCACATCGTTGGTCTTGGTAGCGACTTCACGGATGAGCTGTGCACCCATGTTCTCAAAAGCGTCCTCCAGCTCTACTTCCTTGGCGATGGTCACGCCGTCGTTGGTGATCAGGGGAGCACCGAACTTGCGGCCCAGCACCACATTGCGGCCCTTGGGACCCAGGGTAACCTTAACGGTATCAGCCAGCTGGTCGATACCTGCCTGCAGCTTTCTGCGAGCTTCTTCGCCGTAAACAATCATCTTTGCCATAATAAATTTCCTCCTTAGTCTACCACGACAGCCAGGATGTCATCCTGCTTAACGAACTTGTACTCCTCGCCGTCCAGCTTGATCTCGCTGCCGACGAACTTGCCGACCACAACCTTGTCACCGGCCTTGACGGTCATGGTCACGTCCTTGGTGCCGGGGCCTGCGGAAACAACCTCATAGATTGCAGGCTTTTCCTTGTTGGTGGTTGCCAGAATGATGCCGGAAGCCGTGGATTCCGGAACTTCGTGTGCTTTGAGCAGAACATTGTCTGCCATGGGTCTGAGTTTCATGTTTTTTGCCTCCAAATTCTTATTCGTAGTAGCAGTCCAGCTGCCTTTATTTCTCTGTTTAGCACTCTTTTCTTCCGAGTGCTAAACTATCATACCATAATATTTCAAAAATGCAAGGGGTATTTTTCCATTTTAGGTAAAAATTTTGTGAACGCTTAATTACACGTGTATGTCATTGCGAGGAACCCCGAAGGGGTGACGTGGCAATCTCCTGGTAGAACCTACCGAATTGTCACATTGTACCGGGAGATCGCCACGGCCCGTTGGGCCTCGCGATGACATCCTCAAAAAAATGGGATAAGCGGATGACCAAAAACTGGATTTGCGGCAGGTCATTTGGTTATTCTGATGAAAAAAACTGCAAAAAAATGCGTCTCAGCCCTTGCTTTTTGTGCGATATTCCTTTATAATAACGGCATTAAAGGGTAAGGAGGCTTTGCAGATGGGCGAATTGATTGCTGTACTCTCCGGCAAGGGTGGTACCGGCAAGACCTCCCTGTGTGCGGGTATCTCCACCGCACTGGCGGAAATGGGCAAAAAAGTGCTGTGCATCGACTGCGATGTGGGCCTGCGTAATCTGGATATCTCCCTGGCTCTGTGCGACGCCGGGGCACTGAGCTTTGCGGATGTATACCGGGGCGGCTACACCCTGTCCCAGGCGGCCACCCATACCCAGTATCCCAATTTGTCTTTTCTGACCGCACCTGTAAATCTGCGGGCGGAAGACGTGGACGAGCAGGCTTTTGCCAAGATGCTCCGCCAGGCAAAAAAAGAGTTCGACTATACTTTTTTGGATGCTCCGGCAGGCTTGGACGCCGGTTTTCAGCTGTGTGCCAAGCACGCCGACCGGGTGATTCTGGTCACCAATCCGGAGCCCTCCGCCATCCGGGACGCGGGGCGTACCGGCCAGGAGCTGGAACGAATGAAGAAAAACTCCGTGCGGATCATCGTCAACCGGGTGCGTAAAAAACTGCTGGAAGTGACCAAGCGTACCATCGACGACGTGATGGACGAATCCGGTCTGCCCCTGTTGGGCGTGGTGCCGGAGGATGAAAATGTCACGCTGGCGGCCGCTTTTGAAACCCCGCTTTTGAAATACGGCCGCAAAGGTGCGGCTGCCGCTTGCAAGCGGATCGCAAAAAGAATTCAGGGCCTGCCGGTGCCCATTGATCTCCGGTAATTTTCAGGAAGGAGCATTTCAGTATGAACATCGCATTTTTGGCTCACGACAAGAAAAAAGAACTGATGGTGCAGTTCTGTACTGCTTATAAAAGCGTACTGAGTAAGCACGCCCTCTTCGCTACCGCCACCACCGGTCGGCTCATCGCCGATAATACCGGTCTGCCCATTACTCTGCTTCTGAGTCATAAACAGGGCGGCCATCAGCAGATCAATGCCCGGATCGCCTATAACGAGATCGATCTGGTATTGCTGTTCAGTGACCCCAACACCATTGACCCCTGGGATGATGCCCAGATGATCGAGACCATCCGCCATTGTGACAAGCACAACGTGCCCATTGCCACCAACCTGGCTTCGGCAGAAATGCTGATCATGGGTCTGCAACGGGGCGATCTGGATTGGCGTGAAATGCTCCACGCAAAGCCCCATTATTAATTACACATACCGCGGATATAAGATATGAGATATAGGATATAAGATAGGAATCGCGCTGAATATTTTATATCTTCTATCTTGTATCTTATATCTTATTTCTGAAAGGATTTAGATTTATGGAAATCATCAAACCCCGGACGTTGTCCGGTTTTATGGAACTGCTTCCCGGTAAGCAGGCACAGTTTGAGCGGATGCTCACCATTTTGCGGGAAACTTACAGCAGTTACGGCTTCGCCGCGTTGGACACCCCCGTCATTGAAGATGCCCAGATCCTTTTGGCCAAGGGCGGCGGCGAGACAGAAAAGCAGATCTATCGCTTCCAAAAGGGCGACAGCGATTTGGCTCTGCGGTTCGACCTGACCGTGCCCCTGGCAAAATATGTGGCTCTTCATTGCAATGATCTGGCCTTCCCCTTCCGCCGGTATCAGATCAGCAAGGTCTACCGTGGCGAGCGGGCACAGCGTGGCCGTTTCCGTGAATTTTATCAGGCGGATATTGACATCATCGGCGACGGCAAGCTGGACATCCTCAACGAGGCAGAAATTCCCGCCATTATTTATAAGGTATTCCGTGGCTTCGGCCTGAACCGCTTCCAGATCCGGGTGAACAACCGCAAAATTTTGAACGGTTTTTACGCCATGCTGGATTTGGCGAAAAAGAGCGGCGATATCATGCGGACCGTGGACAAGCTGGACAAGATCGGCGAGGCCAAAGTCAAGACCATTTTGCTGGACGACTGTGGCCTGACTGATGCACAGGCGGACGAAATTTTGAAATTCATCGCCATCCGCGGCACAAATGCCGAAGTTCTGGCCGCCTTGGACGGCTATGCCGGCCGAAATGAGCTGTTCGACCTGGGCCTGGCGGAACTGAAAGCCGTCACCGAGAACTTGGGTGCTTTCGGTGTGCCGGAGGCGAATTTTGCGGTGGATTTGACCATCGCCCGTGGCCTGGACTACTACACCGGCACGGTTTATGAGACTACATTGCTGGATCATCCGGAGATCGGCTCCGTCTGCTCCGGCGGCCGGTATGACAACCTGGCCGGCTATTATATCGATAAGGCTCTGCCCGGCGTGGGTATTTCCATCGGCCTGACCCGGCTGTTCTATGTGCTGGATGAGCAGGGACTGCTGAATCCCGAGTTGCCCACCTCACCCTGTGACGCATTGGTTCTGCCCATGACTGCCGAACCCGGCCCGTCCATCGCTGTGGCAGAAACACTGCGGAGCAACGGCCTGAAAGTGCAGCTCTACGGCGAGCAGAAGAAGTTTAAGCAGAAGATGGCATATGCGGATAAGATCGGCGTGCCCTTTGCCATTTTGATGGGCGAAGACGAAATTAACGCGGGCAAGTGTGCAGTGAAAAACATGCGTACCGGCGAGCAGGTGCTTTTGACCCCTGCCGATGCCGCTGATTTCATCAAGGCTGCCCTCTCCGCCAACAACGGCCCCATCATTTTGGAGAAATAAACATAATGTGTCATTGCGAGTGCGCTTGCGCCCGTGGCAATCTCCCAGACATTCCGGAAATCTATGGAGATTGCCACACCAGTGTGCGCACTGGTTCGCAATGACATTCTTGTTTGGGAGGAATCTGTACTATGGAACAAAAGTTTATCGCCGCCTGGGCGGCGGCACGGGAAGAAGCGGCCAAACTGGGCGTACGGATGCGTCCGGTGGAGGATGCCATGAAAACTGCCCGCCGAGCCCTTTCCGGTCACCGGGAAAGCGACGGCTTTGCCGCTTTGGAGCAGCTCCGCCGATTGGACTTATCCCTGGAAGCCCTGGCCATCGACAAGCGGTTCACCGCCTTGTTTACCGACGAGGAAGCCAACACCGCACTTATGCGTTTACTTGACGCAGGATTCTACAGATAAAAAACCCGCCGGCCTTCGGGCCGGCGGTAATTATGTGCTTCAATTACAGCAGAGTGGAGAAGTGCTTGATGGTGCGAACCATCTGAGAAACGTAGGAGTTCTCGTTGTCGTACCAGGAAACAACCTGAACCTGGGTCTTGCCGTCGGGCAGC
>JAZOBY010000069.1:0-34337 GCA_045596215.1 Faecousia sp.
TCTTGTTGTGGCTGAGGACATCACCATGGGCAACCTGAAGAGTGCCCTGGTTACTGTGATGAAGCAGATCTACGGACAGGACGCTGTCATGCGTTTCCGTCCCCACCACTTCCCCTTCACCGAGCCCAGTTGTGAAATGGATATGCAGTGCCATAAGTGCCACGGTACAGGCGAAGTGGACGGTACTGTTTGCTCCACCTGCCACGGTGAGGGCTGGATCGAGCTGCTGGGTGCCGGTATGGTCCACCCCAAGGTTCTGTCCGGTTGTGGCATTGACCCCGAGAAGTACTCCGGCTTCGCCTTCGGTATGGGTCTGGAGCGTATGGCTATGGGCCGCCTGAAAATCACCGACCTGCGTCTGATCTTCGACAATGACGTGCGGTTCTTGAATCAATTCTAAGGAGGGATAGACATGAATCTCAACAGAAAATGGCTGAACGAGGAGTTCGTGGATCTGTCCCACGTCTCTGATAAAGAATATGTAGAAACCATGACCATCTTCGGCCAGAAAGTAGAAACCTGGGAGCGGATGGACGCCGAGATTAAAAATGTAGTCGTCGGCAAAGTGGTTTCCATCGTCCGTCACGAAAATTCCGACCATATGTGGGTCTGCCAAATCGATGTGGGCGGCGAAGAGCCTGTTCAGATCGTCACCGGTGCACAAAATGTGAAGCAGGGCGACCTTGTTCCTGCTGCTCTGCACAATTCCTACCTCCCCGGCGGCGTGCATATCACCAAGGGCAAGCTCCGCGGTGAAGTTTCCAACGGCATGCTCTGCGGTCTTGAAGAGCTGGGACTGACTTTGAACGACTATCCCGACGCCATTCTTGATGGCATCTGGATCCTCAATGACGAGGATTGCAAAGTTGGCGACGATATCAACAAGGTCATTGGCAACGATGATACCATCGTGGAATTTGAGAGCACCAACAATCGCCCCGACTGCTACTCCATCATCGGTCTGGCCCGGGAATCCGCTGCTGCGTTTGGCCTGCCCATGCGTCACCACGAGCCCGTGGTCAAAGGCAGCGATGCCGGTTCTATCTACGAAAAGTTGGATGTGGAAGTACCCGCCACCGAGCTGTGCAACCGCTACACCTCCCGTATGGTCACCAACGTAAAGATCGGTCCTTCCCCCAAGTGGCTGCGTCAGCGTCTGCGTGCCAACGGCGTGCGTCCCATCAACAATATCGTTGACATCACCAACTATGTGATGCTGGAATACGGCCAGCCCATGCACGCTTTCGACTACCGCTATGTTTCCTCCGGCAAGATCGTTGTTCGGGAAGCTGAAGATGGCGAAACCCTCACCACTTTGGACGGCAACGTTCGCAATTTGAAGGCCGGTATGCTGGTGATCGCCGATGACGAGCGGGCCATCGGCCTGGCCGGCATTATGGGCGGTGAGAACTCCGAGATTATGGAAGACACCACCACCGTTGTCTTTGAGTCCGCCAACTTTAACGGCACTTCCATCCGTCAGACTGCTCTGGCACTGGGTATGCGTACCGATGCTTCCGGTAAATTTGAGAAGAACATTGACCCCATGATGACCGTTCCTGCTGTGGAGCGTGCCTGTGAACTGGTGGAAATGCTGGGTTGCGGCGACGTGATGGACGGCATCATTGATGTGCTGAACTATGTTCCCGAGGCAAGAACCGTCAAGCTGGAGCCTGAGAAGATCAACAATCTGCTGGGCACTGACATTTCCCGTGAGGATATGGTCAAGTATCTGAATAACCTGGAAATTCCCGTAGAGGGCGATGATATCCTTGTTCCCTCTTTCCGCCCCGACCTGGTACACATGGCGGATATTGCGGAAGAAGTGGGCCGTTCCTTCGGTTACAACGAAATCCCCACTACCGAATTGAAGATGTCCACTCAGGGCGGCTACAGTCCCATGATGCTTCTGGAAAGCAAGGCAGGTTCTCTTTGCCGCAGCCTGGGCTTTAACGAGATCATCACCTACTCCTTCGTCTCCCCCACTATTTTTGATCAGATCCGTTTGCCCAAGGATTCCGCTCTGCGTAACGCGATGAAGATTCAGAACCCCTTGGGTGAGGATACCTCCATCATGCGTACCATTGCCCTGCCCTCCATGCTGGACATTCTGGCACGGAACTGTGCATATCACAACAAGTCCGCCAAGCTCTATGAAATGGCTAAAATCTATCTGCCCGTGGAGGGTCAGACCCTGCCCCAGGAGCCCAAGATGCTGGTTCTGGGTTCTTACGGTGCCAGCGAGAGCTTCTTTACCCTGAAAGGCGAATTGGAGGCTATCTTCAAGGGTCTGCGTGTCCAAAAAGCAACCTACACCGCTGTGAAGGACAATCCCTCCTATCACCCCGGCCGCTGTGCCAAGGTAGCCGTCGGCGGCGTGGATGTGGGCTATATTGGCCAGGTGCATCCTCTGGTTGCCCAGAACTATGATATTGACGGCGAAGTTTACTGTGCGGAGATCAACTTCACCAAGCTGTTTGATCTGCAACTGCCGGATGTCACTTATACCCCCCTGCCCAAGTATCCCACCGTCAACCGCGACCTGTCCATCCTCTGTGATGAGGCTGTCACCGTTGCAGACGCCGTAGACGTAATCACCGCCTCTGCCGGAAAGCTGCTCCGGGATGTGAACCTCTTTGACATTTACCGTGGCACCGGTATTCCCGAGGGCAAAAAGAGTATGGCATTCTCACTGGAACTGCGGGCAGACGACCGCACCCTGACGGATAGCGATTCGGAAACCGTCATGTCCAAGGTGCTTACCGCACTGGGCGAAAAGTTGGGTGCAAGTCTTCGTTAAAACATCTGTTCACAAAAAATTTCCAGTAAGGTCTTTACACATTGGCATTTTTGGGATATAATACCACTATCACAATCAGGAGGTCGAAAATAATGGCAGACCAAAGAACACAAAAATTTACTGTCCCCTGTGATGACAGGGACAATATGCGTCGGACCCTGCGTACGGTATTCGACGCTCTGCAGGAAAAGGGTTACAATCCCATCAATCAAATTGTAGGCTATCTTCTGACTGAGGATCCCACCTATATCACCAACTATAACAACGCCCGCAGCTTGATCTGCAAGCTGGATCGTGACGAATTGTTACAGGAACTGGTGCGGCAGTATCTGGCCTGATCCAACGCCAAGAGGCTTTTGCCACGGCAAAAGCCTCTTGTTTTGCAAATAAAACAACTTCATACTCCCCTCCGTCTTACAAAATCCACCCCCGAGGACTGGTAATTTATTGAAATAGTTCTCAAAGTGTTGACATTTTGGTTACAAAGTGTTACAATCTCATCATCTTGAACAGGAGGAACCCAAATGGCAGATGAAAAAGTTCTGACCTACAAAGGTCATCCGCTGATGCGGAAAGATAATTTGATCTACTACGGATCCATGGCAGATTCCCACATCATCATGCTTCAGATCTTGGAATCCAAGAAGGTTGGCGATCTGGATGTGGCTACCAAGGTATCTGTTCAGCTTCAACTTACTGATCCTGCGGCTAAGAGCCGTGACCGGATCGTAAAGAAGGGCGAAAAAGACGGCCTGTACACAGCGTTGGATTTTGGCTGTGTTTGGCTTGAGCGTGCTCTGGCAGGCAAATAACATTTCTCGTAAGACGGAGGGCAACGTATGAAGCGTATTCATCGTGTTGCCAGCCTCGTGCTGGCAATTATTCTTTTTATTGGTGTTACCGCACCCACAGCAAGTGCTGCGGATCGGTACTTAAAAAACGGAATCGGATTTGTAACCGCTTCCTCTCTGCGGCTTCGTGCTGAAGCATCCAGCAGCAGTGAAACCCTGGATTACGCACCCGGCGACGATGTGGCCGTGGTTCTCGGCAAATCCGGCAGCTGGTACAAAGTCAATTATAATTTGCAAATCGGTTACATGCATCAGGATTACCTGCGTTACACCACCCGGGAAGACGGCGAGCTGGGCTACGGCAGTATCAACGGCAACAATGTTAAGGTCCGCAGCGGCCCCGGCACCGGTTACCCCATTCTCGCTGCTGCCTATAAGGGTGACAAGGCGTACATCATCGGTATTAACAGTCAATGGTTCAAGGTCATCTTCGGAGATCATATCGGATATATCCGCAGCGACTATGTGGATCTGACCGAGACTCCCTACGAAAACCAGGATTCTTCCAAGTCTCCCCTGTTCTTCCGTGGCGGTGTCTCCACCGGCATCAAGCCCAGCGTAGAAGCACTGAACGGCACCACCGGCCCTACCAAGGCATCCAAGATCATTGCTACCGCGAAGAAGTACATCGGCGTTCCCTATCTGTGGGGTGGTACAACACCCAAGGGCTTTGATTGCAGCGGTTTCGTACAGTACGTATTCAATGAAAACGGTATCAGTGTTCCGCGAACCAGCAGCTCCCAGTACTATGAGTTGACTCGCAAGGTTTCCAAATCCAATCTGCAACCCGGCGATCTGGTATTCTTCAACACCAGCGGCAAGGGCGTGTCCCATGTGGGCATTTATATTGGAGACGGCAAGTTTATCCACTCCTCCGCCAGCAAGGGTATCGTGATTGCAGAACTGTTTGGTGCTTATTGGAGCAACCTCTATTTGGGTGCCCGTCGGGTACTGTAAAATCAATAAATTACGTCCATTGGCAGAATTGCCAATGGACGTTTTCTTTATCTGTTTTCGTGCTCAATGAGCTTCCATGTTGCGTCGATCAGATTCTGGAACATGGGATTTTGCATGGCCCGGATGACGAAGCTCTGCCGGGGGGAATTGATATCCTCGCCGGAGATCTGGAACATGCCGTACTGATCGCACAGACCGCGAAGCCGCTCCAACTGTGCCGGGGTATTCCGGGTAGGCATGTAGGTCACAGACCGGACGCCCTCTTCTTTCAGACATTCAAATACGTCTTCCAGATAATCGTCCTCAAATTTCTGTGCTTTCTTGTCGCCGGTAACGCTGTCACCCACATCGCCCAAATAGGCGTAGCACAGGAATGCGTCGATCTCGTCGCACAGCTTTACCATATCCGGCAGCTTGGGGCACTCGTCAGTAGCGTCAATGAAGATCTGGGGCACAAACGCACTTTTCAAAATGCCCAGCAGGTCGTACTCATAGAAAGGATACTCTGTATCCAGCATCTGTGCGGTCTGCTTTTCGGAAAGCTTCAGACCCATGGATGCCAATTTTTCCACCATGGTCTGTCCCTTGCCCACCTGCTGTACCAGCTTGATGGCCAGGGCATACATCAGATGACGCTCGGTAACGCCACCATTTTCTGCAGCCATGGACAGGGGCAGCACATCCCGGTCATAATCCAGCACAATGCCGGGCAAAAGTGCGTTGATCTTCTCGATCATCTTCCGGTTCCGGGCATGACGGGCCGCCTGGTAAGGCTTAAAGAACTCGGTCAGCGTATCAATCTTATCGTGGGGCACGCCCTGGATGGTCATGTAGCTGACACCCACCTGATCCGGATTATTGGTACGGCGGCCCTCCAAACGAGTACCGGCCATGGAAACCCGGGCCTCCATGCCAATGGTCACCGGCATTTCCACCAGCTTTGCCGCTTCCAGGAATTCCTCCGCACCGGAAATGGAGTCGTGGTCAATGATACCGGCGGTGCAAAGGCCTTCCATACGGGCGGCATATACTGCCGCTGTGGGAGAATAAGGCGAGAATGAATAAGTAGTGTGGATGTGGTTATTGATGTACTGGGGCACCATGGGCGGAAACACGGTGGTTTTTAACGCGTCCGCCAAATTGGAAAGCCGTTCTTCCTTGGTGGGAGCATTCAGTTTGTTGAGAATTTCAATATCGATCATGGTATCTACCTCAGTTCAGCATGATCTGGCCGCCGGTAACAGGAATGGCCTGGCCGGTCTCATACCGCTGCTCAACGCAATACATGACCGCACGGGCAACGTCGATGGGCAGACAGCCACGGTTCATGGGAACCTGTGCCTCATAGAAGCGACGGACATCCTCAACCGTCTTGGCACCGGGAACCTTGCCGGCTTCCAGATACTGCACAAACAAACCGCGGACCGGATCGCTCCACAGGGGGCCATCCAGATAGTTACCAGGGCAGATGGCATTGACCTTGATGTTGTAGGCACACAGTTCTTTGGCCCAGCTCTGCACCAGACCAATGGCACCGAACTTAGAGCCTGCATAGGCAAAATTCTTGTTGGAGCCTTCCAAACCGGACTTGGAGGACATAGCCACGATGTCAAACATGGCATCGGGATCGGCCTCATGCTGTGCCTCCATAATAATGGCGGCATACTTGCAGGTCAAAAACAGACCGGTATAGTTGATGGATGTCACAAAATCCATGTCCTTCTTCTCAAAAGTAGCCAAAGGACCGGAGCGGACCACACCGGCGTTGGCAATCATCAAATCCAAGCCGCCGAATTTCTCCACCGTCTGTGCAACCAGATTGGCAACGCTCTCTTCATCGGACACATTCACAGCGATAGCACAGGCCCGTTCGCCCATTTCCGCAGCCACCTGCTCAGCCAAAGGCTGATTCATGTCGGCAATGACGATGGTCGCACCCTCTTTGTACAGCTCCTCCGCAATGCCCTTGCCGAAGCCCTGAGCCGCACCGGTCACAACGGTAATCTTGCCGGCCAGGCGGCCCTGTCCCGCGGGGCGGTTGTGAATGTTAGCCTTGGCAATCTCCTGCCACTTTGTCATATCTACACCCATGATAACTCTCCTTTTCAATAATTAATATAAGTTCAATGTTGCTTGATACAATGAACAGAATTTACGGTATTTTTCCTCATAATAGGCATTGGGGTTAGGCTCATAAGTCTCCTTGATCGCTACGCAGACGTTCGATGCCTGTGCATAGTTTTCAAAGCATCCATCCGCCACAGCACCGATCATAGCCGCACCCAAACAGGCCGCCTCCTGCTCCTGTGGGATCTTCACTGGGATTCCGGAAACATCCGCCCACATCTGGCACCAAATGGCACTTTTCGTACCGCCGCCCACTGCCAAGATGCTGTCACAGGGCAAACCTGCTTCTTTCAGGGACTGGCAATTCTTCCGAAGCAAAAACGCTACACCTTCCATAACTGCCCTTGCCATATCAAAGCAGTCATGGCCTTGCCGCAGACCCCAGAACACGCCGGTGGCATTGCTGTCAAATTCCGGTGCGTTGGTACCCACCAGATAGGGCAAGAACAGTACTTGTCCGCAGTCCGCACGCTCTGCCAGCACCCGGTTCAATTCGCCGTAATCCACCTGGGGCATACAGGTGCGGCGGAACCATTCCAGGCTCACACCGCCGCTGGCCGCCACAGGAAGTAACACATATGTATCCGGCAGGAATCCGTAGTGAACAGCCACGTTACTTCCCAAACCGGACTGATCAGATGCCATCGTTGCCAAAGCCATCACCGTGCCCATGGAAAGATTGATGCCGCCGGGCTCGGTATTGCCTGTGCCAACCATGGCAGCGAAATGGTCCAATGTACCAATGTTGACCACGGTATTACATCCGGCACCGATTTTCTCAGCAATTTCCGGCAACAGCTTTCCGGCATCTGTGCAAGGTTCTGCCAAGGGCGGCAGACGGCTCTCGTCGATGCCGATGGCGCTGAGCATCTTCTTCCAGTAACACTTGTTATAAATATCGAAGTACAGACTGAACGTGGCTATGGACATATCCCCCACCTTGCTGCCGGTGAGATAATACACCACATAATCTTTCAGCAGCATAAAGGTTTCCGTATTTTCGTAGACATCGGGGCGGTGCTTTTTCAGCCAGAGGATCTTGGTAGCCGGCCATGCGGGACTGATCTCCATTTGTCCGGTGGTCTTTGCCACCTCTTCCAATGTAAACTGCCCGGAAAGTGCCTGTGCTTCCTCCACGGAACGCTCGTCCATCCAGGAAATGGCGTTCATCAAGGGTTTGCCATCCGCACCGACACACACCAGGGATTCCGCCTGACCGGTAAAGGAGATGCTGCGCAATGCTGCCCCATCCCTGCCCTGCATCAGCTGCGCCAGCAGTCGGGTCAGATCTTCGCAATACGCCCAGACGTCAAACTCCACCAGGCCGTCATCTCGCCGGTATTCCACCGGAACGCTTTGACTGCCTTGCAGCTGAAATTTTTCGTCATACAGTGCCACTTTGATATTGGTGCTGCCCAGATCTACACCGATATATACTTTTTCCATTCTTTCACCGCCTTTGCATTCTTGTAGTTATTATAACAAATCCATTGGCAAGTTGCAACGCATTTTTCGCCAAGCGTGATATTTCGATAAAATTTGCGAAAAAACAGCTATTATCGCACATTTAGAGTTGACTTATAATCCACATAATGGTAAAATAGTCGCAATTATATACACAACACGATGATGAAAACCAGTACATATCCAAAGGCTCTCTCAGAGAACTGCCGGGCGGTGCAAGGCAGCGTGAACCGGGATATGGAATTCCTTTCGGAGTGGCTTTGCTGAAAGTCCTTGCAATTAGGCAAAGACGGGGAATGCCCGATACAGCATGCGGCCCTGTTTGGGGCCCGTGAGGCCGCACATGCGGTAAACTGAGGTGGTACCACAGGATTTTCTTGTCCTCTGCATTTGCAGGGGGCTTTTTTGTTTTTTAGGAGGATAGCTATGATTATCACAGACCTTTTGGAAAGAAATGCCCGACTGTACGGCCAGGAAACTGGTCTGGTGGAGATCAATCCGTCAGAAGAGCGTGACCTTGCCACAACATGGTGGGAATTTAATTTGATTGAAAGTGCGGCACAGGATGCCCCTTATCGCCGGGAAATGACCTGGAAGGATTTTGACCGCAGAGCAAACCGCTTCGCCAATCTTCTGCTGAGCCGGGGTGTGAAAAAAGGCACCAAAGTGGCCATTTTGCTGATGAACTGTCTGGAATGGCTGCCCATTTATTTCGGTATTTTGAAGGCCGGTTGCATTGCTGTGCCTATGAACTTCCGCTACGCCAGCGATGAGATCAAGTATTGTCTGGACCTGGCGGACGTAGAGATTCTGGTATTCGGCCCGGAATTTATCAGCCGTATCGATGCCATTCAAGCCGATATTCCCAATGTAAAAATGCTGTTCTTTGTGGGCAAGGATACCCCCCAATATGCGGAAGATTGCATGAATCTTATGGGTTTCTGCTCTTCCAGTGCTCCGCCCATTGCCTTGACAGAAGATGACGATGCTGCCATCTACTTCTCCTCCGGCACTACCGGCTTCCCCAAGGCGATTCTGCATAAGCATCGGGCGTTGTACCACTCCTGTCTGACGGAGCAACATCACCACAGCCAGACCCGGGATGATGTATTTCTATGCATTCCGCCCCTGTACCACACCGGTGCGAAAATGCACTGGTTCGGATCGTTACTGTCCGGCTCCAAGGCTGTGTTGCTGCGGGGCGTAAAGCCTGAGTGGATTCTCCGTGCGGTCACGGAAGAACAATGCACCATCGTTTGGCTCCTGGTGCCTTGGGCACAGGATCTTCTGGATGCCATCAGCGACGGCCGGGTAGACCTGAGCAAATTCCGCCTGAATCAATGGCGGCTGATGCACGTGGGTGCACAACCCGTCCCCCCCAGCCTGATCCGCCGTTGGCTGGATGTTTTCCCCAACCATGAGTATGATACCAACTACGGCCTGTCCGAATCCATCGGCCCCGGTTGTGTCCATTTGGGCGTGGAAAATTCCCACAAAGTCGGTGCCATCGGCAAACCCGGTTTTGGTTGGGAGACCAAGATTGTGGATGAAAACGGCAAGGAAGTCACTCCCGGCGAGGTTGGCGAATTGACCGTCAAGGGCAACGGTGTCATGGACTGCTATTACAAAAATCCGGAGGCAACCGCAGAGGTTTTGAAGGGCGAATGGCTCTTTACCGGCGACATGGCCCGGGAGGATGAAGACGGCTTTATCTACTTGGTGGACCGCAAGAAAGACGTGGTCATCTCCGGCGGTGAGAATATCTACCCCGTTCAGATTGAAGATTTCCTGCGTGCTTATCCCAAGATCAAGGACGTGGCCGTCATCGGCCTTCCCGATCCCCGTTTGGGAGAAATCACTGCCGCCATTATCGAAGTAAAAGAAAACGAATCCTGCACCGAGGCAGAAATCGACGAATTCTGTAAGGCTCTGCCCCGTTACAAGCGTCCCAAGAAGATCTTCTTCGACATTGTTCCCCGTAACCCCACCGGCAAGATTGAAAAGCCCGTACTTCGTGAGAAGTACTGCCATGGCCGGCTGGTCGAAGTTCAAATTACCGGTTAATGACAGAACAAGAAAGAAGGAATACATATGGATCTGGCAATTAAAATCATTATGCTTGTGGTTTTCTTTGGCAGTATGATCGGTATTGGCCTATACTGTCGCAAGCATTCTACGGATGTAAATGGCTTTGTTCTAGGCGGACGAAGTGTCGGCCCCTGGCTGACGGCCTTTGCCTACGGCACTTCCTATTTCTCCGCAGTAGTCTTTGTTGGTTATGCCGGTCAGTTTGGTTGGAAATACGGCATTGCTTCCACCTGGTCCGGTATCGGCAATGCGATTATCGGCTCCCTGCTTGCTTGGGCAATCCTGGGCCGTCGTACCAGAATGATGTCCCAGCATTTGAACAGTGCTACAATGCCGCAATTCTTTGAGAGCCGTTTTCATAGCAAAGCCCTGAAATTGGCGGCATCCGTTCTCATTTTCATTTTCCTGATCCCCTATACCGCATCCTTGTATAACGGTCTGAGCCGTCTGTTCGGTATGGCATTTAACATCGACTACTCTGTCTGCGTTATCGTTATGGCGATTCTGACAGCAATCTATGTCATCGCCGGTGGCTATATGGCAACTGCCATCAATGATTTTATCCAGGGTATGATTATGCTGGTTGGTATTATTGCAGTAGTTGCTGCAGTTATCATCAACCAGGGCGGTTTGACGGAAGCAATCCAAAATCTTTCCCAGATCACAGACCCTGCCGTTTCCACAGAACCTGGTGCATTCACCTCCTTCTTTGGACCGGATCCCGTAAATCTGCTGGGCGTGGTATTGCTGACCAGCCTTGGCACCTGGGGACTTCCGCAGATGGTACAAAAGTTCTATGCCATCAAGGACGAAAAGGCCATCAGCAAGGGTATGGTCATTTCCACCATTTTCGCACTGGTGGTTGCCGGTGGATGCTACTTCCTGGGCGGTTTCGGACGGCTCTACTCTGACCGCTTGGACATCGCCGCCAATGGTTACGACTCCATCATTCCCACGATGCTCTCTGACCTTTCTCCCTTCCTGATTGCTGTTGTTGTGGTACTGGTGCTTTCTGCATCTATGTCCACCTTGTCCTCTTTGGTTCTGGCTTCCAGTTCCACACTGACGCTGGACTTTATCAAGGGCACGGTTGTGAAAGATCTGAGTGAAAAGAAACAACTTTTAATTATGCGGATTTTGGTTGCTGTATTCATCGTCATTTCCGTAGTGATTGCAATCGTTCAGTACAATTCCAACGTCACCTTTATCGCACAGCTTATGGGTGTCAGTTGGGGTGCGTTGGCCGGTGCTTTCCTGGCGCCGTTCCTGTACAGTCTGTATTGGAAACGGGTTTCCGTTGCATCAGTTTGGGTCAGTTTCATATTCTCCACCGTTGTAATGCTGGCGAATATGTTGTGTAAGCAAATTTTCCCTGCAATCCTTCAGTCCCCCATCAATGCCGGTGTATTCTGTATGCTGGTAGGACTGATTATCGTGCCCATTGTAAGTTTATTCACAAAAGCACCTGAAAAAGAGCTTGTGGCAGATGTATTCTCTTGCTACGAAAAATCCAAGGAGGAAGCAAAATGAAACAGTTGATGTTGGGCAATGAAGCCGTTGCCCGTGGTCTTTACGAAGCCGGCTGTGCTTTCGTATCCAGCTATCCCGGCACCCCCAGTACTGAGATCACAGAAGCCATTGCAAAATATCCGGAAGTCTACGCCGAGTGGGCTCCCAACGAAAAGGTCGCCATGGAGTCCGCCTTCGGTGCGTCCATTGCCGGTCGCCGCAGTTTCTGCGGTATGAAGCATGTGGGCCTGAACGTTGCCGCCGACCCCCTGTTCACCATTTCCTATACCGGTGTGAATGCCGGTATGGTCATTGGCGTGGCCGACGATGCCGGTATGCACTCCTCTCAGAACGAGCAGGATTCCCGGCACTATGCCATGGCCGCCAAAATTCCCATGCTGGAGCCCTCTGACTCTGCCGAAGCATTGGCCTTTACCAAGCTGGCCTATGACCTGTCTGAGAAGTTTGATACCCCCGTACTTATTAAAATGTGCACCCGTGTTTCTCACTCACAAAGTGTGGTGGAAACCGGTGAGCGAACAGAAAACCTGAAAGAATACGTCAAGGACATTCCCAAATATGTCATGATGCCCGGCAACGCTAAGAAGCGGCATCCTGTGGTGGAAGCACGGACACAGGCACTGGTGGAATATGCCGAAACAGCGGATATCAACCGCGTAGAATCCGGCAAGGACAATAAAATCGGCATCATCACCTCCTCTACTTCTTATCAGTATGTAAAGGAAGTCTGCGGTGATACATACCCCGTCCTGAAACTGGGCATGATCTGGCCCATGCCGGAGCAAAAGATCCGTGATTTTGCCGCATCTGTTGAAAATCTGGTTGTGGTGGAAGAGCTGGACGGCTTTATTGAGGCCCATTGTAAAAATCTTGGCATTTCCTGTACCGGCAAATCCAATTTCTCCAATATTGACGAGCTGTTCCCCCTGACGGTGGCACAAAAACTCAGCACTCCCTGGGAAATCGGTCCTACTCTGGATACAGCAATCCCGCCTCGGCCCCCTGTTATGTGTGCCGGCTGTCCCCACAGAGGTCTGTTCTACACGCTGAAAAAGAATAAAATTACCGTCCTCGGCGACATCGGCTGTTACACTTTGGGTGCGGTTGCTCCCTTGCAGGCTGTGGATACAGTTATCTGCATGGGTGCTTCCGTTTCCGGTCTGCACGGCTTCTCCAAATCCCAAAACGGTGCGGCAGATCAGAAAACCGTGGCTGTCATTGGCGACTCTACCTTTATGCACTCCGGTATCACCGGCTTGGTGAACATCGCTTACAACGAATCCAACGCAACGGTGATTATCGTCGACAACTCCATCACCGGCATGACCGGCCATCAGCAAAACCCCACCACCGGTTTTAACCTCAAAGGCGACCCCTGTGCCAAGATCGACCTGGAAACCCTGTGCCACGCTGTGGGTATCAAGCGTGTCCGTGTCATCGATCCTTATGACCTTGCCCAATGCGACGAAGTCATCAAGGAAGAACTGGCCGCCAACGAACCTTCCGTTATCATCTCCCGCCGTCCCTGTGCTCTGCTGAAATACGTTAAGCACAAAGCACCCTTGGCTGTGGATGCAGACAAGTGTGTGGGCTGCAAGGCTTGCATGAAGATCGGTTGTCCGGCTATCAGCATCATAGACGGCAAGGCAAAAGTGGATGCAACCCAATGTGTGGGCTGCGGCGTTTGCGAGCAGCTTTGTAAATTCGGTGCATTGACGGAGGTGTAAATATGAAAACCAAGAATATTATGATCGTCGGTGTGGGCGGCCAGGGCAGTCTTCTGGCTTCCAAGCTGCTGGGCAGACTCCTGCTTAGCCGGGGCTACGACATCAAAGTTTCCGAAGTCCACGGCATGAGCCAGCGTGGCGGCAGCGTGGTTACCTATGTCCGTTTTGGCGACAAGGTCTACTCCCCCATCATCGACAAGGGTCAGGCAGATTATATCGTCTCCTTTGAGTTATTGGAAGCAGCCCGGTGGACGGAGTACTTAAAGCCCGACGGCAAGATCATCACCAATACCCAAAAAATCAACCCCATGCCCGTTATCATCGGTGCTGCGGAATATCCCCAGGATCTTGTCGGCAAAATGAAAGATGCCGGTATCGACGTGGATGCCTTTGACGCCCTGAGTCTGGCGGAACAGGCCGGTTCTTCCAAGGCGGTCAACATCGTTCTCATGGGACACCTGTCCAAAAACTTTGACTTTACGTTGGACGAGTGGCTGGATGCAATTGCAGAAAGTGTCCCCGCCAAATTTCTGGAACTGAATAAAAAGGCATTTTTACTGGGCAGGGATGCCTGAAAGGAACGTGATTACCATGAATAACTATTATCAACCCGAAATCGAGACTATGCCCCAGGAACAGATTCGTTCCCTGCAAAATGAGCGTTTGTTGAAGCAGGTGCGTCATGTGTGGGACAATGTTCCCTACTATCGCAAGAAAATGGAAGACAAGGGCATAACACCCGATGATATCCAGTCCATTGACGATCTGCACAAACTGCCCTTCCTTACCAAGGATGACCTGCGGGAAGCCTATCCCTACGGCCTGATGGGCAAGCCTCAGTCTGAATGTGTCCGCATCCAGTCCACTTCCGGCACTACCGGCAAGCGCGTGGTGGCATTCTACACCCAACATGACGTGGATCTGTGGGAGGACTGCTGTGCCCGTGCGATCGTCGCCGCAGGCGGCACCAATGAGGATGTGTGCCACGTTTCCTACGGTTACGGCCTGTTCACCGGCGGTCCGGGACTGAACGGAGGCTCTCACAAAGTCGGCTGTCTGACCCTGCCCATGTCCTCCGGCAACACAGACCGTCAGCTGCAGTTTATGACGGACCTGGGTTCCACCATCTTGTGCTGCACACCCTCCTATGCCGCCTATCTTGCTGAATCCATCTATGAACGTGGCATCCGGGATCAGATCAAGCTGAAAGCCGGTATTTTCGGTGCAGAAGCCTGGTCCGAGGATATGCGTCACGACATCGAGAACAAACTTGGCATCAAGGCCTATGACATTTATGGTCTGACAGAGACCTCCGGCCCGGGCGTTGCCTTTGAATGCTCCGAGCAAACCGGTATGCACATCAATGAGGATCACTTCATTGCCGAGATCATCGACCCTGAAACCGGAGAAGTCCTGCCTGAGGGCAGCAAGGGCGAGCTGGTATTCACCGCCATCACCAAGGAAGCCTTCCCCCTGCTCCGCTACCGCACCAAGGATATCTGTGTGCTGAGCCGCAAAAAGTGCTCCTGCGGCAGAACTCATGTGAAAATGAGCAAGCCCATGGGACGCAGTGACGATATGCTGATCATCCGGGGTGTCAACGTCTTCCCCTCTCAGATCGAAACTGTGCTGATGCAGCAGGGCTATCCTGCCAACTATCAGATCATCGTGGATCGGGTCAACCACTCCGATACCCTGGAAGTTATGGTGGAAATGGCCCCCGAAATGTTCTCCGACTCCCTGGCTGATATCACCAAGCGGGAAAAGGAACTGGTGGGTGCATTGAAGGCTATGCTGGGTATTATGGCTAAGGTTAAGTTGGTTGCACCCAAGACCATCACACGCAGCGAGGGCAAGGCTGTACGTGTCATCGACAACCGTAAGATCTAAGGAGGTAATACCATGAGCATCCATCAAATTTCTGTATTTCTGGAAAACCGGGCCGGCCAGTTGGCGGAAATCACCAAGCTGCTGGCACAAGAGCATGTGGACATCCGGGCGATCTCCATTGCGGAAACCGCAGACTACGGTCTGGCACGTATGATCGTGGACGATTCTCAAAAAGCAAGCTCCATTTTGCTGCAAAACGGCACCATCCTCTCTATGACCCCCGTTTGGGCCGTGGAAGTTCCTGACCGTCCGGCAGGCCTATCCGAACTGCTGGAAGTGCTGGCTAACAATCACGTGGATGTGGAGTATATGTACTCTCTGTTCACCCACCGCAACGATACTGCCTATATGGTTTTGCGGATTTCTGACGAAGCTGCCTTTATGAACGCTATCGAAGGAACACAGATCAAGCTTGTTTCCAATGAGGACCTGGATCTGAAATAACGTTACAAAGCCGGATGCTCACAGCATCCGGCTTTTGCTTTTATTTTCGTTAAAAACTATTGACAAAAAATAGTATGGCGGTTATAATACTTAGGCGTTCGCGAGAGTGTTGGAATGGTAGACAAGCACGTTTGAGGTGCGTGTGGCTCCGCCGTGTGGGTTCGAGTCCCATCTCTCGCACCATTAAACGGGTTATCCCTAATGGGATAACCCGTTTAATCTTTGTGGTAAGGGACTCGAAAGGCCGTTAAGAAAACATGCCGGGGCATGTTTTTTAGGCCGTGGGAGAGTGCCTTTAAATTCATCCATCATGGTCTTGCGAAAATTACAAAAACGTGGTTTAATAGAATAAACCCACCATAAAGGAGAGGATTTTATGACTACTTTATTTCCAAGCATGTGCAGCAAGCCGGATAAAATCAAAATAATTGCCCTCATTCCCTGTTGGCTTTGGGTTTTTGTGCTGTTTCCCATGTTTATGCCCTTCGTAGGGCTGGGAATTTGGGAGCAATGGGAGATCAGTGCCTGGTTGGAGATTTTCTATCACGTTGCCAACGCTCTGTTGATGCTGTTGCTCATGGGCAGCTATATAAAAGAAGAATGGGACATGGTGACAACGGATGTCCGCTATTATTTGAAGCACAGCGTGCTGACCGTGGGTTTGATCGCTGTTGCAGAGCTGGTATTGCTGGGGGCATTGTTCCTTTGTGGTTTTGATATCGAGTATATGCTTAACGGTCTTCCAGTTGTGGAATTTTATCTCACCCATACACCCCTCTCTTTAATTACCTTTGAACCCATCTTTGGCACCATTGCCCTGTCGGTTTTCGCACCCATCAGCATTTGTGCTTTGTTCTACTGTCTCGGATTTGCACCTGTATGCTACAAAAAGCCCTGGCTGGCCTATCTGTGCGTAGCCATTATTACGCTGATTCCGCCTGTGATTAACATTCTTTGGCGCGGAAAAGCAGAGTTTGTACTGGGATTTTACCTTACCCATCTGCCCATACATCTATTGGCTTGCTGGTCCTATCAGAAAACAGATAACGTGTGGACACCCATGGTATCATTGGTAATTACAAATCTGTTGTCTTCTGTTGTCCTGAATCTGCTGTATGGATAAATAAACAGGGCCTTGGCAAACGAATTGCCAAGGCCCCAACAAGTTTAATGTATCATAGGCCATTTGCATTTGTCAACTATTTTTGTGCACAATTCAAACATTTCTGTGTTTTGCACGATTGCCACCCTTTTATTTTGTGTATCATTCCATCTTGAAAAAGTGGATCCTGTATGGTACTTTATAGTCAGAAAGGGTGATACCAATGTACAGGTAAACGAAACCCAATCGGCAACGGGAAATTCCCAAAGGTAATCTCCGGGCAGTTGATCCAGCAATAACGAATCGCAAATGCGAAAGAAGGTAAGCAATCAACAATCGGACCAATCTAACAGTATTTGAATTGAATAAGGACATATAAGAAAATCAATCTTTAAGTATTAAGAATTCAAAAAGCTGCTGGGATGCCTGAAAGGAGAATCTGAAAACCCGTAAGACGCCGCAAAGATGCACCTTCCCAATACAAGGGAAATGTTCCAACACACAAGTGATTCACGCTTAGGGAATTTGGTAGAGGTAGTGATTTGGAAGGTATTTCGAAAAACGCTTGAAGGTGACATCTAATCTGCAGAAAGCGAGGTTAATCAATGATGTTAGATAATAAGAGTGAACAGAAATGACCCTTGACTGATGGAATCGAAAGGTACACGGTCAAGGGTCATTTCTTTTTGCTCTTAGAAAAAGCCACGCCCAAAGGCGTGGCTTTTCATTATTCAGATTTGTAGGGCACTCTTGCGGCAGGCACCAGTTTGGATGCAGGTTCTGTATGCACCGCCTGGTCGTCGAAGAAAATGTGTGCACCGAAGGCTTTGAGAAAATCGCTCTTCTGCACGCCACCCAGGAAAAATGCCTCGTCGATCCGCACACCCCAGGCCATTAAGGTACGGATGACCCGCTCATGAGCCGGAGCATTTCGGGCCGTGACCAAAGCGGTACGGATGGGCATATTGTCCGTTGGGAATTTCTTCTGAACGTGAGAAATGGTCGTCAGCAGCTTCGCAAAGGGGCCTTCCGGCAAGGGCTTGCGGGCGTTCAGGCGCTCGTGCTCTTCAAAGGCTTCCAGGCCCTGGGATTTGAAGATCTTTTCCGATTCATCGGAGAAGATCACCGCGTCACCGTCAAATGCGATGCGAATCTGGTCCATCACCTCATCCGGCTGGATCTCCAAATCATTGTGGGAACAAATAAGACCTGCCGCCACACCGGCATCGATAGCCTCCTGCACATCCTCTTCATTTGCGGACAGAAACAGGCCTGTCCGGAACGCACTGAGGTAGGGTGCGATTTTGTTGCCACCCACCAAAGCTGCACGGCTGATATCCAGTCCGTAATGCTCGATAGAATTGAAGATACGCAAGCTGGTATCGGCGCTGTTCTTAGACATAATGATGATCTCCACCAGTTGTTCCCCGCCGTCGTTCAGCTTATGCAGTGCACGGATCAACGGAAACGCCGTACCGGGCTTCAAAATATCCTGCTCATGGTCCCGCTGATAGGCCAGATACGCCTGCAATCCCTGCTCTTCATAAATGGTGTTCTCATACTCCAGGTCAAACAGTGCTCGGGAAGAGATGCCCACCACCAATTTGTTGTCTAATGTTACCGCCATGGTTTTCACTCCTTTTGTGGATGCATCATATCACAGGACGCCCTCATTTGCAAACAAAATCTTCGCAGTCCACAACTTTATAGCCGTTTTTCTCCAATTCTGCCGCCAAAACACCCATTCCGTCTACCAAAGTGCCGGAAAAAGTACCGTCATACACCTGTTTCACACCGCAAGTGGGACTGCGGGATTTGAGGATCACACATTCAATGTCTTGCCCGTTCAGTTCCGCCAGAATCTGATTCACCGCATCCCGGAGAACCACATCCACAGAAGTTCCGTCCTTTCGGCACACTTTACCGTCCACGATCTCGATGGGTTCTCTGGGGACTCCCAGACCGGCCAACCGCTCAGGGCATACCGGGATCACTTCCCTGCCCTCTGTAAATTTTACAACTGCGGCAGAATAATTGTTTCCGCCGTTATATTTGCAATTTTCGCCCAACAAGCAAGCACTCACAACGATTTTCACAGCATTCACCTCACAGACTTCATTATATATTCTGCTGCGAAAAAATGCAAATAAAACCTTTCAATTGATTGACTTCTCCTGCCCCAGGTGGTATGATACAGGGACTTTCAATTTGTATTTTCACATCGGAGGTCTTCCATGGAGTGGAGTTTTACTTTTGTATTTAACAGCCTTCTTTTAGGCATCGGACTAGCCATGGATGCCTTTTCTGTAGCCATGGCCAACGGCATCCGGGAACCCAAAATGTCCGGAGCGAAAATGTGCGGCATTGCCGGCATATTCTCCATTTTTCAGGGACTGATGCCCCTGATCGGCTGGTCCTGCGTACATACCGTTGCACAGTATTTTACTGAATTTCAAAATTGGATCCCCTGGATCGCATTGGGTCTGCTGGGCTATATCGGTGGAAAAATGCTTTATGAGGGTATCAAGAGTCAAAGCTGCCCTGTTGTACCCGCCGCTCTTGGCTTCACCGCCTTGCTGGTGCAGGGTGTAGCCACTTCCATTGATGCCCTATCCGTAGGATTCACAATCGCCAACTACCTCCTCCCCATGGCCTTAGGCAGTGCACTCATCATCGCCGCTGTTACTTTCATCATCTGCATGGCAGGTCTGTACATCGGCAAAAAGGCAGGCAGCTGTCTGTCCGGTAATGCCGGCATTGTGGGCGGTGCCATTTTAATCTTCATTGGTCTTGAAATTTTCATAACCAGTTGGTTTTGATTGATTAAAGAAAGAAGGGTTTTCATGTCACGCCTGTGCTTACATTTTGCAAAGGGCAAGCAGGATGTTGATATGACACAAGGCAACATCCTGCGCCATATCATCACATTTGCATTTCCTCTGCTGTTAGGTAACCTCTTCCAACAGCTTTACAATACAGTAGACACCTGGGTGTTAGGCAATTATGTCAGCAACGAGGCATATTCCGCTGTGGGCAATGTGGGCCCTATTGTCAATATGCTCATTGGCTCTTTTATGGGTCTTTCCAGCGGTGCCGGCGTGGTCATTAGCCAATATTACGGAGCCGGACAACAGGATAAGGTAAAACAAACCGTACACACTGCCATTGTAATGACCCTGTGTCTTGGAGTTCTGTTCACCGGTTTGGGTATTTTAATGATCCCCTTTATGCTGAATTTGATGAACATGCCTGATGTGGTCGTTCCCGAAGCCACCACCTACCTGACCATCTATTTTTCCGGCCTCATGGGACTGATGCTGTACAACATGGGTGCGGGCATTCTCCGTGCTGTGGGTGACTCCAAACGGCCCTTCTACTATCTGGTGGTATGTGCGATCATGAACACCGTGCTGGATCTGGTCTTTGTATTGATATTCCACATGGGTGTTGCCGGCGTTGCTTTGGCAACGATTCTGTCACAAGCCGTTTCCGCCCTTTTAGTATTGCTCACACTGGTACGCACGGACAACTGCGTGAAACTGTCCTTTTCCAAGCTTCGCGTCCATTGGGATATCTTGAAAAAGATCATTTTTGTAGGTATTCCTGCCGCAGTACAGATGGCCATTACTGCATTTTCCAACGTATTTGTCCAATCCTACATCAACTACTTTGGTCCGGACTGCATGTCCGGTTGGACCACATACTCCAAAGTCGACCAGTTGCTGTTCTTACCCATGCAATCCATCGCTTTGGCAACGACCACGTTTGTAGGTCAAAACCTTGGTAAAGGACTTTTGGAACGGGCACAAAAGGGCATCCGTACTTCCCTGGTGGTCGCGTGCAGTGCAACAGTTCTTCTGATGCTCCCAGTAATTGCTTTTGCTCCACTCCTTTCTGAATTTTTCAATGCAAAGGCAGAGGTAATCGAATTTGCCACCCTATTCCTGCGTTGGCTGACACCGTTCTATGTTCTGTGTTGTTTCAATCAGATTCACGGTGCGGCTCTGCGGGGTGCCGGAAACAGCAAAGCGTTTATGATCATCACGCTGTGCTCTTTTGTCGCATTTAGACAGGTGTATCTGTTTGCCATGTCCCATATCTGTAACGAAATCCTGCCCATCTCCATGGCCTACCCTGCGGGATGGCTGGTATGCAGTACCATTACAGCTATTTACTATAAAAAGGCCAACTTAAGCAAAACCCGATTGATTGAGGAACAGTAATATTTGTGCTCTGCTGCGGTTTGCAGCAGAGCATTTTTATGTTCAAAACAAACGAACTGTCAGCGACGCTACGACAAAGCCCACAAAATCGGCGATCAATGCCGCTGGGACGGTGTAGCGTGTCTTCTTGATCCCCGCCGCACCAAAATAGACACTGATGGTGTAAAAGGTAGTTTCCGTAGATCCCAGCATCACCGCGGCGGTACGTCCGATGAGAGAATCCGGGCCGTATTCTGCCATCAGCTCCGCACCCACTGCCAGAGCCGCACTGCCGCTTAACGGGCGGATCAGCACCAACAGTGCCGTTTCCGGTGGGATACCAAAAAACGAAAACACCGGTGCCAGCAGACCGCTGAGCAGCTCCACCGCCCCGGAAGCCCGGAGCATAGTCACAGCAGTCAGCAGCAGAATCAACGCCGGAATGAGGGCTGCCAACATTCTCAGCCCCTCTCCTGCCCCTTGCAGCATCAGATCGTAAGCATTTTCCCGCTTACGCAGGGCCAAAACCGCTGCCATCAGCAAAAGAATGGGTACCACATAATCAATCATTGTGCAACATTGCCCCCATTCCCCATGCCGCCACAAGGCCCAATCCGGCAGAACACAGACTTGTGATCCACACCGCCGGCAGAATATCAAAGGGCGATGCCGCCCCCAACCCAGCCCGTATAGCCGCCACATTCGCCGGGATCAACTGAATGGATGCGGTATTCAGGACAATCAATCTGCACAGCTCATCTGTGGCTAAGTGAGGGCAATTGGGATCTTTCAGCCGCTTTGCCGCCTGAATTCCCATGGGTGTGGCCGCATTGCCAAGTCCGAGAAAATTGGCACAAATATTGGCACATAAGTAGTGGGCCGCCAGTGAGTCCTTTTGCGTGCTTGGGAAAATCTTGCGGAGAATTGGTGACAACAACTTGGAAAGCAGTCGTGTCACGCCTGCACGCTCCATAACCTTGCCCACCCCACTCCACAAACAAATAGAGCCGGCAATGGATATGGCCAGCGTTACCCCAGCCTGAGCACCTTGGGGAACTGCCGCCGCAATGGCAGCTCCATTGTCCAGAATCAGTCCGCAGGCCAAAGACAGACCCAGTATGCCGATCCAGATCCAGCTCATCACCATACCCCATCACCTCACGAAACAATATGTGCATTTTTAACAAATATTCTGGTGTGAAACAGCCAAAATTAGACAAATTATGAAAATTCTGTTGACAGACGCAAAATAGGGATATATAATACGAATAAGTTGGCAATACGCCTCTTTTCTCCGACAAAAACACACAAAATGGAAAGGTTTGGTTAGGTTATGAAATCTACGGGAATCATCCGCAAGGTGGATGAGCTGGGCAGAATCGTTCTTCCCATCGAATTACGGCGCACGCTGGACATCACGGAACACGATGAAATGGAGATCTATATCGAGGGCGATCAGATCATCCTTCGCAAGTACGAGCACAGCTGTGTGTTTTGCTCCTCTATGCAGGGTTTGGTGCAGTATAAGGGCAAGTATATTTGCAACAAATGCGTCTATAATTTCCACCGGATATGATCTACATTTTCAGCCTGCTGCATCGCAGCAGGCTTTTTTCTGTTCCATTTCCCATAATTATGTGATATACTAATCAAAATTGTGTAAAGGAGCGGTTTATATGCTTCCGACTTTGTATATTGTCGTCCCCTGCTATAACGAAGAAGATGTGCTTCCTGTCACTTCCGGCATGTTTCTGGAAAAACTGCGTGCTTTGGAACATGCTCAAAAGATCAGCCCGAAAAGCCGGATCCTGTTCGTAGATGACGGCTCCAAGGATAGCACCTGGCAGATCATCTGCGGTCTTTCTGAGAATGACCGCCATTTCAAGGGCATTCAGCAAAGCCGCAACCGTGGCCATCAGAATGCGGTGCTTGCGGGCCTGATGGAGGCGAAAGATTGTTGCGACATCACCATTTCCATTGACTGTGACGGTCAGGATGATCTGAATGCCATGGATGCTATGGTGGATGCGTACCTGGACGGCTGTGAAATCGTCTACGGTGTACGCAGCAATCGCCGCTCTGATACCTTTTTCAAGCGTTTTACGGCACAAAGCTACTATAAACTGTTGAAAAACATGGGCGTTGATACTGTGTATAACCATGCGGATTACCGCCTGGTATCCAGCCGCGTGCTGAAAGAATTTGCAAATTTCAAAGAAGTGAATCTGTTCCTGCGGGGCATGTTTCCTTTGGTTGGGTTCAAAAGCACCAGCGTGTATTATGAGCGTAAGGAACGTCTGGCTGGTAAAAGTCATTACTCTTTGGGCAAAATGTTCTCGCTGGCATTTGAGGGAATCACCAGCCTTAGCGTCAAACCTCTGCACGTCATCACCGGAATCGGTTGCTTTATCGCCTTACTGAGTTTTATCGGCGTGATCTGGTCCATGATCGTGGCGTTGACCGGCAATTCTGTCCCCGGTTGGGCCAGTATGACCTGTATCATCTGCTTCCTTGGTGGCGTGCAGCTCACCTGCTTGGGTGTATTGGGTGAATATATCGGCAAAATCTATATGGAAGTCAAGGGTCGTCCCCGGTATATTATCAGCCAGCGTACAAAAGATCAGGAGGAAAATTGATTGAAAAAAGACCGCATTCTACTCCTTTGGGCCATGTTTCTTTCCGTGTTATTCATCGGTCTGGGGTCGAAAAGCTCGCCTTTGTATCCCATGAACGACTGGGTGGATGTAAACTGCTTTTTCACTGTGGGCAGAGGAATCCTGGATGGCTTGGTACCTTATCGGGACCTATACGAGCAAAAGGGCCCTGTGCTGTATTTTGTATATGCCCTCATTTCTTTGTTTTCCAAAGACAGTTTTTGGGGTGTGTTTCTGCTGGAAGTGGTCACATTTGGCCTGTTTCTGTATTTTTCCGGAAAGCTGGGCCAGCTGTATATGGGCACATCCAAGGTCGTCTACCTTGTGGTTGCTGTTCTGGCGGCCGCGGTGGTCACCTCCTGGTCCTTTACCCACGGTGGAAGCGTGGAGCAACACAGCCTGTTTATGCTGGTATACGGCATGTACAGCGTTCTCAGAGCGTTAAAAGAGCAACGGTCATTGACATTCAGAGAAGCATTTACAAATGGCATTTTTGCGGGCATCATTCTCTGGGTTAAGTATACGACTTTGGGATTTTATTTAGGCCTGGCACTTTTCGTCCTGATCTGGTATCTGAGCGATCCATCTCTCCGGGGTAAGCTTTTGGCAACCATTGCCCAGTTTCTTTTGGGTATTGCCGCCGTCACAGCAGTAGTGCTGGTCTATTTCGCTTTGAATGGTGCAGTGAGTGACCTGTTCCGGGTATACTTCTATGAGAATATCTTCCTCTATTCCGAGGAAATTCAAGGCTCCCGTTGGGAATCGATCTGGAACTGTCTGAAATGGGCTGTCACCTACAACACCAACTTCGGCTGGATGATCTGGTCTGCACTTTTCTTTCTGCTTCTCAAAGAAAAAGGACAATGGAAAGCCGGCCTGATGGCCCTGCTGTGCTTTGCCGGGCTGACAGTCGGCACTTACTGGGGCGGAAAACCTTGGGATTACTATGGGCTGATTTTTGCCGCATTTTGCATTTTGGGGTTGATCGTTTGGGTGGAGTTTCTGCGTGCAACCAAGCTGTTTGACCTGTGGCATCGGTGGGCTCCCAAGCACATCCTTTCCACCGTTGCGGCCACGGCGTTGGCACTGTCTTGTCTGCTAAGCAGTACCCTGCAATTTAACCAAAACCGGTACTTTACCGGATATAGCAAAGAGGACACCGTCCAGTATCGGTTTGCAAAAACCATCCAAACCGTAGACAATGCCACACTCTTAAATTACGGTTTCCTGGACGGCGGATTCTATTTTGCCTCGGGTGCCAAACCCGCCTGCCGTTATTTCTGCTATTTTAACATCAATCCCCCGGAAATGTGGGAAGAGCAGGATGCCTGCATCCAAAATGGAGATGCGGATTTCATCGTCACACGGCAATACTCTCTGGAACAATACGGTGTGGACACATCCAAGTATCAACTGGTGGACGAAGCCGAGCACCCCTTTGACCAAAGCTACACCTTCACCTATTATCTGTATCAACTAGTGGAATAAGCATCCCCTGCCGCAAGTTTTTCTTGCGGCAGATTTTTTTGAAAAGTTACTCTTGTAGAGCCTGCGTGTATGTGGTATAATACTGGGTAACGAACAAACAAAGGAGCAGGTCATGAACGACAAGATCATCATTCAGGGAGCCCGGGAAAACAATTTAAAAAATGTCAGTCTGACCATCCCCCGGGACAAACTGATCGTCTTTACCGGTCTTTCCGGTTCCGGCAAGTCTTCCCTCGCCTTCGACACCATCTATGCCGAAGGTCAGCGGCGGTATGTGGAAAGTCTGAGCAGTTACGCCCGGCAATTTCTGGGGCAGATGGACAAGCCGGATGTGGACAGCATCGACGGCCTGTCCCCTGCGATTTCCATTGATCAGAAGACCACGTCCAAGAACCCCCGGTCCACTGTGGGTACAGTAACGGAAATTTACGACTATCTGCGTCTTTTGTGGGCACGGGTGGGCATTCCCCATTGCCCCAAATGCGGCAAGGAGATTTCCCGGCAGACCATCGATCAAATCGTTGATCAGGTGGAGTCTCTGGGAGAAGGTACCCGCTTTATCATCCTCTCCCCTGTCATCCGCGGCAAAAAGGGCGAGCATCACAAAGTATTTGAAGATGCCCGAAAAAGCGGCTTTTCCCGTGTCCGGGTGGACGGTATTTTGTACAATCTGACCGAGGAAATCACATGCGAGAAAAATAAAAAGCATGACATCGAATTGGTCGTGGACCGTCTTGTACTGAAAGAGGGTCTGCGTCGCCGTTTGACGGACTCCATCGAAACCGCCTGTTCCCATTCCGGCGGTCTGGTGACCATCCAGTTACCGGACAGTAAAGAAGAACTGAGCTTTTCCCAAAACTATGCCTGTGAGGATTGCGGCATCAGCCTGACGGAACTGGAACCCCGGATGTTCTCTTTCAATAACCCGTCCGGTGCCTGTCCTCATTGTACCGGCCTTGGTTTTCAGTTGGTAGCCGATCCGGATCTGGTGATCCCGGATAAGAGCAAAACCCTGCTGGACGGTGCCATCCAGGTCTCCGGCTGGCAGAATGCCCGGACGGACAGCATTTTCCGGATGTATTTTGAAGCCCTGGCACAAAAGTATCGCTTTTCCCTCAATGTCCCTGTCTCTGAACTGCCCCAAAAAGCTCTGGACGTAGTGCTTTACGGAACCGGCGAAGAAAAACTGCGGATGGTCTATAACCGCGGCAACGGCATGGGCGTGCTGGAACAGCCTTTTGAGGGCATTATGAACAATATATCCCGCCGTTTCCGGGAAACCCAGTCCGATGCCGCACGAAAAGAACTGGAAGAATGTATGTCCTCCGCCCCCTGCCCCCATTGCCACGGCGAGCGTCTCTCCGAAATTGCCCGGGCAGTTACCGTTGGCGGCATAGGCATTATGCAGTTCTGCGAACTGAGCATCGAAAAGGAACTGGCCTTCATGGAGAATCTCCATCTGGATGGCAATATGGCCATCGTGGCCGAGCAAATCGTTCGTGAAATCATTTCCCGCTTGCGTTTCTTAAAGGATGTTGGTCTGAGCTACCTGACTCTGTCCAGGTCCTCCGGCACGCTGTCCGGCGGTGAAAGCCAACGCATCCGCCTGGCGACTCAGATCGGTTCTTCCCTCATGGGGGTGCTGTATATTCTGGACGAGCCCTCCATCGGCCTGCATCAGCGGGATAACGACAAACTGCTGGGTACGTTAAAGCACCTGCGTGACATTGGCAACACCTTGATCGTGGTGGAGCACGACGAGGACACCATGCGTGCGGCGGACTATATCGTGGATGTGGGCCCCGGTGCGGGCAGTCACGGCGGTGAGATCGTCGCCACCGGCACGCTGGATGATATTTTGAACACACCAGAATCCATCACCGGTCAGTATCTGTCCGGTGCGAAAAAAATCCCCGTGCCCAGTGCAAGACGCACAGGAAACGGGCACACTTTAGCCGTCCGTGGTGCTACGGAAAACAATCTGAAAGACATTGATGTTGAGATCCCCCTGGGAACACTTACCTGTGTCACCGGTGTTTCCGGTTCCGGAAAATCCAGTCTCGTCACCGAAGTGCTGAACAAGCACCTTTTGGGAAAACTCAACCATGCCCGCACCCGTCCCGGTGCTTGCCGCTGTGTGGAGGGTATGGAGCATCTGGATAAGGTCATTGACATTGACCAAAGTCCCATCGGCCGCACGCCCCGTTCCAATCCGGCAACCTATACCGGACTGTTCAACGACATCCGGGATTTGTACGCTTCCACGAATGACGCGAAAGTACGTGGTTACGGTCCTGGCCGTTTTTCTTTCAACGTCAAGGGTGGCCGGTGCGAAGCCTGTTGCGGTGACGGCCTTGTGAAGATTGAAATGCACTTTTTGGCGGATGTTTACGTTCCCTGCGAAGTCTGTAAGGGTGCCCGGTACAACCGGGAAACCCTGGAAGTGCTTTATAAGGGCAAGAACATCTCCCAAGTGCTGAACATGACGGCAGAGGAAGCTGTGGATTTCTTTGAAAACCTGCCCAAAATCCGCAGAAAAGCCCAGACTTTAGTAGAAGTTGGCCTTGGATACGTGAAGCTCGGTCAGTCTAGCACCACCCTTTCCGGCGGTGAAGCACAGCGTGTAAAACTGGCAACGGAATTGGCCCGGGTATCCACCGGCAAGACCATTTATGTTCTGGACGAACCCACCACCGGCCTGCACGCAGCTGATGTGCACAAGTTGCTGGACGTACTGCAAACCCTTGTGGATGCCGGCAATACCGCCCTGGTCATTGAACACAACCTGGATGTGATCAAGTCAGCGGACTATATCATCGACCTTGGACCTGAGGGCGGCGATGGCGGCGGCAACGTAGTTGCCTGTGGCACACCGGAAGAAGTGGCCAAAGTGGATGGCAGTTACACCGGCCAGTACCTGAAGTCTTATCTGGATTAAAAAACCTGACCTGCGGTTGCAGGCCAGGTCTCAGATTCAGTTGATCTTTCCGGCTTCAAACACACAAGAGGGTAAAACGTCCGCAAGCTCGATCAGCGTGTGATCCCGTTCCCCGGCATAGTCCACCCGCAGGGTTTGACTGTGTACCGTGTGTTCCGTATCTTGATTGATGGCAATGGACATGGTAAGTTTTGTGCCGCCATCTTCCGGATGTGTGATCAGCACGGTTCCCCCATGAGCGGCAGCCGCCGCACGAATCATTACCATGCCCAGTCCGATACCAAAGCGGCTGTCTTCCAAGCCGGGTTGGCGGCGGAATCGGGAATGAAGATTGCCCTGTATCTGTTGTCCATTTCCCTCATTCTGTACCGTCAAATACAGCATATTGTTTCGACGGCTGAGCCGGGCGTGGATCTTACTGCCCCGGGCCGAGAATTTCACCGCATTGGAAATAATGTTGTGAATTGCCCGTTCCAGTTTTTCCTGATCTATCCGGCCCAAAACGGCTTGTGCGGTGTTTTCGAAAACCAATTCCTGTCCGCCATAGTGCAACAGTTCTGTGGACCGCTGAAAGAGCTCTCCCACAACGGCTGAAATATTGGCCACCGCCATTTTCGTTCCCGCCTGCTGATCATAACGGTAAGCATCGGACATGTTGCTGATGATTCTCAGCATTTGAAACAGTCCCCGATTGATCTGGGCAACCTGCTCCTTCACCGCCGGATCATCTGCTTCTTCGGTTACCGGAAACAGCCGATCGGCCACCGTCATCACATTGGCCAGGGGCATACGCAGTTCCTGGGCCGCCAAAGCCATGGCTTGCAATTCTGCCTGGTCTGCATCCTGTTCCAGGGTAAAGATGTCGATTCCGTTGATTTTACGCACGGATGCACCGCAAGGAATGCCGGCAACAGTCAATGTCAAGTACAGACAGCCATCTTCCAGTTCCCGGTATTCGGTTTTTCCGGTGCTCAGCAGATCTGCAATCCGCATTCCGGATTCAAGAAAATACTTTTTGCCCGCTTCATTCACTTTTTGGATCGTGCCGTTTTCTACAGAAAAGGCGGGCTGGATCATCAGATCCAATATTCCGGGATTGGATTCCTTTTGTTCCATGATGTTCCTCCTCATGGGATAGCATTTGCATTTTTTAGGGAAAATTACAGCCCTTCTTTCGACAGGGATCTGTCTTTCTTTTATTCTATCGAAATTTGTCGAAAATAGCAAGATAAATCCGTTTTTGAGGTAAAAAAATCATGTTAAACAAAGATAAACTCCACAATGGGCATCGTCAACGGCTGAAAAACCGCTTTTTGGAAGAGGGTTTGGATCACTTTAATGAACATCAGGTGTTGGAACTGATGCTCTTTTACTGCATTCCGAGACAGGACACCAATCCCATTGCTCACGCATTAATTGCACACTTTGGCTCTCTGGAGCAGGTGTTAACCGCTTCCCCACTGGAATTACAGAAAGTCAGCGGCATGGGCGAGGCATCCGCTACCTTTCTGTCTTTACTGAATGCATTTTCCCGATACTACAAAACACACCAAGCCAATAATGATGTGCCTTTGAATTCTTTGGAGCAATGTACAGACTTCCTGATCCCTTATTTTGACAATTTGAGAAATGAAACTGTATATTTGCTGTGCCTGGATGCCAAAGGCAAACTGCTTGCATGTAAGAAAGTTGGAGAAGGCAGTGTCAATTCTGCCGCCGTACCTATGCGTAAGATCGTAGAAATCGCCTTGAATGTCAACGCTTCCACCGTCATTCTAGCCCACAATCATCCCAGCGGCTTTGCAGTTCCCTCACCGGAGGATCAATTGACCACCCGCCGCCTCGCCGCCGCACTGTCTGCGGTGGACATTACATTGGCAGACCATGTAATCGTTGCGGATGGGCAGGGCGTATCCATGCGGCTGTCGGACTGGTATGACCCCGACGAATGCCGCTTGCTTGTCTGAACCGGGAGGTTTTATGGATCATTTTCAGTTAGTTTCTGAATATAAGCCATCCGGCGACCAACCGGAGGCCATCACCGGCCTTGTGAACGGCGTCAACTGGGGCTTGCGGGAGCAGACGCTCCTGGGCGTAACCGGCTCCGGCAAGACCTTTACCATGGCATCGGTGATCGAAAAACTGAATCGTCCCACGTTGGTTTTGGCCCACAACAAAACCCTTGCCGCTCAGCTCTGCTCGGAATTCCGGGAATTCTTCCCCAACAATGCAGTGGAATACTTTATTTCTTACTACGACTACTATCAGCCGGAGGCCTATATTGCCCATACGGATACCTATATCGAAAAGGATGCATCCGTAAACGAGGAGATTGACCGGCTACGCCACAGTGCCACTTCTGCACTGTTTGAGCGGCGGGATGTGATCGTGGTATCCTCCGTCAGCTGTCTGTACGGTCTGGGCGACCCGATTGACTACAAGAGCATGGTCATTTCCCTGCGAGTGGGTAACGAATACCCTCTGGATGCTGTACTGCGTAAGCTCACCGAGATTCGCTACGAACGCAACGACATTGATTTTTCCCGTAACAAATTCCGTCTCCGGGGCGACACCTTGGAAATCTACCCCGCTTACTGGTCCGGACGGGCCATCCGGGTAGAATTCTTCGGTGACGAAGTGGATCGCATCAGTGAGATCAACGCCGTCACAGGTATGACAGAACGCTATATCGAACATGTGGCCATCTACCCCGCCAGCCACTACGTGGCATCCCGGGACAAACTGGAACGTGCCATGGAGGAAATTCGCCGGGAATGCGACGAGCAGGTTGCATGGTTTCGTGCCCACGACAAATTGATTGAGGCACAACGCATTGCCCAGCGTACCAATTACGATTTGGAAATGCTCACAGAGATCGGATTCTGCAACGGCATTGAAAACTATTCCCGGGTGATTCAGGGCCGGGCTCCGGGAACTCCTCCCACCACGCTGTTGGACTATTTCCCCGATGATTTTCTCATGTTCATCGACGAAAGCCATGTCACCCTCCCCCAGACCCGGGCCATGTACGCTGGCGACCGGAGCCGGAAAGACGCACTGGTCAATTACGGCTTCCGTCTGCCCTCTGCCTACGACAACCGGCCCTTAAATTTCGAGGAATTTGACAGCAAAATCAACCAGGTGATCTACGTCTCTGCCACTCCGGCCGAGTACGAACGCACCCGTTCCGGCCAGATCGTGGAGCAGGTCATCCGTCCCACAGGACTTTTGGATCCCATCGTAGAAGTGCGTCCCATTGAGGGACAGATCGACGACCTGATCGGCGAGATCAACGAAAGAAGTGCCCAAAATGAGCGGGTTTTGGTCACGACGCTGACAAAGAAAATGGCCGAAGATTTGACTGTATATCTTCAAAAAGCCGGCATCCGGGTGCGATATATGCACTCCGACATCGGTGCTATGGAGCGTATGGAGATCATCCGGGATCTGCGTATGGCAAAATTTGATGTGCTCATCGGCATCAACCTCCTCCGGGAGGGCCTCGACCTGCCGGAGGTCAGCTTGGTGGCGATTCTGGACGCGGACAAGGAAGGTTTCCTACGTTCGGAAACCAGTCTGATACAGACCATTGGTCGTGCGGCGAGAAATGCCGACGGCAAGGTCATCATGTACGCGGACAACATCACCCCATCCATGCGTAATGCCATGAACGAGACCGCCCGACGCCGGGAGATTCAAAGTGCCTACAATGAGGCCAACGGCATCGTACCCAAGACCGTTATCAAGTCTGTCCGGGATCTCATTGAAATATCCTCCCCCACCGCCGAGCGGAAAGGCCGTACCGGCGTGAAGATGACCAAGGCGGAGAAGGAAAAAGAGATCGCCCGTCTGGAAAAGCAAATGAAGGAAGCGGCAAAGATGATGGAATACGAATATGCTGCCATCCTGCGGGATCAAATTATCGAACTGCGTGGAAACAATTAAACGAAAAGTGCGGCAGTCGCCGTGCTTTTCGTTGTATATCCCCCATCAAACTTGCCGATACTACTTCCAAAAGGATGTGGTATCATGGACTCTATTTGGAGAGAAAATACTGCACAGCCAAACTTCCCCACAATGCCGGGAAGTCTCAAAACGGATGTGCTGATCATCGGCGGTGGTATGGCAGGGCTTCTTTGTGCCCATGTGCTGAAAAAGGCCGGAGTGGATTGTATCTTGGTGGAGGCCAAAAAGATCTGCGACGGTGTCACCGGTGACACCACAGCCAAAATTACCATCCAGCACGGTCTGATCTACGACAAGCTGATCCACAAATTCGGTCAGGAACAGGCACATATGTATCTCCATGCACAGCAAAAAGCAGTCAGGGAATTTGCCCGATTGTGCCAAAATATATCCAGCGATTATGAAAAACAGGATTCCTATGTGTATTCGCTGGATAACCGGGCAAAGATTGAAAAAGAAATTGCTGCACTGAACGCTCTTGGCTGCAAAGCGGTATTTTCCAATGCGGATCGTCTCCCCTTTTCTGTGGCCGGTGCTGTGTGCGTAAAGGATCAGGCCCAGTTTCATCCCCTGAAATTTGCGTTTGAGATCGCAAAAGATCTGCCCATATACGAAAACACAAAGGTTCTGGAGCTGATGCCGGGGAAGGTCTTGACCAATCGGGGGCAAATTTCCTGCAAGAAAATCATCGTTGCGACCCACTTTCCTATCCTCAACAAGAACGGCTCGTATTTTCTGAAACTGTATCAGCACCGCTCCTATGTTTTGGCTCTGGACGGTGCACAGGCAGTTGACGGAATGTATGTGGACGAGAACGCAAAGGGCTTATCTTTCCGCAATTACGGTAAGCTTCTGCTCCTGGGCGGCGGTTCTCACCGCACCGGCAAACAGGGCGGCAACTGGCGTGAATTGGAGGTTTTTTCCCGGAAGTATTATCCTTCTGCCCGGATCAAAGGCAAATGGGCAACTCAAGACTGTATAACATTGGACGGTGTCCCCTATATCGGACAGTATTCCAAAAACACTCCCGACCTGTATGTAGCCACCGGTTTTAACAAATGGGGTATGACCTCCTCCATGGTATCTGCCATGATCCTTTCCGATTTGGTACAGGAAAAGGAAAATGAATACGCATCGGTTTTCTCTCCGTCGCGGAACATTTTGCATCCCCAACTGGCAGTAAACGCCTTTGAATCCGTCATGGGTCTGCTGACCCCCACAGTACCCCGATGCCCCCACCTGGGATGTGCTTTGAAATACAATAAGGCGGAGCACTCCTGGGATTGCCCCTGCCACGGCTCCCGGTTCACAGAATCCGGCAAGGTTATCAATAACCCGGCTACGGATGATAAAAAGAAGATGTAATTTTGAAGCCTCGGCTGTTACACGCCGGGGCTTTTCCACAATTTTAGGTTGCTTTTTTCAAATTCGTCGTGTATAATATCACGGTATCCATATCCAGGTGTAGCGCAGTTGGTAGCGCGCCTGCTTTGGGAGCAGGATGCCGCGAGTTCGAGTCTCGCCACTTGGACCAAATTTTGACCGAATTTTGAGGTTTTACCTCCACTTTCGGTCAATTTTTTATGCTTTTCAGGTGCTTTTCGCCACTTTTTTAAAAATCGTATTTTTACGACCACATAATCAAATGTGGCCTGCAAAATTCCTTTTTCTTTGTTTACTGCGGCTCAATTTTTGATGATGTAACGAGTAACCGCCACAGATTTTTCTGTGGCGGTTTGCTTCCTTTTCTCTTTAGACATAGTAATACCCCCATAAGAAACAGTTTTTCTTTTTCGCTGTCTCTTATGGGGGTAGCATATCATTTTACTCCGCAGGGTGCTGTTGCTTGGATATTATTTAGTTTTCTTCCTTTCTCTTTATGCTGTGAAGTGTTGTGCCGATAATTCCGCCGCCGCTTACGAACAGAAGAGCAAACCAAAGATAGAGATTGGTTGTGTCACCGGTCTTAGGACTGTCGGGATACTCCGGATTTGGAGGAACAGGAGTATAGTCGTAAACATTCTCAAACTCAGCAACAACTTCCGTTACATTTTTACCGTTCTTGGTGAGAGTTGCAACTAACTCATTGTTTGCATTCAGCTCGATTGC
>JAZOBY010000070.1:0-64780 GCA_045596215.1 Faecousia sp.
TCTTGTTCTTTTTGGATTTTTGTGCTACACTATTCATGGCGGTTGAGTTCCTTTCGTTAGTGTTGAGTGTGGTAACTTTATTCTAACGAACTCAATCGCCTTTTTCTATACTCTTGGTCTCACATCAATTGTAACGCTACATCTTCAAAATGGTGCACTTTTTTAAGAGAAGTTGACAGATTATTGCAGATGATTTATAATTAATGCAATTTAAACGAAAGAGGTTGTCCCTTATGAAAGATAGCTATATTGCACGAAGAAACAAGCTGTTTGAAAACAAGCAAGGCCCTTGTATGATCTGCATTTTTTCAGGCAAGGCTCCTATGAAGTCTTTGGACAGCGCATATCCGTTTTATGTAGATCGCAACTTTTATTATTTGACCGGTATTGAACGGGAGAATATGATTCTCGTGCTTCGTAAGAACTACAAAGGCGAAGTTACAGAGGAGCTGTATATTGAACCCTACGATGAGGCGCTTGCCAAATGGGTGGGCGGCCGGATGCGTGCTGACGAGGCAACCGAAATCTCCGGTATCAAAACCGTGTTGGATGTTGGTGAATTTGGCAACAGGCTGAACAGCGTTATAGAATCCAGCAGAGGACTGGGTAAATACCACATTTATCTGGATCTGTGGCGTCATCAGGAAGGCCAGGCGGATACCCCTGCTCACACATTGGCCGCTACCATTCAGAATCGTTACCCTGCGGTAGCCATCGAGGAGATCTTCGGTGATATGGCAGCCATGCGTGCCGTTAAGTCTGATGCGGAATTGGAATTGATGCGGAAGGCACAGCACACAACCTGCAATGCCATCATTGCCATGCTCCGCCACGCAAAGCCGGAAATGAACGAAAGCGAACTGGAAGGTGCGTTTGACTTTTCCTTGAAGAAGCAGTGCGTTCGGGATCATGCCTTTACCAGCATCATTGCCGGCGGCAGCCGTGCAACCACGCTGCACTACGACAATAACGATCAGATCGTGCATGACGGCGAGATGGTTTTGATCGACCTTGGTTCTGCTGAGGGTAAATACTGTGCCGATATCTCCCGGACATTCCCCATCAACGGCAAGTTCACCCCGCGTCAGAAGGAGCTGTATAACACAGTTTTGGAGGCACAGCGGATCGTTATTGCCAACGCCAAGCCGGGCATGACCACTATGGAGCTGAACCAAATGGTCATTGATTATTATGAATCCCGTCTGGATGCTTTGGGATTGCGTAAGGATGGAAAAGGTGTTCGCGACTACTATTATCACAATGTTAGCCACAGCCTTGGCCTGGATACCCATGACATTTGCACCATGCGTGAGAGAACCTTGCAGCCCGGTATGGTAATTACCGTCGAACCCGGCCTTTATGTAGAGGAAGAGGGCATCGGCATCCGCATTGAAAACGATGTGCTGATTACCGAGGACGGTGTGATTGATCTGTCTGCAGAAATTCCCAGAACCGTGGAAGAAATTGAAGCCATTATGGCAAAGTAAATGAACGGCCCTATCCACTTGGATAGGGCCACATCTTTTACATATCAAACGCCGGGTTCAAACAGTACACATTCTTCTGATTGAGTCGCTCACGCAGTTGTTGCAGGCTTTCGCCAAAGCGTTGGAAATGGACGACTTCCCGTTCCCGGAGGAACTTGATTACGTCGTTTACGTCAGGATCATCGGAAAGTCTTAGAATGTTGTCATAAGTCACTCTCGCTTTTTGCTCTGCGGCCAGATCTTCTGTCAGATCCGCAATTGGATCACCTTTGACCTGGATGGTTGCTGCAGTCCAGGGGAATCCGGATGCCGCAGTGGGATATACTCCGGTAGTATGGTCTACAAAATACTGCTCCAAGGGCGTATTCTCAATGTCCTTTTCTTTCAAATTACGGGTCAGCTGATGCACGATTGCCGCCACCATTTCCAGGTGGCCCAATTCTTCCGTGCCTATTGAAGATTAAAAATGGTCATGTTATAATAACCCAAGAAAGGCACTTTCCTACAAGCACTCTGCATACAATAGCAGAGAGGCTTATAGCAAGGTGGCGTTATATTTGATAGTTAATCCCGAAGCTTTGACTATTACAAAAGCTGAGTGTGATGCGTTACTTAATGAATTCACGCATTACATACGGGATGTTTTTTCCATTAGAGAAATAAAGGAGGAAGTACGCAGTGGCAAAAACCCAAGTTATTGAACCAATCAAACGCCTGCTGAAAACAGAAGATGACCAGCCGCGAAATGTGTGCGCCTACTGCCGCGTTAGTACAGATGAATTCGACCAACGAAATTCACTGGTAGCACAAAAGCAGTTTTTCCAGCGGTATTTCTCACAACACCAAAATTGGACAAATATAGGCATTTTTGCAGACGAAGGACTCAGCGGCACATCGCTTGAAAAGCGAGACGAGTTCAACAGGATGCTTGCGCTTGCCCGGTATGGCGGTGTTGAGATAATACTGACGAAGGAGGTATCCCGTTTCTCACGAAATGTGCAGCATCTGCTAAATATTGTGGAAGAACTCCGGAACAAAGGTGTTTACATCTGGTTTTTATCTGATGATATCAACACTGAAAGTAATGACTACCGAGACAAATTAACCGAAGCGGCAACTAATGCTGAAAAAGAAAGCCTGAGAACTTCCCGCCGTGTGCGTTGGGGACATCAGCAACGTATGCAGCAAGGTGCAGTATTTGGCAGGAAGGAAATGTTCGGCTATAATATCGTTCGTGACAAAGACGGAATTCAGCGCTTTGTTATCATTGAGGACGAAGCAGAAATCGTACGCCAGATTTATCAATGGTATGCTTCTGGTGACGGTACATTTACCATTGCAAAGCGGCTGCAGCAGATGGGCGTGAAAACCAAGCGATACAAAAACGGTTGGAGCAATGTAGTTATTCTACGGCTGTTGCGGAATGAGAAATATGTAGGTGACCTTGCTCAGGGCAAGACCTATACCCCTGACCCTCTTACCCATAAGAAGAAATATAACCGGGGTGATTCCATTAGCTTCTACATAACCGACCACCATCCAGAGGCAGCAATCGTCAGCCGTGACCTGTGGGATAAGGTGCAAAAAAGACTGAAAGAAAATGAACCTTCGGACGAGGTCAAAGCAAAGCACTCAAACCGCTACTGGACATCCGGTAAGATTTATTGTGGCTGCTGTGGCAATTCCTATATCAGTGTGCGAAAAAAGCAGCAGAACGGCTTGTATAGGGCCTGGGAGTGCATTGAGAACCACGAGCGCGGTCTACCGCGTCAGATTGTAAATGACCTGGGGGAAGTTGTTCCGGTCGGTTGCACTGGTAGACGGGTCAACGAGCGCGTTCTGGCAATGGCTTTGCACGATATTATCACACAGTTGATTATCCCCCATAAGGAGAAAATTTGCGCTACTCTTCGAGAGGACTACGATACGCTAACTAAACCCAAGGATAACAGGGCACAAATAACAGCGGTAGAGAAAAAGCTCTCAAAGAGGCGGGAAGATATCGTTTCTCTTACCGATAAGTATATGAGCGGAATTGTTCCGGAGTTGGCATATACAGCCACTTCCAAGGCGTACCAAGATGAAATCAAGGAATTGGAATTGGACCTTGCGCAACTGAAACAAGAGGGTATCACTGCTGCTATGGAAGCCAGCGCATACACAGATTACATTGCCCAGATTGAACGCATTGTAGCTCTTTCGGATGAAGAGATAAACGAAGGTCTCTATGAACGAGTCACAAAGAGAATCGTTGTACATCCCGAGCAGGTCTTGGAAATCCATCTGTCCTTTATGGCGAAGCCTATCTTTATGCGCTATAAAACGCAGGGCAGGGGAGCAACCTACACAGCAATCTTTGAAATCCTGTAATACTAAAATAAGCCATGTGTGGTTTCACGCATGGCTTATTCTTTTGGATTCGCGGATGAATCTCTTAGATTTTTCATTGCCTGGACTTGTGCGATTTCATCACGGACATAGTTAAGGAATATCAACAAAAATGTCTCTTCCTCAACACCATTATCAAAGAGTTTTTCCGGGTTTGTAATGAGCCTGTTCCGTTCATAGTTGTGCACAAGAACATAGCAATTATAGGTGTACACTAAATAGTATAAAACATCTTCAGGATTTTTGATTTTCTCAATATCTCGATATTGGCTGGTCGTGATTTTATCAAGCACATAATCAAAGAACTCATTATTTCGAGCATACATATCAGGGCTATTCTTATAAAAGTGTTTCATTTCTGCATATGAATTCAAGGATTATCACCCTTTCTATCTATCGGCTCGATACTGACTTCATCTTTATCCAGCAGGTCGTTGTAAGTTACTCCGAGAGCCTCAGCAAGGTAGACAATTTCGATATCTGTAACAAATCGTTTGCCGGCTTCAATCCGCTGTACGGCATTTTTATCGATATCCAATCCGCGCAGTTGGAGCAGACCAGCCAGCTTGTTCTGCGATAGACCGGCTGCTTTACGGTACACGGCGACATTACGCCCACAGACATTGTTATCACCGTTTACGGTCTTGTTAATGAACATAATTCCGCCACCTTTCGGCATAAATATTCCAGATTTATGACATTCACTACTTGTCATTTTGAATATTGTATGCTAAAATGGTGCAGAGAATGACATTCACTAAATGTCGTCGATTAGAAAAAAATAGAAAGGGACGTTTGTTTATGCCTTACTGTCAGAGCTGTGGTGCAGAAGTAGCTGGCAACTTCTGCCCGAACTGCGGTGCGCAAGCTGGTTCCGTGCCTCCTGCTGCTCCGCAACTTATCATTCACAAGGATGTGGATGTAAAACCCAGATACAATACCATTTCACTGGCGATTGCTGGATGGATGGGCTTTGCTTGCTTGATTATGACGCTGGTGTTTTTTATCTATGGTGTCTTAATCGCCGAGGGAACCTTTGGCGACAAGATGGGGTTTGTGATTGCTACACTTGTTTGTGCGGGTCTGACCTATCTATGTTATTTGCCTGGTATTAGTACCATCCGCAAGCGTTCCCCTGAGGGAGAGGTGATGTCCACATTCTGGAGCTTCTTCGGAAAGTCTTTCCTTTTCTTTTTTGCATGGGGCGTTACCATTGCTGGTTGTGTCTATATTATTGGTATCTTTTTCAAGGTTTGGCGTTTTGGTCTGTGGGCTTCTCGCCCCAATGATGACCAGTACACTGCGTTTGTAGACGGCAAAAAAATCCCGGTTACCAGATATTACGATGACTTGCCTGACTACGGAGCAAGAGGTGACTGGGTTTATCGGGACGAAAATGGTGAGTTCTACCGCCCACCTGTCAAATAACAAGGAGGAACAATCGTATGAAAAGACTAATGAGCATCCTGCTGGCTGTGGTGATGATTATGGCGCTTGCTGTGCCTGCTATGGCTAACGGGGAAACCGAAAGCACAGAACCGAACCTGCTGGCTCATGCCGGTGATATGACCTACTATGTGGGCGGCTATGGCGCTATGCCTGGTGGTTATCAGTGTATGGTCGACCATACCTATGTGGAAAATTTTGATATTTCCTTCGGTGACCCCATTATAGAGAACTGGCCCACAGAGGCTGGCACATACACTGTCAATTTCACCAAAACCACCGCAATCAAGGGTGCAGGCGATACGGAATATACATTTAATATTTCTATGAACATTACCGTTTTGGAACTGCCTGAGTTGTCCGGTCAGTGCGGCGACACGATGAACTGGAGCTTTGACAAGGATAGTTACACCCTGACCATTTCCGGCACTGGCGATATGTACACCATTGCCGCAAGTGACGAAGATTTCCAAAACGAAAACTTTAGCTATAAGCCTGGATGGTGGGATTTGCCTGTTAGGCATATTATAATTGAAGAAGGTGTAGAGAATCTGGCGAACTACACCTTTACGCAAGTCGGAATTTGCACTTACTACCAAATCCTTGAGACCATTCAGCTCCCAACTACGCTGGAAGCAATTCCCGAATTAGGTTTCCTGATGTCTAATGCTATGACATCCCTGACCATCCCCGAGGGTATCACCTCTATTACCGGTTGGCCTTTCGGATATCCAGGCAATAGCTTTTTGCCACTGACTGACCTGTATCTGCCCTCCACGCTGACCGAAATGGATATTGTGACGATTATTCTGGCTGGATATACGAACACACGGCCTATCACACAGACATTGAAGACTATCCACTTCGCAGGCACTGAGGAACAGTGGAAAGCCATTAATCAGATTCGCTCCGAAACTATGCAGTCCATTATGCCTGTCGATGATGAAACCTATGCTCTTTACGAAGAAATGTTCAACGGAATTACTGTCGTCTTTGAACCCAAGGAAGATGCAAAAGAAGAAATCACAGTTGAGAACGGCACCGCTACTGTCCCTGACAGCTCTGTGGAAATCACCGAGGGCAAAGATGTTGTTATCGATGTGACCGATACCGAGGAGAAGGTCAGCAGCGTGGTCATCGGCTTTGAGACCGTAGACAAGATTGCCGATGCCGAGACCGCTGTGGAAATCAAACTGCCAGATGCCACTGTCAGTTTTGACAAGACCGCTATCGGCTCCATTGGTACACAGGCCGGAGAAACCGCCGTTACCATCGTAGCCAAGGAGGTCGAGGATACCACCCTGACTACCGAGCAGAAAGCTGCTCTGGAGGAAAAGGAAGTCTGCGCCATTCTGAATCTGGAAGCATTTGCCGGCGAGACCAAAATCACCGAGTTTGGCGGCGGCAAGGTCACGGTCTCCGTACCCTTTACACTGCCTGAGGGTAAGGCTGGCACAGACTACTATGTCGCCTATGTGGCCGATGATGGCACCATCACCGCTATGCCTACCACCTATGCTGACGGTATTCTATCCTTCGAGACTACCCACTTCTCCAGCTATGTGGTACTGGAAAACAAGACTGTCACACCGGAACCCACACCTGACCCCAGTAACCCCCAGACGGGCGACAATAGTATGCTGTTCCTGTGGGTCACTGTGATGCTTCTCAGTGCTGCCGGACTAACTGTCTGCCTTACCAAACGTCGTGCTTTCTAAGTTGATAAGCCCATAAAAATAGTGAGCGAGTTGCGTTAATGCGTGACCCGCTCACTTTTCTATATGGGATTCCAAACATCAGATATGTGATATAAATGGAAATATATACACCGGTGGTCGTTACTGCGGTATCCCGCCAAATGCTGACGGCAAGCACAATGGTGGGTTACAAAATATAGTAAGTTATCTTCGATATATTAATCAGGGGTCCGAGGCCGCCGCGCCCGTATATACTCAATAGAGGTATCTAAAATTATATATAAATGAAGTCCTCTCTGTCATTGTAATGGAAAGACAATAACAAGGAGGCTTAATTTATGTCTTATTATGCTGACTATTTAGCAGCAAAATGCGAGGAAGGTTGGGGCCAGGAAACCGACTGGATGGACTTCTATTGCAGCATCTTCGATGGCGGTCTTCCATACGGGAGCAAGAAATTTGCCAAGGACACCTATCTGGCAATCCTGCTCACCGTGGGCCCCAAGAAAAACGAAATCCGGAAGCGGTTGGTGGATGAGGATTTATTTCCCCTGCAATCGGTGATTGCCAACCCCAGGGAAGGAACCACCAGCTTTATCAGTCCCATTACCTATGCAGGTAATTCCAAGAGCATCAAAAACGCCCGGTTCATGTTTGCTATGTGCATCGAGGTAGACGACCTGTTGGAGGAAACTGCTGAGGATGGAACAATCCGATTCACTGGGCTGGAACACTTGATTGGAGAATGGGAGCGAGGGGTAATTCCAAAGCCAACCTATATCGTATCCTCCGGTAACGGTATCCACCTATACTATCAGTTCGTGGAAAAGCTCCCCATGTATACTCCGAACGAGCGTAAATTCATGAATATGCGCCGTGAATTGAGTCCTATGCTTTGGAATGCCGGATTGTCCACAAGCAAGGTACAGATTCAATCCACGGTACAGGGCTATCGGGTAGTTGGCTCTATCACTAAAAGCGGAAAAATCTGCCGGGCTTTTAAGGTTGGAGAACGGGTTACTCTGGAATACTTAAACGGATTTCTTTCTGAGGAAAACCGGGCGACTGACCTCCAATGGGGTCCAAAGCATTGCAGCCGGGATTATGCCCAAAAGCATTATCCAGAATGGTGGGCTTCACAGCAAGAGAAGAAGAAAAAGCGGAAAGAGGAAGGACCGCCCCACTACATTGTCAGCCGCGCCGTGTATGACAATTGGAAGAATCGCATCGAAGCGGAAGTAGAGGTTGGGCATCGAGCCGGGTGTATGATGACGCTGGCAATCTATGCCTTAAAATGTGGCATCACCGAAGACGAGTTAATCCGGGATATTGAGTATTTTTCAGAATACTTTGATTCCCTGACCATAGACGAAAATAATCATTTTACTCTTGAGGAAGGAATGGCTGCTCTCAAATATTACCGCAATCCCGAGTATTACACTTACCCCAACACCAGTATTTCTTACCGTTCCGGCATAGAGATTGTTCCCACCGAGAGGAATTTCCGTTCAAGGGAGGACCATCTTAAAATGTGTCGGGAGCGTGCTGCAGCTAAGACTTCCAAAAGGGACGCGGTCCGGGAATGGCGACTGGCTAACCCTGAGGGAAGAAAGTCTGATTGCGTGCGCGCAACAAGCATTTCCAAGCGCACCGTGGATAAGTGGTGGGACATTTGTCTCGACAAGCGCAAGAAGGCACCTAAGCGTAAGCTGGTCAAAACCAAATGGTGCGACTGCTGTGGGAAGGAACAGCCCTTTGAACGCGGCACCGGAGTTCACTTTAACTCCTATAATCAGCACGCATACGAAGATGTAATTTTCAAGTGTGCGGTCTGCGGTCAGGTAGTAGGTAAATACGGAAAGAAGCACTACCGAACCTTTGATTCAGACCTTGAGTATCTGCGTTGGTACGAACTGCAGTACAAGCAAGGCTTTGGCTTAGATGGTCGCCTTCGGGAGGATTACAAACACGAACACCAAGAGGATGTGTGGTCGGTAGTGGATAACGGATATATTCCGCCCGATGTGGTTGAAGCATTGATTAAGAAGTACGGAGGACAGCAACAATGACAATTACAAGTGTTGTAGCAGATACCGGGCGTTTCTCCAACCAGTTTGGACGGATTCATTATTTAATACGATTGGTGGATGGGCAGATTATATACTGCCCAAATGCCAAGAAGGTCGATAATGCCGTCGTTGGAGGATGCGGTGCTCTGAAGGGAAAGACCGTCCGAATTGAGACGGTTCCGCATCCGAAATATCCCAAACTGGTGGACCTCTGCATCGTTAGTGCAGAACGCCCCACCGCGTAGGTGGCCTTCGGAGAACTCCGCTTCCGCGACTTCGCGGAAGTATACGGAGTTATAAACGCGTCTAACGCCAAGTTATCCGTATTCCTCCCGTGTCATTATTAGGGTGACTACTTTTTAAGGAGGAAATCACCATGACAAACAAAGTTCGAGCAACCATGCACAACGGCAGGGGTCGAAACTCCGTTGGCTTCAAAGTCCGGCACAATGATAGGGATTTTGACACCACCCATGCCGAGCATATCAATCCAGCGCCCAACCGAAAGAACAGGTATTTCATCATGGAGGCGGACGGCACGGTGAACAATCGCCCACAAATCTCCTTTGAAACACACGAGAAAAGAATGTATAACCACCTTTTCTACGAGACCCTGAGTAAACAGGCTGAACGGCATATCAAGTCCGGTCATCGCGAACGCATCCGAACACCTGACCAATACCGTACCGCCATTCGCACCTGCCCTGAAGAGACTATTCTAATGCTCGGCACGCGAGAAAAGCACGCCGACTCGCAGGCTTTTATCAAAGCGGTCAATTTGTGGTGCCAGCAAATGAAGGCTGCCTACGGAACCCACTGGCGGCTCTTGGACGGAGCTCTACATTTTGACGAGTCCACACCACACTGTCATATCAGGGCGGTCTGGACGGCAGAGGGCAAGGATGGTCTACAAGTCTCTGAGAATCAGGCACTGAGGGCACTGGGTATCCAACGCCCCAACTTGGAGCAACCGGAGGGTAGGCACAACTGCCCAAAACAGACTTTTACACAGCAAGCCCGTGAAATCTGGATAACTGCCGCACGGGAGTACGGCATTGAGATTGAGGACATCCCTGAAATGCCTGGAAAAGTGACACGTACCAAGGAAGAGTACATCGCTCAAAAAGTCCGCAAGGAGATTGTGAAGCTGTCCGAGCAACGCGACCAAATCCGCGCTGAAGCCTCTCAGGCCGATTCTGAGCGGACCGCTCTTCGAGAAGAGGTTGCGGACTTGCAGAAGACTAAGGGGCGCTTAGAAGCGGCCGTGGCGCGTTTAAGAAAGATGCTGCAGCCTATTCAAAAGCTGTTTGAACGCTTGGCGACATACCACATCACCCCTGACCGAACAGTACTTGACGACATCCTGTCGGATGCAAAAACAACCCGCGCAATCCAATCACTGGATGCCCGGGCATAATACCGCTTTGGAGGAAAATACTATGAGTAAATCAATTGACAGAAAGCCTACACTTGAGGAATGCCTGACACTCTGGAAACAGAAGGGCGAACTCACCACAGAGATTGAGGACTTAAAACTTGAGCAAGTCGGTTTGCGAGCCTCAGTAGATTATCTGCGACATGCTGAGCATAGACTACGGGTCAGTATCGCCAATCTCTGCTATGATATGTCCAATATCTTTAAGATTGCCGGGACTCTGGCAGACACAGAGCAAACGGGCACTTGGCAGAATCTACCCAAACCTTGAGGTCTTTTTCGGCCAGTTTGTCTTTATGAGATTGGTAGGCAGGGATACTACCATAGGCGCAGGTGCTGAGGCACGGACAGTACAACACCAGCGTCAACCGTGTTTTGATATTTGGTCTACTAATTGCGGTACTACCGCATGCTCTTGTCGGCATATCAATACCTTCCGTGCCAACTTATACCGTGGTGGGGTTTACCTTTCTCCCTCACCACGGTTTTTCTTTTTTACGCACACCCTTGCGCTGTCATTGTTAGATTGTAACCGTGGCACTGCCATGTAACATATAAATCTATGAATAGAGGAGAAACACAAAATGGACAATCAATTTATCGAAGAACCTAAATGTTTAACGGAGCGCTTTGTGGAAGCACTCAGTCTGGAAACCCAAACCGGAGAAATAAGGTGGCGATTTAAGGAAGGCTACGGAACTCCGGCAAAATGCATATGTGAGGGGAGGGAACTGACAATCGTACCCGACTATTCCGACCCCGAGCAAGACGGCTACACCCTTTATAGTGCAGCCATAGACGGTACGGACTCCTGTATGCTTATGAGCGCGAAAGGGGTCCCGGCAATGCCTAACAGGCTGCGAAATCTGTACGAAGATATAGTGGAAGCCTCAAAAGAGAATCCCGAGCCTGCATTAGCGCATATGGAGAGCTTTGTAAAGAAGTCTGCAGAAAAGCAATGCTTGTACTCTATCATAGATGCAATCAAGTTGCTCCACCGCACCATAACCACCAATCTGAAAGATGTATACTAACGCTACATACAGTCCTGCTTTTTCTTATTCTTTCTTTGTGGTAGGTCTGTGACATAAAACGCCGGTATTTCCGGTTACTCCTGTTAACCCCCATACGCTGAATCTTTCTCCTTTCAGTTCAGCGTGTGGGGGCTTTTCTAAATGCCCAAAATTAATCTTCTATACCGATATCTGTCAGCAGACCCTTTTGGTCATCAAAGGGCATGGAGTATCTTTGGGCAAGATACCGCATGGATGCAGCCAACTCACCATCCGGCCCGCCGAACTGACTGATGATAATGGATGCCAAACGGGGATTGGGGCGGGCGATCTTTACGGGATACTGCAACTTCTTGTCATATACAAACATACCTTAACCCTCCTTATTGGCTGCGTATTCCCAGGGCCACGGATCATCCAACCAACGATACCGCTCTCCCTGTACAGGCAGTCCGTGCTTCAAGGGGCGTTCTTCGTTAAACTCCATCATGCCCTTGTGATAGATCTGTTGATACTTCCGGTACAACTCCAATGCCTCCGTGTCATGTGGATGCGTATCCAGGTAAAGGGCCAGCTCCTGGATCATAAAGGCAAGGGTTTGCAATTCCGTTTTGGGTGTAATGGGCTGTTCCTGTTGATTGACCATTCCCATAAAAGGCAGATCCAGTCCAGGGAACAGCGTACCACGAATCAGGGCTTTTCGCGGTTCGTACTGGGGCGGGCATTCCAGTTGAAAGGGAACGTAGGGATTTGCCAGCGGTGCCATCGCCGGCAGACGGCCCTCTGTGCCGTTGTTTTTCCGATTCACATTCATTCCTCCTATCATAATTCAGTTGGAACTGTCGTTCCTGGTCATACTATGACTGTTCCTGCGGAAAAGTTCTGTGACAGGGGAGGAGGGCATAGAAATAAGCAGAGGTGATGACCATGAAACGTGACAATTGGATCGTATTTGCTCCCTTTTATCTACTTGTGATCATTGTTTTTCTTGGCATTGCCCATTTCGGAAGCAGTACCGTTACAACGATCCAGCAACAACGCCCGGTGGCGAGAGAACACTGCATTGTAATCGATGCCGGACATGGCGGGATTGACGGAGGAGCCACCTCCTGCACCGGGGTTTTGGAGAGTCATATCAATCTGGAAATTGCACTTAGATTGGAAAACGTGTTTCATTTGCTGGGTTATGACACGGTCATGATCCGCCGAACGGATGAATCCATCTATACACAGGGTAATACCATAGCTTCTCAGAAGGTGTCCGATCTAAAAGAGCGTGTGCGGATCGTCAATGAAACACCGGGTGCGATACTGGTCAGTATCCATCAGAACACATATTCCGACAGTCGTTACCGGGGTGCACAGGTGTTTTATGCAAAGGATGAGCAAAGCAAGATGATTGCTCAAGCAATGCAACAAAATGTCATAAGTATTCTGAATTCCGGCAGCAGACGCAAATCCAAGCAGGCCAAAGGTGTCTATCTCATGGAGAATATTGCAACGCCGGGGATTTTGATTGAATGTGCTTTCCTGACCAATCCGGAGGAGGAAGCTCTGATCAAAGATGCCAGTTATCAAACAAATCTGTGTGCAGTGATCGCAGGAACAATCAGTTCCTGGCTCGGTGGCACTTGACGGGCGAACAAACGATTGGTATAATGTTACAAAAGAAATGGGAGGACGATACTCCATGGCTAAGACAAAAACTGTTTTCTTTTGCACGGACTGCGGATATGAGACTCCCAAATGGATGGGACGTTGCCCCGGATGCGGTGCATACAACACCATGCAGGAGCATATTGAGAAGCCGGTTGCCCCTGGACGGGCGAAATCCGCACCTGTGGGTATGAGCCGTCATCCCCAGCGGCTTTCTCAGGTAGACAGCAGCGACGAGCTGCGGTTTTCTACCGGAATGGGTGAACTTGACCGGGTGCTTGGCGGCGGGGCCGTAGCAGGCTCTCTGGTGCTTGTGGGCGGTGCACCGGGCATCGGCAAATCTACACTGTTGTTGCAGATCTGTAACAGTCTGTGTCAGGGCAGGAGAGTCCTCTATGTTTCCGGTGAGGAAAGCGAGCGGCAATTGAAACTCCGGGCGGAGCGGCTGCATGTCAATTCTGATGAGCTTTTCATTCTGTCTGAGACTCGCCTTTCTGACATTTTGGAAACGGTTGAGGAACTGAAACCGGATATTCTCATCGTTGACTCCATTCAGACCCTGTATAACGAGTCGAATGAGTCTGCTCCCGGCAGCATTTCCCAAGTAAAGGATTGCACCATGGCATTGTTGCAGTTGAGCAAGTCCGAGGGGCTGACTGTATTTGTTGTGGGCCATATCAACAAGGATGGAAACATCGCCGGACCCAAGGTACTGGAGCACATGGTGGACTGTGTGATGTATTTTGAGGGCGATCCCAATACATCCTACCGTCTGCTCCGGGCGGCGAAAAACCGTTTCGGTTCTACCAATGAGATCGGTGTCTTTGAGATGATCGACACAGGCCTGCGGGAAGTGCCAAACCCATCTCAGACGCTATTGGAGGGCCGTCCTCAGGGGGCAAGCGGCACCTGTGTTGCGTGTGTCATGGAAGGAACACGGCCCATACTGGCGGAAGTACAGGCTCTGGTGACCAAAACCACCTTCAATGTACCCCGGCGGGCATCCGACGGTTTTGATTTTAACCGTGCCGTACTGCTGATGGCAGTTATGGAAAAGCGTGCAGGCCTGCAACTGAACCTGTTTGATGCCTATATCAACGTAATTGGCGGTCTGCGGCTGGATGAGCCGGGAGCGGACTTGCCTGTTGCATTGGCGGTGGCGTCTTCCTATCGTGACAGTGCCATTGCGGACGATTTGGTTGCCATTGGAGAAGTGGGTTTGACCGGTGAGATTCGCGGGGTATCCCAAATGAATCAGCGGCTTGCAGAGGTTGCACGCCTAGGTTTTACCAAGGTTGTGATCCCGAAATACGGCACCGAGAAGGTGGATATACCTGCTGGACTGACTGTGTATCGTGTTCGCAATATCAGAGAAGCAATTGAAGTTGCGATGTAATAGGAAACCCCGTGTGTTTGACACACGGGGTTAATTTATTTCTTTCGTAGCTGCCAAAAGGCAACTGCACTTGCTGCGGCCACATTCAGCGAATCCACATTGTGATGCATGGGAATGATCACATTGTAGTCGCAGTTTTCGATGGTTTTTGCGGCTAATCCATCACCCTCGGTTCCCAGTACAACGGCCAGCTTTTCTTCGGAACAGAGTGTGGGATCATCAATGGGAATTGCTTTGTCGTTCAATGCCATGGCCGCAGTTTTGAAGCCGAATTGTTTCAAATATGCCTGCCAATCAGTAGAATCGTCCACTAAATAGGCCCATGGAATTTTAAAAACCGTACCCATACTGACTCGGACAGCCCGGCGAACAAGGGGATCACAGCAGGTATGTGTGAGCAATATACCGTCCATGCCCAACGCGGCGGCACTGCGGAAGATGGCACCGATGTTGGTGGAGTCAACGATTCCTTCCAAAACAGTGATTCTTGTTGCATTTTCGCAGACCTTAGCAGGGGACAGGGGAGTGGGGCGTTGCATTGCACACAGCACGCCCCTGGTCAGCTCATAGCCTGTCAGAGCAGACAGAACCTCCCGATCAGCGGTATAAACCGGAATTTCCGGGCACTTTTTGATAATCTCAGCACCATCGCCGGTGATGTGCTTTCGCTCCATGAGCAAGGAGAGGGGAGTGCAACCGGCATTTAAGGCCAGGTGGATGACCTTGGGGCTTTCCGCGATGAAAATGCCCCTTTCCGGTTCCAGTCGATTGCGTAGCTGTGCTTGCGTCAGCCGGGCATACACATCTAGTTCCGGGACGGAAATGTCTGTAATTTCAATGATTTTCGCCATTATTCGTCCTCATCAGAATCGGTAAAATCCAATTTGGAGAGGGGATTGGCCTCTGCAGCGATCTTCAATTCTGTGTTCTCAATGTGGGTGTAAATCTGTGTGGTGTTCAGGTTCTCATGACCCAGTACTTCCTGTACGGTTTTTACGTCAACGCCGCCAGAAAGCATCATAGTTGCAGCGGTATGACGCAATTTGTGTGCGGAGAATTGCGTGGAGTCCAAACCGGCCTGTAATAGTGCCTTTTTTACGAGGCGATGGACTGCTGTAACACTGATTCGGTTGCCGTCACGGGATCCAAATAGGGCTCGATTGTCAGAAAGCACTTTTTTGTTGCGTTCGACAAGGTAGGCGTCGATCGCTTTGCGGCAGGCGGTGCCAAAATAGACGATTCGTTCCTTATTGCCCTTACCAACAACACGAATCCGGTCTTCGTAAACATCTGTCATATTCAATCCAACCAGCTCGGTGCGGCGGATGCCGCAGTTAAGAAAGAGCATCAAAATGGCATAATCACGTTTCTCATTTTGTCCGGAAACTGCCTGTAAGAGTGCGGAGGATTGCTCCAAAGTCAGGTATTTTGGCAAACTTTTCCGCAATTTTGGGTACTCCAAATCCGCTACTGGATTTTCGACTAATTGCTTGGTACGAACCGTCAGGTATTTATAAAAGGATTTCAGGGCAGAAAGCTTTCTTGCTCTGGCGGTAGGGGAGATGCCATACTCCGGTACAGCTGCATCCGGATCCGGCGTACGATCATTGGCCAGGTAAGAAAGGAAATCATAGATATCAGATGTGGTAATTCCTTTAATAAATTCCAAATCAATATCCTTAATAGGGATATCGTCCAGCCGGGCATGGATGGGCATATCACTGCGCATCAATTTCATGAAACGCAGGAACATCCGAAGATCGAGATAGTATTCAGAGATCGTGCGTTGTGATTGACCTTTGATAGTCTCGTGATAGACCAGAAAATCACGCACGACTTGTGGACAGTCAGAATATCTTTGCATAGAACGCTCCTGATTGAACGCCCAATATAAAAGCCTGAAAGAGGGAAGTTGCATACTTAAATCCAGCGAACGCAACAAAATAAAAATTTTGTTGCGTTCAAGGAACGTTTTGCAGGATTTAGGCCAAATGGACGCTTTATACCTTATTTATAGTTGGGTTTACAATAATGCTATTTAAAGTATATCTTTCTTTCATATTTGTGTCAAGGCATTTCATTTTTATCTGTTTCGATTTATTTTGCGAAACCTCTTTACAACTTCCCGATTACAAGGTAAAATATTTAAACTATCTTTCTCGTTCATTGGAGGTCTTGGTTATGAGTGTTAAGCGAATTGGCGTACTTACCAGCGGTGGCGACGCTCCCGGTATGAACCCCTGTGTCCGTGCGGTTGTTCGTACTGCTGCGTTCCACGGCATTGAGTGCTATGGCATCCGCCGCGGTTATAACGGCCTGATCAATGGTGACATTTTTAAATTGGACGAAAAAAGCGTTTCCCACACCATTAATCGCGGTGGTACGATCCTTTATACTGCCCGTAGCAAGGACTTTATGGACGAAGAAGGTCAGAGAAAAGCTGTTTCTACCTGTAAATTCCTGGGACTGGATAGCATCATTGCCATCGGCGGCGACGGCACATTCCGTGGTGCCCGTGCTTTGAGTAAATACGGCATTAACGTTGTATGTATCCCCGCTACCATCGATAATGACATCAGTTGCACAAATTACTCCATTGGCTTTGATACTGCGGCTAATACAGCTATTGAATGTATCGACAAATTGCGTGACACCATGCAGTCTCATGAACGTTGTTCTGTAGTTGAAGTTATGGGCCGAAATGCCGGTTTTTTGGCTATGTATGTTGGCCTTGCTGTTGGTGCTACAGCTGTTCTTGTTCCTGAAAAACCCATTGATTTTGAGCAAGACGTGATTGAAAAGATCCGCCGTGCACGTTTTAACGGATTCAGCCACTATATGATCGTAGTTGCAGAAGGTGCCGCTTCCGCTTCCGATGTTGCTGCAAAGATCAAGGATGCCATCGATCTGGATCCCCGCGTTACCGTTCTTGGCCACATTCAGCGCGGTGGTACGCCCACCGGCCGTGACCGTATCAACGCAACAAAAATGGGCTATCTTGCTGTAGAATTACTGCTCGCCGGTAAGACAAACCGTATCGTTTGTACACATGCAGGCAGCTTTACGGATATTGATATTGACGAAGGTCTGGCTATGAACAAGAGTATTCAGCAAATGGAAGTAGATGTGCTGGGTGCTATGACCGGCCTGTAACCCCCTACCCTGCCAACTTAATAAAAAATGCCAACTGTGTATTCAAACGCAGTTGGCATTTATGCTTTTGGATGGCACTTTTCGTACACAGATTTCAGTTTCTTATTGATCATCTGGGTATAAAGCTGGGTGGAAGAAATGTCGCTGTGGCCCATCAGCTCCTGCAAAGAGCCCAAATCCGCACCGTTTTCCAGCAGATGCACGGCGAAACTGTGACGCAGCGTATGGGGTGTCAGTTCTTTTTCAATATGTGCGGTCTCCTGATAGTGTTTCAGGATCTTCCAGAAGCCCTGCCGGCTCATACGCATGCCGTTAACATTGACAAACAACGCCTTTTCTTCCGGATTGGCCAGCATCGAGGCACGAATATCGTTAATATAGACCGTCAAGGCTCGCAAGGCGGCAGGATAAAGCGGAATGGAACGGGTCTTCTTTGCACCATTGCACTTAATGATACCCAAATCCAGATTGACCGCATCAATATCCAGGCTGATCAATTCCGTTACCCGCATACCGGTTGCATACATGACTTCCAGCATTGCTTTGTCACGGAAACCCTTGGCATCTACGCAAGCGGGCTGTGCCAGCAGAAGCTCGATCTCACGACCGGAAAGGATCTGGGGCAGTTTTTTCTCTCCCCTGTCTACCCGGATATCCGTAACCGGAGTAGATTCAAGGAATCCAGACGATACCACATAGCCATAGAAGTTCTTTAAGCTTGCCAGCGAACGGGAAACCGTAGCAGCGGAACGGCCGTCATCTTCCAAATGGGCAAGATAGTGGCTGATATTCACTTGTGTTGCATCCACAACATCCAGATCCTCATAGTGATGCAGCCATTCCGCAAATTGCCGAATGTCACGCATATAGGAGGCGATGGTATTGGCGGATGCCTGTCTTACCTTTGTCAGGTAATTTTCATAAGCACCGATCAAGTCCAACATGAATTGCGTACCTTCCCATTGTTTCGTATGTATCCATCAGATTCGCCAGAAACGGCGAGATCAAACAATAATAAATCATTCCGACAGCCACTATAAAAGTGCATGTCAAAGCCAGGTAACGTTTCCTAACGCTAACTGTAAGCAACCGGACGCAGAGCCAGATCACCATTGGTATCAGACAGAGATCGGGAAAGCACATCAGCAGGCTGATCAGCCAGCCGGCGCTTCCGAAAGATCTGTAAACTGCGAATATTGCGGCAGAAAACAAAAATATACGCAAACCGCAAAGTAAACATACAAGCCAAGGCTTGGAATGAAGGAATACAACAACAAGATAAGGTGCTATGCACACTACCACCCCAACGATCGACACACAGCGGCTCGCCGCCATGTGCATCAAAAGCCAATAAGGATCTCCTGCTAATTTACCGAGGCACGCACCGCATCCGGTACTAAGGAGAACATATAACGCAAGAATGCACCATTTTTGCTTGCATTCCTGCAAAAAACGGGGTGTTGGGATCGCCGACATGACAGTAAACGCTCCTCTCAAAAACCAGCAACCACAGCAATGAATTTCGGAGAAGGAGATTTTATGAAATGACGACCAAGGTCACAAGATCACAAATACATGGATACTATACTCCAAAAACGAATAAAATGCAAGGGTTTTCGGTTATTTTTACGTTTTTTGTAGATTATGCCCATTTTTATGTTAACATGATTATGTCAACTAAAACAACTTCCAAAAGGTTAAAATATTCAAATATTATTCATATTCAAAGATGTTGGGTGTGGGGCGTGTGGGCAACCACTAAATATTGTTTTTGCAAGTTAACTTGCAAAAACATGCAGGCAGGTAAATCACACTTACCCACTTGTGAAATTTGTACAAATTACCGATATGCCTTTTTCCGTTTTACTTTAAATTGGCCATTCTTTGCGGGCAGAAACGCAACAATTGCAGATCCCACCAGGATTACGACTGCACTTACGCCCATCTCCTGATACTGGCCGCCGAAAAACAGTGCTGTTGTGCCTATCAGAGCAAGATAATATATAACGCCGCTTAGCATACAAACTTGCAGCCGGAGACGTTTGGTCAGCATTGCACTGATGGTCGCACCGGCAACAGCCGCAATAGTAAGTATAATGAGTGCGGCGTAGCTGATACTCCCCTGCCCTATCTTCTCGGAGGATATCAACCATGCACAGACTGCTGCACCAAGAACCGAAACAATCAGACTCACACTGACCCCTATGGCCAATCCAAGTGGAATGCCCATCGTTTTGCCGGAGGTTTTCATTTTCAAATTCGCCAACTCCTTTCTTTTGTACAAGGTATTCCGTCCGTGACACAAAAAGAACCGGTGCACCCCAAAAGGTGTACCGGTTCTTAATAAAGCCTTATTGTGACATCTGCTCAATCATGCGATCCAGCAACGCTTTGCTGTCTGCTTTTGTTTTTCCGACTGCGGTGTAATAGAATTTCACCTTCGGCTCTGTGCCGGAGGGGCGGGCGATTACGCTGCCCTGCTGGCCAAGGATCAGTTCCAGCATATTGGATTTCGGCAAGTGAATCTCCGCCTGCTTGCCTGTCTCCAAATCACGGGAGATTCCAGATTGATAGTCATTCACCATGGTGACGGCCGCACCGCCGATGGCTTGTGGCACATCATTTCTCAGACCCGCCATCATCGCGGCAGCCTTTTCCATGGCATCCGCACCGGTCAGTTCGATGCTTTGCACATGTGCCAGATAGTAACCATGGGTGGCATAAAGATCGTCCAAGGCGTCCAGGATGGTCTTTCCGTCCCGCTTCAGTGCAGCGGCCATTTCGCAAACCAACATGGATGCAACAACGGCATCCTTGTCCCGGGCATAAGTGCCTTTCAGATAACCGCAGCTTTCTTCAAAGCCAAAGACGAATTTATTCTCCTCGCCCAATTCTTCAAGACGAAGGATTTCGCCACCGATATACTTGAAACCGGTAAGCACGGTCTTCATCTGAACACCGTAGCTTGCTGCGATCCGATCCGCCAATGGAGAAGAAACAAGGGAACGAATCACTTCTGCACCCACAGGAAGATCCTTTCTTGCAGTACGGGCTTTCAAAATATAATCCATCAGCAGGCAGCCCAATTCATTGCCGGACAGCTTCACAAATCCGTTACCGCTGGGCACAGCAATGGCCACGCGGTCTGCATCCGGATCCGTACCAAGAATCAGATCGCAGGGCACGCTCTGAGCAACCTTGTAGCTCTCGTTCAGAGCCGCATCCGTTTCCGGGTTGGGATACTCGCAGGTCTTGAAATCCCCGTCAGGATACTCCTGACAGGCCACAACCGCAACATTGGCACCCAGCCGTCCCAGAATCTCCCGGACCGGAATATTTCCGGTGCCGCACAAGGGTGTATAAACCACGTTTAGATTCCCTTGCCGAATCATTTCCGGCTCGATGGATTCGGCCAGAACGGTTTGGTAATACTTCTCCCACAAATCCTGACCAATATAGCTGATCAGACCATCCTTCATAAATTCCTCAAAGGATTTACTTTCCGAAATGAAATAATCGATGGCAGAAATCTTCTGCGTAACGATCTTAGCGGGTTCGTCGGTCATTTGACAACCGTCCGGGCCGTAACACTTAATGCCGTTGTAGGCACCGGCGTTATGGCTGGCAGAGATCACAATGCCGCAACCGCAGCCCAACTGCCGTACTGCAAAAGAAAGCATGGGCGTGGGTGCCAGCTTGTCGTAAAGCCATGTCTTGATCCCGGCCTCTGCCAAAGCGACTGCACAAATCTCAGCAAAAAGCTGGGAGTTGTGACGGGAATCGTAACCGATGGCAGCAATCTTCGGCAGATCTGTACCGGAGAGCCAGGCTGCCATACCCTGTGCCGCTCTGCGAACGGTGTAGCGGTTTAAACGGTTACTTCCCATTCCCATAATGCCACGCATACCGGCTGTGCCGAATTGCAGATCGCTGCCGAAACGGCTCTTCAATTCTTCTGTATCATTTGAAATGGCCAGCAGTTCCCCCTTGGCATCTTCGGGCAAATCCGCATTGCACCAGAACTGATAACGATCCATAAATGTCATGTTCATACCTCCATTTTATAAAAAAACAGCTCAAATTCAATTGAGCTGTTTCTTTGATTAAACCTCTTCTTCCACGGCCTCAGCGGCACGGTTTTCCTGAGATTCAGCCAATGCACGGAACTTTGCACGTGTATCCTGAACCTGGCCCAAAGACAGGCTGATAGCCTCCTCAGTACGACGCAGAGCATCGTCCATGTAATCGTTGCTGGCCTTACGCAGCTCGGCAATACGGGACTGAGTCTTGGCAAACATTTCCTGGCATTGACGGCGGGCTTCCTGATAGATAGCTTCCTCAGCAACCAGTTCCTTTGCCTTCTGCTGAGCCTGACGGACAATGCCCTCAGCCTCACGGCGGGCCTGGCCAATCAGTTCGTTACGGGATTCCACAATGGTGCGGGACTGCTTCAGCTCAGCAGGCAGTTGCGCAATGATCTCGTCCAGCATATCCAGAACCTTATCACGCTCCAAAATGCACTTGTCTGCACCCAAAGGCAGAGCCCGTGCGTCCTGGATCATGTCATACAAGGCACTGATGATATCTTCAATATGTTTCTCATTCATTTCTATTTTCCTCCTTGATCGGTTGTGGATATACGTTTTTTAAATTCTGGGATGATCTCCTCCGGCAAAAATGCGGAAAGATCAACATTATATGCACCCAGTTCCTTTACGGTACTGGAACTCATATACATAAATTCATGCTCCGCAGTCAGGAACATGGTGTCAAGATCCGGGTTAATCTTGTGGTTGATCATGGCCATGGTAAACTCGTTTTCAAAGTCAGAGCCGGCCCGCAGACCTTTGACGATCACACAACTGCCTTTACGCTTGGCATATTCAGCCAGCAGTTCGTTGGAGCCGTCCACTTCCACGTTAGGCAGATCCTTTGTAACTTTACGGATCAGTTCCACCCGTTCATCTAATGTGAACATAGGGTTCTTGCCTGCATTGACCATAACGCAGACGATCAGACGGTCAAAAATATGACTGGCACGGCGAATGATATTCAGGTGGCCGCTGGTCACCGGGTCAAAGCTGCCGGGATAAATTGCGATTTTCACCGCATCACTCCCTAATCCTTACGGTATAATGTGAGCAACGTCTTGCCATATTTGTAATCTTTTGACCGGGAAAAGCCCGCAATTTGGATATCCAATGGCTTTTCGACAGGACGTTCCGCAACTATTATACCACCAGATTGCAAAATGTCAATTTCTGATATCTTTTTTATTGAATTTTCTAAAAAAACTTCTGCATATGGGGGATCCAGGAAGATAATATCGAATTTTTCTCGGCATTGTGACAAAAATTGGAGATAATCGGAGCGAATGACACGCCCTTCCCCTTCCATCTTTGCACGGCGAAGGTTCTCTTTGATCAGTTTACAGGGTGCATCTCCGGCATCCACGAACACCGCACTTTTTGCACCACGGCTGATAGCTTCGATTCCCAACTGCCCTGTACCGCCAAAAAGGTCCAGTATCTTTGTTCCCGGAAGGTCAAATTGCAGGATGCTGAACAGTGCTTCCTTTACACGGTCAGCCGTGGGTCTGGTCTGCATCCCTTCCGGCGTTTTCAAAACAACGCCTTTTGCTTTTCCGGCGATGACTCTCATTGGTTACCCTCCTCTTCACGGAAATGTCGGTAAACCGCATTTGCGGCGTCCCTGGGCAACAGCCTTTCCAGTTCCGGAAGTGTAGCCTGGCGAATTGCCGTGATGGACTTAAATTTCTTTAACAAATCCTGCTTTCGTTTTGGTCCGATACCGGGGATATTGTCCAAAGCAGAATATTTCAGCCGTTTGCTTCGCAGCTGCCGGTGATAGGTAATTGCAAAACGGTGTGTTTCTTCCTGAATATTGCCAATAAACGAAAAGACTGTTTGATTCGTATCGATACCAATCTCCTGTCCCTGAGGTGTCACCAGAGCCCGTGTACGGTGGCGGTCGTCCTTGACCATGCCAAACACCGGGAAGGAGAGTTCCAGCTCTTCAAGGGCCTGTACAGCCACGTTGGCGTGGTTGATGCCGCCGTCAATCAGCAGTAGATCCGGTGCTTCCTCAAAGCCCTGGTCACCGTTCTTATAATGGGCAAATCTGCGTTTGACGACCTGATGCATGGAAGCGTAATCGTCCTGATTGGCAAGGCCTTGCAGCTTAAAGCGTTTATAATCATTTTTGTGGGGTTTTCCGTCTTTGAAGACCACCATACTGGCTACGATATCCGTTCCGGAAATGTTGGAAATATCAAAGGATTCGATCCTTTTCGGCGGCTCCATGGAGAGCATTTTTCCAAGCAGCGATAATGTACCGCTAATGCGTTCTTCCTTATCCGTGACCCGCTGAGCCTCTTCATAGGCATTCTTGCAGGCCAGCTCCACAAGCTGGGCATTATCCCCCCGTTGCGGAGTATGGAGTTTTACCTTTTTGCCAAACTGCTGCCGGGCAAGCTGTGCAAACAGTTCCCCGTCCTCGATCTCAAAGGGCAACAGTACCCGATTGGGCACAAGTCCGCGGCTGAGATAAAACTGCTTCATCAAACTGCTGACAGCCTCAACTTTATCATCCGGCAACGGAAAAACCTCGTATTCTTTTTCCAGCAGATTGCCGCCGGAAAAATGCAGTACAGCAAAACAGGCCTTTGCCCCGGTTTCTGCATAACCGATCACATCCGTATCCGCAATAGAACCCGCTGTCACCAACTGCTTTTGGCTTAGTGCTTCCACCGCATTCAGCCGGTCACGCAAATTGGCTGCCAATTCGAAATTTAAAGATTCCGCCGCTTCCAGCATTTGATTACGGATTGCAGATGCCACCGTTTTATAATTCCCTTGCAACAGCTGCTTTGCTTGTTCCATTCGACTGCGATAGTCATCGGCAGTCATATTGGCCTGACACCAGCCGGCACATTGATTCATGTGATAATTCAGGCAGGGTCTTCCCTTCCCCGTGTCCCTGGGAAATTCCCGGTTGCAGGTGGGTAATTTCAGCGTGATGCGAATGGCATCCAACACATCCTGCGTCACACCACGGCTGCCGTAAGGACCGTAATAACTTGCTCCATCATTGCTTACCCTGCTCACCATGGTGATCTTGGGATAAGCCTCTTTCATATCCAGACGCAGATAGGGGTATCCTTTGTCATCCTTTAATAGGATGTTGTATTTGGGCATATGCCGCTTGATCAGGGAGCATTCCAGCACCAGAGCTTCGAACTCCGATGCGGCAACGATCACATCAAAGTGGTGGATCTTGCTTACCATCAAGCGGGTTTTGGGAGAATGAGAAGCCGTGTCCTGAAAATACTGGCTGACCCTGTTTTTCAGTTTCTTGGCCTTGCCCACATAGATGACCTTATCATCCTTATTGCGCATAATATATACGCCCGGTTCAAGAGGCAGGCTATGGGCCTTTTCCTTTAATTGATCGTAGGTCATACTACCTCCAAAAATTACCGCCTCAATGCATTTTCCTGCATTGAGGCGGATCAGATACTAGCGTATCAATAAACATCCCGGGCAAGCAGGGATTCCAATGCGTTCACCGCGGCCTCAGCATCCGAACCGACGGCGGACAGAGTCACAGTCGCTCCGGTCACGATACCCAGAGACATGATACCAAGCAAGCTCTTGGCATTCATTTTCCGATTATCGGATTCCAGATAAATGCTGGACTCAAATTCGTTCGCCTTCTGAACAAAATATGTAGCCTGCCTGTTATGCAGGCCGGACTCACAGCGAACGACAATTTTCTTACTATACATAACCAACATCTCCTCATGCATTCATCCGGTTTTGAATATCCAGAATGAACTCTCTGTTAATAATAGCAAAATTCAATAAAATGTCAACTAATTTCTTATTTTTTATTGAAAATGGAAATAAATACCTAATATTTGAGGGAAAACAGGTTACCGAAATTCGGCAATGGTCACACCGTCTTCACCTTCGCCATATACGCCCAGGCGATAGCCCTTGATAAACTTGTTCTTTTTCAGTTCCTGGTGCACCGCATTACGCAATACGCCGGTACCCTTGCCGTGGATGATGCGAACGTTCTTCATTCCGCTACGCATGGCATTGTCCAGATACAAACTCAAAGTGCAGATGGCTTCCACTGCATCCATGCCCCGCAGATCCACCTCCGACGTTGCAGCATCCAGCTTCATTTCCCGGCCGGAATGCTCCGGGCGACCCTTTGTCTTATACGGATTTTCCTGCTCCAACAAATAGACCTCGTCAGGCTTGGCGCTCATTTTCAGTATACCCGCCTGTAACTGATACGTGCCGTCCTTGTTGATGGCAATGACGCTGGCCTTTGTGCCCAGTTTCAGCAATTCCACCGTATCGCCCACCAAAATACTACGGGTAGGTTTGGGACGATGCTGCTGAGGTCGGGCTGCACGGAGTTTATCTTCCACCTCATTCAAATTGCGTCGGATATCCGCTTGGCGTTGGTTCAGATTTGTGGCATCGGCATGATCCTGCAACTGCTTGCGCATCGCTTTCAATTCTTCGGATGCCAGATTAGCCGCCGCACGTGCTTCTTCAATGATATACTGTGCCTCTTTCCGTGCAGCTTCCATGGCTTTATCCTTTTCCTTTTGAAGCTCCGCACGCATCAGCTCAGACTGCTCCTTGATTTTGGCCGTTTCCTGTTTCAGCCGTTCCGCTTCATGACGGGCAGACTCCATCTGCTGGCGCTGCTGCTCCAGCTGTGACAAGACATCCTCAAAATCCTTATCGCTCTGCCCTACCAGATCGTCTGCCTCTTTCAAAATCTCCTCAGAAAGACCCAACTTTCGAGAAATGGCAAAAGCGTTGGACTTACCGGGAATACCGATGAGCAGCTTATAGGTGGGCTGCAATGTCTCCACGTCAAATTCACAGGACGCATTGATGACACCCTCAGTACGCATGGCATAGAGCTTCAGCTCCGCATAGTGGGTAGTTGCTACCACGCGGCTGCCCATTTTCCGGGCAAATTCGATCAAAGCGATGGCCAAAGCCGCACCCTCAGCCGGGTCCGTACCGGCACCCAATTCGTCAAACAGCACCAATGTGCGGTCATCGCATTGGTCCACCACGTCCACGATGGTGCGCATATGGCTGGAAAATGTGGAAAGGCTTTGTGCAATGGACTGCTCGTCGCCGATATCCGCCAAAACGGCATCAAAGGTGGACAGGACGCTTCCGTCCCCTGCCGGGATATGCAAACCGCACTCTGCCATCAGCGTCAGCAGACCGATAGTCTTCAAAGTAACCGTTTTGCCGCCGGTATTCGGGCCGGTGATGATCATAGTATCAAAATCAGAACCAAGACGCAGAGAAATCGGCACGACTTTCTTGCTGTCGATCAGCGGGTGGCGGGCCTTCCGCAGCTCTACCCTGCCCTGGTCATTCATCACCGGTGCCCAGGCCTGCATCCGATAGGCCAGTTTTGCTTTGGCGAAGATCACATCGAGTTGCACCAGCATGGCGTAGTTTAGGTTAATATCTTCCCTATGTGCGGCGGCTTCTGCGGACAATTCCGCCAAAATCCGCTCAATCTCCTTCTTTTCTTTCAATTCCAGTTCCCGCAGGGCGTTGTTGGCATTCACCGCACTCATGGGCTCGACGAAATAGGTCGAACCGGTAGCGGAAACGTCATGCACCAGGCCGGGAACATCATTCTTATGCTCTGCTTTTACTGGCACAACATACCGTCCTTGACGGATGGTGATGATGGGTTCACGGAGATATTTGCTCATAGCAGGACTGGAAATGATCTTTTGCAGACCATCTCTGATTTTACCCGCCTGGATGCGCATATGCCGTCGAATATCTGCCAAAGCAGGCGATGCATTGTCTGCAATTTCATCCTCGGACAAAATTGCACCGAAAATGCGATCTTCCAGATATTTGTTGGGGGTCAACGCACCGAAAAGCACATCTAAAACCGTAGCTTTTTCATCCTCTGCAACATAACCCTTGATATTTCGGGCACAGCGAAGCACACCGCCAATGCGCAGTAATTCTATGGGCTGCAAACTGCCACCCCGGTCGGCCCGTTCCAGGGATGCGGACACATCGGACACATCCCCAAAGACAGGATTACCCTTGCGGGTGCACAGCTCGGATGCTGCGGTTGTCTGCTCCAAACGCAGATTTACACCCTCTAAATCAGAAGTCGGCCGCAAATGCAGGCAAGCCTCCTTGCCACCCTGAGAACCGGCACAGGTTGCCAGCTGCTCCAATACAAGAGGCAATTCCAGTTTTATCAGGGATTTTTCGTATAATTCGGACATTGTATTCTCCTAGATAAGTAAAGATTTATAAAAATCCAGCGAAGAAAATCCACGTTCCAGTTGGGTAGCCAGGTAACCCTCCGTCAGGCTTGCAAGATTCTCCAGGTTTTCTGCTCCAAGAGTGAACTGAAACAGCTTCTTAGGGTCACAACCACAGATATACTGCATGGCCTGGATAACTCCCGGATTTACCGGCATCCGGATACCGCCGCCCATACCGCCGCAGTGGGAACATTCCAGCTGTCCGGCGGACAGATCAAAACGATTGGGAAACTCTGCACCGCAGACGTGACAACCAAACAGATCCGGTGCATAACCCGCAAGGCACGCCGCCCGGAGTTCAAATGCGGCCTTGATCTGACTTTCCGGCAGGTCAAGTGTGCATAAAGCATAGAGACTGTTCAGGAGCAACGCCAAAAGCTCAGGGTTTGGCAGATCTTCCTGAGAAATGACCTCAGCAACCTGAGCAAAATAAGTACCCAAAGAAAGCTTTGTCAAATCCCGCCGAAGGGGCTGGAACAATTCCAGGGAATGAGCCTCGTTGATGGTGTACATCCCGCGATATTCAAATAATGTAAATTCCCCGAACGCAAGCAACTGGCAAGGGGCAATGAGCGGACTGTTTTTCCGCCGTAAGCCCCTGGCTTTGATGGTCAGCTTGCCATGATTACGGGTCAATACCGTGAGCAGTGCATCCCGGTCATTGTAATCCGTAACCCTCAGGACGATCCCCTGGATGGTCAGATACATGGTTTTCCTCCATTTTTCGTGCCTGCTGATACAGCAGGTACATTTCCGGTGCACCGGTCTCGAGAAATAGTTCCCAGTAATTCATTGCATTCATATCCATCCCTCCAACTTCCAGTCATTCCGAGCCAGTGCTCACACTGGCGTGGGAATCCCCATCGTAAGGTAAGATTGCCACACCAGCCTGAGGGCTGGTTCGCAATGACATGTTCTAGACGTAGGATTTGCAAATGAAGAAGAATTAACCTTGGAAATTACTCTCTGTAGCCAAAGTTGCGGATAAGGAAATCGCTGTCACGCCAGCTTTCCTTAACCTTGACCCAAGTCGTCAAAAACACCTTCGTGCCCATGAATTTTTCGCAGTCGGTACGTGCCATCGTAGAAATCTTTTTCAGCATAGCACCCTGCTTGCCGATGATAATGCCCTTGTGGCTTGCTTTTTCGCAGTAAATAGTGGCATCCAGGTCAATAATGCCGCTGTCCCGCTCGGAGAATTTGGTGATCTCCACGGCCGTTCCGTGGGGGATCTCCCGATCCAAGCACCACAGCAGTTTCTCGCGGATGATCTCTGCCATCACCTGACGTTCCGGCTGATCCGTGGTCAGATCCTCCGGGAACAGGAACGGGCCGTCTTGGGCGTAATTGCCGCATTCTGCGAGCAAGGCATCCACGCCATCGCCGGTCTTTGCGGAGATGGGAATGATAGCCGCAAAGGCAAAAGCCTGGCTGTATACTGCGATGACTTCCAAAAGTGTGTCCTTTTCTACGGTGTCGATCTTATTGATAGCCAAAACCACCGGGCCCTTTTTAGCGGCCAGTTGGTCCAAAAGCATCTGCTCCTGGGTGCCGACGGATGCAATGGGCTCAACCACCAAAATGGTAGCATCCACATCCGCAATGGACTCACGGACGGTGTTGACCATGTAATCGCCCAGCTTGGTTCTCGCCTTATGGAAACCGGGAGTGTCCACAAATACATACTGTGTATCCTCTTTGGTTACGATGCCGCAGATGCGGTTACGGGTGGTCTGTGGCTTATTGGAAACGATGGCGATCTTCTCGCCAACAAGATAGTTGGTCAGCGTGGACTTGCCCACATTAGGCCGTCCGGCAATGGTGATCATAGCGGTTTTTGTTTTCATATCTTCAATCTCCTAAGTACAATCAACTAAAATCGATCAATCTGTCGCCTTTAAATCGTAGTGTCCCGGTCTCGCCCTTGTGATAGCCGTTATAGGAAAACTCCGAGACCTTGAAGCTGCGGCGTTTGTTGCCGATCTGAAAGGTCACATAGTAGTGGTTTGTTTTACCGGAAGCAGAATATTTGGAAAAGGATTCCGTTACTTGTTTATTGACCAATGTTGCTTTCACAGACTTGGTGCGGCCGTACTGCCGCCGGAAAAACCATACAAGCATTCCGACAAACCAGATAATAGTTATAGCTGCTCCGATATATCCTGCTAAATTCTCCGGCATAACAGTACCTCCTTTGTGCTCAATCCCGGATCATTCCGGGAATTGTAGCGGCGATGGCTTCCTCTCGTGCACGCATCTGCTTTTTCTGCTCGCCCTCGTCCAGGTGGTCATAGCCCAGCAAATGAAGCATGGAATGGATGGTCAGGTACCCCACTTCCCTCTTTACGCTGTGGCCGAATTCCTTGGCCTGGGCGGTTGCACGTTCCAGGGAGATGCACATATCCCCCAGGGGACACATATCCGTTTCCGCATCCAGGTATTCCGTCCAATCGCTGGGTGGATTGCCGGCTTCCAGCTGGAACATGGGAAAGCTCAACACATCCGTTGCCTTGTCGATATTCCGGCTGGCATTGTTGATAGCCCGGATGCCCCGGTCATTGGTGATCAGCACATTGATCTCACAAGGTACATCTATCTTCTCAGCAGTCAAAGTCGATTCCACGCATTTGCGGATGATTGAAGTGATAAAGGCCTGCTTTAATGTGAAGATATCGAAATTGATATTGATTTTGTATTTCATTATTTCTTCCTCTGTGTATACCGTTTTTGCGGATTCGTCGTCTGTTCTTGTTTCTTGCTGGCCTTTTCGTAAGCGTTGATAATCTGCTGCACCAAAGCATGACGCACCACGTCAGCACTGGTCAGCTGGCAGATGGCAATATCTTTTACATCTTCCAAAACCCGAACCGCATCCTTCAAACCGGAGACCTTGTCGTCCGGCAGGTCAATCTGGGTGACGTCACCGGTGATGACAATTTTCGAGCCGAAGCCAAGACGGGTCAGGAACATCTTCATCTGCTCCCGGGTGGTATTCTGAGCCTCATCCAGAATGATGAAGCTGTCATCCAGCGTGCGGCCTCTCATGTAGGCCAGAGGTGCCACTTCGATAGAGCCACGTGCCTGGTACTTCTGGAAGGTTTCCGGGCCCAGCATGTCATACAGGGCGTCATACAGGGGTCTGAGATAGGGATCGACCTTGTTTTGCAGATCACCGGGCAAAAAGCCCAGCCGCTCCCCAGCTTCTACCGCCGGACGGGTCAGAATAATCCGATTGACTGTCCGCTCCCGAAATGCGGCCACCGCCGCGGCTACTGCAAGATAGGTCTTGCCCGTACCCGCAGGGCCAACGCCGATGGTGATGGTATTGGCCTGGATGGCTTTCATGTATTTCTGCTGACCGACAGTCTTTGCCTTGATAGGCTTGCCCTTTGCGGTGATGCACACCACGTCCTTGGCCATTTGAGAAACCAGGGCATCATTGCCCTCCTGTACCAAGGTGATGAGGTAACGAACCCGCTGTTCGTCAATGGTCTCCCCTCTTGCTGCCAAGGACAGCAGCCCCTCTAAAGTCCTTGCCGCCTTGTCAACAGATTCTGCATCTCCGGAGATTTTCAATTCATTTCCTCGGTTGACAATATTCACATCCAAGGCTTCTTCAATACGCTTGATATTCTCGTCAAAAGAGCCGAAGACTGCAATCAGATCCTCCACACGCTCAACACTGACGATCCGTTCTGTAACATGACTCATGGTGTTATGATCTCCTCCAACCGTTCCAGCCCGATCATTTCCAGGCATTCATATTTCCCATCCAAAAGCAAACAATCCTCCTGCCGGGAAATATCCACTTGCGAATTTAATATTCTGCCGGCTACCATCTGACCGGATAGATAACGCTCTGCCAGCTGCGGCAATGTCGTTTCCTCTAAATCACCGGCAGCAACCGACTCTTGATTTTCGTAATAAATACAGGTCTCTGTGACAAAAGCGATGGGCAAAACAAATCCACCCGGCAGCGTCACATAACTCTCCTCATACATTTTAACACATCCGGTATCCAAAATTCCACTATCTTGTGAGAAATTTATTCGATTTTTTCCGATAATTATGCCTGTTTTCCTTTTTTCTACCACTTGCTCCCCTCTTTGAACAGAATTTTGGGGCATGACACAGGAAAATTCGTGGTGCGTTTCGGCATAAACTTCCCCTTGTGCCCGCTCAGCTCGAATGGAAATACCGCAATCCGTATAACCGGAAATCAGTACCTCTCCGGCTTTTACCGCCTGTCCGGTCTTGCAAGCGGCCGAGCCACCGGTGACTGTTAGCTCCCGAATCACCCCATCCCGCGTGGCGATAATGCTGCTGACACCATGCAACTGAGCAAGCTCATCTCCGCTTTGCCGTTCCCGTACGGAAATGGTTGCCACGCATCCGGCCGTATTGATCCCCACCCATTCCAATTCCGGAACAGAGCTTAAAAGCTGATTTTTCACCTTTTCGCTGCGGATCTCTCGCCGTGATACGCCGAATTCTATGCCACATTGGGCCGCCAGTTCCAATATTTTTTTATCCGGAACGGCCGCATTGCCCTCAATTTGGAAGAAGAATATCCGTGTGGGAATCAGTAAAGTTAGCAGAATGATGAAAGCAAGTCCGCATAGCAAAACCGGTCGCTTCATAAGGAAACGAATCTGCCAATAGAGACCATTGTGGGTAACAATTTTCATGGTTTCACCACGTTTTTCCGTGATGCGTTTGACCGCTTTTATGTATTGCCTCTGCACGCCAAATGTACAACGCAGTTCATCCAGGAACCGTACATGCTCCAAGGGAATATTGCGTTCATGGAGCGTTGACAGCATCCCGGAAATATCCGCAGATATGACTTCCACTGTCACCCCACCGTTAAAGGATTGCCACAGATCCATCCCCTCACCCCCTGCAAAGCTGGACCATATCAATGTTTCCCACAATGATCAGTTGTCCCTTGGTCATGCGGGACAACTCCAGTTTACTCCCGCACACGCAGACGGAGCCAAATTTCACCTTAACACGAATCAGATTTTCACCGTACTCTGTAACGCCCTTGTGGTTTTCGATCAGAACTCTGCTATGGTCGATGATTTCCACCAATGGGCGGCCAGGAATCGGTTCATCCGGCAGATCCGCCGCAAATGCCAACTTATGTATCAAAGAATCGGACTTCAATACACATCCCTCCTTTTGGGAAAGCATATGAACAAATGGGGATGAAATTGCATTTTGACGCATAGATTCTTTTGAGGTGACTGAACATGAAAAAAAGAATGATTCATGCCATATTTGCAGGGTTTGGCGTTTTACTTTTGATATTGGACAGTCGCAGTGCCCTCAGCGGTGCACAAGCTGGGATTGAACTGTGTCTATGCAGCGTTATTCCGTCCCTTTTCCCGTTTATCGTACTGACCGGTATGCTTGCATCTGTCGTAAGCGGAGGAAATTTCCGTTTTTTGCATCCTCTCGGAAAACTGCTCGGTATCCCGAGAGGCAGCGAAGGACTCTTCCTGACGGGTATTCTCGGCGGTTATCCTACGGGGGCTTTGGCTGTGCACCAGGCTTGGAAGTGTGGCCAGCTTCGGAAGAATGATGCACAGCGTATGCTGGCATTTTGCAGCAATGCAGGCCCTGCGTTTTTATTTGGAATTCTCGGAAGTAAATTTCCGCAAATATGGATGCTTTGGCTTCTTTGGGGTATTCACATTCTGTCCGCCATATTAGTCGGGATGCTATTGCCGGGGAAAAGTCGTGAACAGCATAGGGTAACATCTGCACCATCTTTGACAGTCACACAAGCAGTTAAAAACGCCGTGTCGACAATGGGGTATATATGCGGCTGGATTGTGCTTATTCGAGTCGTTCTTGCGTTTTGCGACAAGTGGTTTTTGTGGTTACTGCCCCATGCTGCCCGGGTTGGATTCTACGGCTTTCTGGAACTGGCGAACGGGTGTCTGACGATAGATACCCTGGCATCAACAGGTGCACGCTTTATTATATCTAGCGGCATGTTGGCATTTGGCGGTATTTGCGTGCTGATGCAGACCGCATCTGTTACAGGAAGTCTTGGCCTTGGGCTCTATCTGCCGGGAAAATTGTTGCAAACTCTATTCAGTATTCTACTCAGTTGGCTCGTCCAATGGTTGCTGTTCCCTGCCACGGAAAAGATCGATTTATCGCTAAGTATGTTCCTGATTCTTGGATTTACCGCCACTATTCTTGTAGCCACAACAAGAAAAAGGAAAATTAGGGGTAGCATTCCCCAGTTATTTGGTGTATAATCTACTCATAAGAACAAAAGGAGGCAGTATTATGCTGTTTCGTAAGAAAATAGAAAGATCCTGCACATACTGTCACCACGGTACCGCTTTGGAAGAAGGACTGACATTGTGCACCAAACGGGGCGTCGTTCCGTCTGACAAAAAGTGTCGGAAATTTTCCTATGATCCCATCAAACGGATCCCCGTCAAACCCAAAGCATTGGATTTCAATAAGTACGACAACGAGGATTTCAGTCTATAAAACAAAAACAGCGGAATTACTTCCGCTGTTTTGTTTATTTACCTGATTATTGAATCATAGTGAGAAAATCATCCTCAGAAAGGATGGGAATTCCCAGTTCCCTTGCCTTGCGTTCTTTGGACCCGGCATTCTCACCCACAACCACATAGGTTGTCTTTTTTGAGACAGAGCCGGAAGCCTTACCGCCAAACAACTCGATCTTTTCCGTAGCCTCTTCCCGGGTAAACTTGCTCAGTGCCCCGGTAAGCACAAATGTCATGCCGGCGAAGCGTGTATCCGTTACCGTCCGCTTGCTTTCAAAATTCACACCGGCTTCACGCAGCCGCTCAATCATATGCTGGGATTGAGGCTCTGCAAACCAGTCTGCAATGTTCTTTGCCGTAACCTCGCCCACATCCGGAACCTGGGTCAAGTCTTCCAGCGACGCCGCCATCAGCTCATCCATGGAACCAAATGTGGCGGCCAGGACCTTGCCTGTTTTGGCACCGACCTGACGGATGCCCAGAGCATAGATCAGCTTGGACAGGTCTTGTTCCTTGCTCGCTTCAATGGCGGAAAGAAGTTTGCGTGCCGCCAATTCGCCCTTTTGCCACAGACTCTTCATTTCATCCAACGTCAGATAATAGATGTCCGCGGGAGATTTTAAGAGACCTTTTTCAATTAGAGCCTCCACAATGGCACTTCCGAGTCCGTCGATATCCATGGCATCCCGGCTGACAAAATGTGCGATATTGCGACTGAGCTGTGCCGGGCACTCCGCACCGGTACAACGCAGAAATGCACCATCTGCATCCTTTGCCGTCGGTGCACCGCAAACAGGACAAGTGCTGGGCAAATAATACGGCTGTGCCGCCGCAGGACGCTTGGAAACATCCACTTCCAAAATTTCCGGAATGATCTCCCCTGCCTTGCGGATCAGCACCGTATCACCAATGCGGATATCTCGTTGGGAGATAAAGTCCTGGTTGTGCAGCGTGGCATTGGTCACCGTCGTGCCGGCAAGCCGAACTGCTTTCACCACAGCCTTGGGGGTCAGCACGCCAGTGCGTCCCACCTGCACCACAATATCTTCCACAACTGTGGGTTTGATTTCCGGGGGATATTTGTAGGCCACTGCCCACTTGGGACACTTGGCGGTTGAGCCCATTCGCACACGCTGGTTCAGATCGTTGACCTTGACCACAGCACCGTCAATGTCACAAGTTAAATGCTCTCTGCTTTCATTGATGGACATGACATGGCCGATGATTTGATCCGCATCGCTCAGCATGGCATTGTCGATCACTTTGAATTGCAAGCTACGCAAAAAGTCCAGAGACTCCTGGTGGCTTTCAAATTCCACGCCCTCAGCCAGTTGCACATTGAAGATCAAAATATCCAGTTTTCGCTGAGCAGTGATCTTGGAATCCAATTGACGAAGGCTTCCCGCCGCAGCATTCCGGGGATTGGCGAACAGAGGCTTTCCCTCCGCCTCCTGGTGCTCGTTGAGTGCCTCAAAACTCTTCTTCGGCATGAAGACCTCACCCCGAACGATCAACCGCACAGGAGCGTTTCTCAAGCGCATAGGGATGGAACGGATGGTTTTCAGATTTTCCGTCACATCCTCGCCCACCACGCCGTCGCCACGGGTGGCACCCCGGACAAACTGCCCGTTTTCGTATTCCAATGCTACAGAAAGACCGTCGATCTTCGGCTCAACGGAAAATTGGGAATCCGGGTAGCTTTCCAAGGTTTTCTCGATAAATTCACGCAGTTCCTCCGGTGAAAACACATCCTGCAAGCTCATAAGCGGAACGGGATGGGTCACCTTCTCGAATTTGCTCAGTGCCTCGCCTCCCACCCGCTGCGTGGGAGAATCCGGGCGAACCAGTGCGGGATCAGCCGCTTCTAAATCTTCCAATTCCCGAAGCAGGCGGTCATATTCAAAATCCGGCATGGTAGGATCATCCTGTACATAGTATCGGTAATTTGCCTCCGTTAAAATGCGGATCAGTTCATCAATTCGCTGTCTTGCTTCCATAGGAGCCTCCCGCTTGTAATAGTGTATCCGGCACCTGGCCGACGATAATGGTCTCAGCCACCACCACTTGGCTGGTGACGGTGAAACTTTCCGTGCGTCCAAGAACCAAAATAGAAACATCCACGCTGATGTTCATAATCAATTTTTGCAGGGTTTGATTGATCCCCGCTTCCGTAAAAAAGCTTTCAAAACTCGCTTCCGAGTTGCTGATGGAAAGGATCTGAACCGGGATATGGGGACCGCGACCTGACCAAAGCTCCGGCAGAATCAAACTGCCTACCGGAATACCCAGATCCGTGGTATCCATTGCCAGTATCTCGTCATTGATGATGTTCAGGATACTGGTTTTCAGCCGGTTTACCTCGCTCATGTTGGTTTTCAGAGCGGTGATCTTTCCGTCCAGATCCTTTTCAAAATACACAATACGGTCATATTGGATATTTCCCACATCAATCTGACGGTCGATGGCATCATTGATTAGGTCCGAGGTGGTATTTTTGATCTTCGTTTCCGATAAGGACCGGATTGTTCCGTGAAATTTCGTGCGAAAAACGATCAAAAGCAAAGATCCGATGATCACCGCGATGATGACAAAACGCAGTAATGTTCGAAGCAGTCGGGACATACCATCACCTCTTGGGATTATATGTCACGGACGGGAAAATATTACAGCTTTTTCATATGGACGGATGCAGTCTTCGCCATCAATTTTTTGGTACCGATCTGATCAAAGGCAATTTCCAGCAACGCGTCTCCGCCCATTTTCATGACGGACAGGACCATTCCCTTGCCGAATGCCGTATGATTGACCATATCGCCTTTGTTCAGCTCCAATGCAGGTGCAGAGGTCTGAGTCGGCGTCTTGGTGACATACACGTTTTTCGGTGCTGCCCAGGTTGTCGCCGGGCGGCGGAATGTGTCATCCGCAAAGCCTTGCACTTGCGGTGCGGTGAAACCGCCCCTCTTTTCGATTTCGTCCTGGGGCAGTTCCCTCAGAAAACGGGATGCCATGGATGCATTTGTGCGGCCGTAGAGCATTCTCTGTCGGGCATGGCTGATGGTAAGGGTCTGCTTCGCCCGGGTGATAGCCACATAGCAAAGTCGACGTTCCTCTTCCATTTCTTCCATATCTCCGATGGCCTTCATGCCCGGAAACAGGCCGTCTTCAAAACCGACCAGGAAAACGTGCGGAAATTCCAGACCCTTGGACGAGTGCATGGTCATCATGACCGCCGCATCATCACCGTCGTTATATTCCTCGATATCCGTGTAAAGAGCGATCTCTTCCAGGAAACCGGCCAGAGATGGTGTATCCGCATTCTCTACATAGGAAAGAATGCTGGATTTCAATTCCCGGATGTTCTCCAACCGGGTCTTGTTTTCCTCGGTATCTTTCTTTTGAAGCATCTCAATATAGCCGGTGCGAATCATCAGTTCTTCGTAGAAATCAGCAAGGCTCATGCCTTCGTCCAGCAGTGCTTCCAAACCGTCAATTAAGGAAGCAAACGCACTCAGCTTGGGTGCAATCTTTTCAAGGGGTGCATACATGCCGGCATTCGACACTACCTCATATAAGGGCAGTCCTTCCGCGGTCGCCAAACGTGCCGCAGTTTCCAACGACTTTGCACCCAAACCTCTTGGCGGGTTATTGATGACCCGATTCAGCCGCAAGTCGTCAGAACGGTTATTGATGACGCACAAATACGCCAGCATATCCTTGATTTCTGCCCGGTCAAAGAATCGTGTACCGCCAATGACCCGGTACGGAATCCCGTTGCGTTTCAGTGCATATTCCAGGGCATTGGATTGGGCGTTGGTGCGGTAAAGGATGGCGTAATCCTTGAAATTCTTGCCTTTGGATTTCTTAATGATCTGTCCGGCAACAAAACTGGCCTCAGCCCGTTCGTCCGTTGCCTCGTATACCGTCACCGGGTCGCCGATGCCGTTGGCAGTCCAAAGGCGCTTGCCTTTTCGACCACGGTTGTGAACGATCACAGAATTGGCCGCGTTGAGAATGGATTGGCTGGAACGGTAATTTTGCTCTAAGCGAATCACCCTCGCACCCCGGTACTGCTTCTCAAAATCCAAAATGTTTTCGATGGTGGCACCACGGAAGCGGTAAATACTCTGGTCATCGTCGCCCACAACACAGATATTCTCATATCCACCGGCAAGCAGGGACGTAAGCAGATATTGCAGATGGTTGGTGTCCTGATACTCATCCACCAAAACGTAACGGAATTTCCGCTGATAGTAGGCACGAACATCCTCATGCTCCTGCAAGAGCTTAACCGTCAGCAGGATAATATCGTCAAAATCGACGGCATTATTCTCTTTCAGCTTCGTCTGATATTTCTTATATGCCCTTGCAATGGGCATCAGCCGCATATCACCACTGTCCAGCGCACGCTCCAACAGGTCGTCTGGCGATACCATCCGGTCTTTCTCCTTGCTGATGACACCAAGCAAAAATTTTGCAGGAAAGGTCTTGTCATCCAGGCCCATATCCTTGACAATATCCTTCATGATCCGCTCAGAATCCGCTGTATCGTAGATGGTAAAACTGCGGCTGTATCCCAACCGTTCAATGTCCCGCCGCAGGATCCGGCAGCAGGCGGAGTGGAATGTCATGGCCCATACGTCTTCCGCCTCCGGGCCCAGCATGGTCCCCAGACGGGCTTTCAGTTCGTTAGCCGCCTTATTGGTAAAGGTAATGGCAATGATGCTCCAAGGCACAGCCGGGCGTAAGGCACACAGAAAGTCCGCATGACTGCGTTCAAAATCCGTAGCATCAGTAGACAGATTTTCCAAAAATTCCACGTCTTCTTCCGTTACCGTATCCGGCACATCGTTGACTGACGGATCACTGCCGGCACCAAAGCGGATCAAATTTGCAATGCGGTGGATTAGAACTGTCGTCTTTCCACTTCCGGCACCTGCAAGCAGCAAAAGCGGCCCCTCTGTGGTCAGAGCGGCTTCCTGCTGCATTGGATTCAATTTTGAAAACTGCCCGGCAATGTAACGCCGCCGGGCAGTTAAAAATCGGTTTAAATACTCTTCGGTCATAACTGCACCTTTATATCTTTTGGATGCTTCTATTCTACCGCATTTTCACCGAAAGGTAAAGTAAAATTTGTCCTAATCCATAAAAAGACGCAAATTGGACAAGGCTTTCTTTTCGATGCGGGATACCTGCACCTGACTGACCTGTAAGACCTTCGCCACACGCTCTTGTGTCAGACCGTGAAAATAACGCAGTTGAATGACCATACGCTCTCGTTCCGGCAAATTGGAAATAGCCTGCTTTAAGGAAATGATCTCCACAAGGGATTCTTCCGTCTGGGTATCTGTCAGCACATCTTCCAGGGAGAAACCATCCTCCCCTGTTTCCCTTTGGATGGATTCCGTTGCCGCCGTAGCCGTTTCCGCAACTGCGATTTCTTCCGGTGACAAACCTGTCTTTTCAGATATCTCCGTCACCGAGGGTTCACGGCCAAGGGCATTTGTCAAGTTGTTTCGTGCCATTTTGATGGTCGCCGCCTGCTCCTTGATGGTGCGGGATACCTTAACGGCTCCGTCGTCCCGCAAAAAACGTCGGATCTCCCCGGATATCTTTGGTACAGCGTAGGTAGAAAACTGCGTGCCGTATTCCAGGTCAAAGCCTTCCACAGCCTTTAAAAATCCCAGACAACCCAGTTGGTACAGATCATCACCGTCCACACCACGACCGAGAAACCGACGGGCAACGGACCAAATCAAGCCGGAATTCTCCGTAACCAACGTCTCTGAAGCCGTCTTGTCCCCTTTCTGTGCCTGGGCGATCAGTTCTTCCAGCCTGCTCATTTTCTTTTTTGGATCCTGCGACGCATATGTACCGTTGTTCCCTTTCCGGGAACGGATTTGATCTCAAAAGAGGTCATAAAGCTCTCCATAATGGTAAAGCCCATGCCGCTCCGGTCACTGCCTCCGGTAGTAAACATGGGCCGGCGTGCCTGCTCAATATCAGGAATACCAACACCCTGGTCTTTCACAACAATATCCAGCACATTGTCTTTCAGTATCCGGCACCGCAGCGTAATAAGGCCAAGTTCCTGCGGATATGCGTGAACAATGCAGTTGGTAACCGCTTCCGATACCGCTGTGCGAATATCTCCCAATTCCTCCAACGTGGGATCCATTTGTGCCGCAAAGCAGGCCACAGCCGATCGGGCGAATGCCTCATTTGTAGATCTGCTTGGGAACTCCAAGACCATAAAATTTTCGAATTTCATCAAACTGCCTCCTTAATTTCCACTAATTTATCAATGCCGGATGCACGAAAAACACGCATTGGCTGTTCACAGATGCCTGTAAGCATCAATTTTCCCTCAATTTGTGCCATGGCCCGCAGGGCGTTGATCACCACCGCAATTCCCGATGAATCCACAAATGTTACATCCTGGAAGTCCAAAACACATACTTCCGGTGTATATGCTTCGATCTTTCCCGCGATTGACTGAATGTAGTTTTTCGCACAATGGTGATCAATCTCTCCTGTCAGGGCAACTGTCAATCTGCCGTCATCCAGGAAACTTGTAAATTGCATTTTAATTCCTCCTTTTGTGTTTGTAGCAACAGTATAAAAAATGCGGTTTGGCTTTTGCAGTCGGAAATAGGAAAAGAAAAATGCTTCTGCACAAATTTGTGCAGGAGCATTTCATTATTTAATTACAGTTTCTTCATTGCGTTTTCGCTTTGTTCCAGACTTGCGATCAAGTCCCGGGTCTTTTGTGCCTTTTCACGCTCTGCGGCAACCACGGCCTCCGGAGCACGAGAAACGAATTTCTCATTGCTGAGCTTGGCTTCCAGGCTGGCCAGGAACTTACGTTGGCTGTCCAGCTCCTTAGCGATCCGCTCCAATTCCTTGGCAACATCCACCAGCTGGCCCATAGGAATGTAGAGCTTCGCATCGGAAGTGGCACAAGTAATCATGCCGTCCAGATTTTCCGGCTCCTTATCCAAAAGGGTTACAGTATCGGCATATGCCAATCTCTGCATGAAGCCCTCGCCCTCGATGAATACCTTGGGATCATTGGCCAGGATATACAGTGCAGCTTTCTTGGAAGGCGGCACGTTCATCTCGGTACGGCGGTTACGGATGGCACGGATGGCTTCCATCACGGATTCCATACTGTTCTGCTCAGCCTTAAAGGCCAGGTCGGCACGGTACTGGGGCCATGCGGCAATGATCAGTGCGTCACCCTCGTGGGGCAGGCTCTGCCAAATTTCCTCAGTAATGAAAGGCATAAACGGATGCAACAGACGCAGGGTCTGATCCAGAACGTAAACCAACACCTGAATAGCTGTCTGCTTACGCTCAGCATCCTCGGAGTACAGTCTTGCCTTGGTCAGCTCGATATACCAGTCGCAGTAGGTGTCCCAAATGAAGTCGTAGATCTTCTGAACTGCAACGCCCAACTCGTACTTATCCATGTTCTCGGTGACTTCCGCAATCAGGTTGTTCAGCTTGGAAAGCACCCACTTGTCTGCGATTTCCAGCTTCTCCAAAGCGGGCAGTTCATTCACTGCATCCTCGCACAGGTTCATCATGACGTAACGGCTGGCGTTCCACAGCTTATTGGCAAAGTTACGCATAGCTTCGCAGCGTTCCACATAGAAACGCATATCGTTTCCGGGAGAGTTGCCGGTGACCATGTTCATGCGCAGAGCATCGCAGCCGTACTTTTCGATCATTTCCAGCGGATCGATACCGTTGCCCAGGGACTTGGACATCTTACGGCCCTTATCGTCACGCACCAGACCGTGGATCAGCACAGTATGGAACGGAGTTTTGCCCACATGCTCACAGCCAGAGAAGATCATTCTGGCAACCCAGAAGAAGATAATGGCGTAGCCGGAGACCAGCACGTCCGTGGGATAGAATTTCTTCAAATCCTCGGTCGTATCCGGCCAACCCAAAGTCTCAAAGGGCCACAGAGCGGAGCTGAACCAGGTGTCCAGCACGTCGGGATCACGCTCGATATTGGCACTGCCGCACTTGGAGCAAGTGCAGGCATCTTCCCGGGAAACGGTGATGTGACCGCAATCCGCACAGGTCCAAGCGGGAATCTGATGACCCCACCACAGCTGACGGGAAATGCACCAGTCACGGACGTTTTCCATCCAGTTCAGATAGGTCTTGCTGAAACGGTCGGGAACAAACTTGGTCTCCCCTTCTTTGACCACACGGATGGCTTCCTCAGCCAGAGGCTTCATCTTTACAAACCATTGGGCAGAAATGATGGGTTCCACATCGTTATGGCAACGATAACAAGTACCCACATTGTGGGCATGCTCTTCCACCTTGATCAGGTAGCCGCCGGCTTCCAGGTCGGCAACGATCTGCTTTCTGGCCTCGTAGCGGTCCAGGCCCTCGTACTTGCCACCCAGAGCATTGACCTTGCCGTTATCGTCCAGCACGCGAATAACTTCCAGATTGTGCCGCAGGCCAACTTCAAAGTCGTTGGGGTCGTGGGCAGGAGTCATCTTGACGCAGCCGGTGCCGAATTCCATTTCTGCATAATCATCCGCAACAACAGGAATTTCCTTGTTGACCAAAGGCAGAATAACAGTCTTGCCAACGATGGAAGTATAACGCTCATCGTTGGGGTTGACGCACACACCGGAGTCGCCCAGCATGGTCTCCGGACGGGTGGTGGCAACAATTACTTCGCCACTGTCGTCTGCCATGGGATAGCGGATGTGCCACAGATGGCCGGGCTTATCCACATATTCAACCTCTGCATCGGACAAAGCGGTAACGCAATGCGGACACCAGTTGATGATCCGACTGCCCTTGTAGATCAAGCCTTTTTCATACATGGACACGAACACTTCACGGACAGCCTTGGAACAGCCCTCGTCCATAGTGAAACGGGCACGCTCCCAGTCACAGGATGCACCCAACTTCTTCTGCTGTTCCACAATGCGGTTGCCGTACTTATGTTTCCAGTCCCACACCTTTTCCAGGAACTTTTCCCGGCCAAGGTCGTAACGGGTCAGGCCGTCTTTACGCAGTTCTTCTTCCACCTTGATCTGGGTGGCAATGCCGGCATGGTCAACACCGGGCACCCACAGGGCATCGTAGCCCTGCATCCGCTTGAAGCGGATCAGGGTATCCTGCAAGGTTGCGTCCATGGCGTGACCCATGTGCAGCTGACCGGTAACGTTGGGGGGCGGCATGACGATGGTAAAGGGCTTTGCTCCCTCCTTACCCTGGGGCTTAAAGTACCCCTTTTGCTCCCACATTTCGTACAGTTTGTTTTCTACTTGTTGGGGTTCGTAGACCTTTGGTAATTCTCTTGCCATAATGCTCTCCTTTCAAAAAAGAAACGCCCTGAGGAAAAACCTCAGGGCGAAAATACACATTTTCCGCGGTACCACCTGAATTTCCGGCAAGCCGGACACTTTGGCTGCTGTAACGGGCAGACCCGCACTTCCCTACTCTATTCAGGAAGCAAGCTCCGAAGCGACCATTCCCATTTATCTTTGCGGACTCACACCAACCGTCCGCTCTCTGAAAAGAAAATACAGGAAACCTCTTCATCTAGGCTGTTTACCAAAACAAATTATCACATTTTCCCGGGAATGTCAACCAAATTCTTTCCTTTTCCTCAATGTAATAAAACTTGACGGCATTGGGAAATCTGTTATAATAAAGAAAATCCTTTTGGGAGTTGACTGTATGAAACTTTCCCTTATCGTCCCGTGCTATAACGAAGCGGAGAACATCTATGCCTTCCACGATGCCGTTTTGGAAGCATTTCAGTCATGTGGTTACGACTATGAACTCGTATTCATTGATGACGGCAGCCGGGATGCGACCCTATTTAACCTTAAAAAGCTGTACAATCGTACCACCACACCGATGAAAATCATCTCCTTTTCCCGCAATTTCGGCAAAGAAGCAGCCATTTATGCAGGCCTTGAACACGCTGCCGGTGACTACATCACGCTGATCGATGCGGATTTGCAGCAGCGTCCGGAAATCGTCCGGGATATGGTTGCTTATTTGGATGAAAACCCGGATTTTGACATGGTTGCCGCCTATCAGGATCGCCGGGGCGAAGGAAAAGTCCTTTCTTTCTTCAAAAAGGCCTTCTATTCCATCATCAACAAACTGTCCGATGTGAATTTGCAGAAGGATGCCAGTGATTTCCGCACTTTCCGCCGCAGCGTTGCGGAAAGCATCTTGTCCATTCATGAGTATCACCGGTTCAGCAAGGGCATTTTCGCATGGGTGGGATACAAGACACACTTCATCCCTTATACCGCATGTGACCGAGCGGCAGGCACCACAAAGTGGAGTTTCCGTAAGCTGACGAATTACGCTATCGACGGCATTATTGGCTTCTCTACACGCCCTCTGCGGCTTGCAACCTATCTGGGAACGCTAACCGCAATTGCCGCAATGGTATATCTGCTGATTGTGGTTTTACAAAAACTGATCGTCGGTATTGATGTACCTGGTTACGCGACCATCATTGTGCTCATTCTGCTTCTGGGCGGCATGCAGCTGTTCTGCATCGGCATCATCGGTGAATACGTTGGCAGAACCTTTGAGCAAAGCAAAAACCGGCCCATCTATCTTACCAAGGAAACCCTTGGCTGTGACGAATAAGGAACACCCCATAGGATTTGCTCCTATGGGGTGAAATTTTATTTTTTCTTGAGCTTATGATAGATCTTCAATACCCGTTCGTTCCACTTTTGGCGGTCATTCAGGTAAATGAACAACAGGAAAACGAGCAGGCAAACGACAGAAATCAGCGTGCCGTAGGTGAAAGCATCATTGTGGTACACAAACATAATGTCGTGGTAACCCTCTGTCAGGAATACGCCAACCATTGCATCTGCTACGGTAGTTATCTCTGCCCTTTCTCCGTCCACATAGACATACCAGTTGCCATCATCGGGAATGGATGTGTAGAGCAATCCGTCCCGGTCGCAGATGATATTGCCAAAAATCTCGGTTGTAGAGAATTTGGTAATGTCCAAAGTGGAAGCATTCAGTATCTCGTAACCGCTGCGGAAAAGTGAATCATCCAGCATTGCCGCCTGGATACGCATACTGCTGTCCTCCCCTGCATCGCAGGAGATGCGGATCTCTACAACATCACCGGGCTTTACCTGGCTGACGGAAAATGTTTGGGGAAGCTGAGCAGACTCGCTGTAAAGATATTTGCCGTTTAGGCTGACGTAGAAACTATTGTCCGCATACAGGTTAACATCCAGACACAGGAAGCATTCCTGTTCAATGGTATACTTGTAAATCAGCGTACCGCTGTTGCCGGGGACACGGTATGCACAGTATCCGCCTTGGGTTTCAATGTTGATTTCTACGCCCTCGCCCTCAATTTCCAGCCAGTGAGCGGGCGTGTCGTTCCATACATTGCCTTCCAATCCGGTTGCTGCGGTAAACAGGGTATTCTGATTGTAAAATGCGTTGGACGAGTCGAACAGAAGCTTGGCATCTCCAAGAGCTGGTTCTGCCAAAAAACCTAAGGGCAGATACGCATTGTTTTCCAGCAAATACACATCCCCATAGTGGTGGATGTTGTCAAAATACGGATTTTCCTCCACTTGTGCAGACCGCTCCAGCATATATTTCAAATTCAGAAACAGATTTGCGACAGGAGAGCTTTCCTCGTAACAATAGCGGTTCCAGTTATCCTGGGCGGCAAAGCCCAGGGCTGTCATAAAACGCGTAACATCCACATTTGCCGAACTGGTAAAGGTGGAAATACCGTTGTAGTCGTTCAAAGCACCGTCGTTAAGCGTCTGGGAGTGAGTGGTCTCAACACGGTAGAACAGCGAATCCTCCCGCTCTTTCATATAGCGGATCATGGACGCGGTATATTCCGTTCCCTGGGGGTAATTGGTGATGTCCGTATAGGCGAAATTGACTCCAAAATTCACAACGTTCATCACAAGCTCCAGGACCATGACCAAGCCAAGCAATCCCGTAGACAGACGGTACCGGCTCTTACGCATCAGAGCAATACTTTTCCGGTCTTCCCATGTTGCATCTTTCTCAGGTGCCCGGTGCAGACGGGGGTACAGCAGAATGAGAAGACACAGGAAGAAGAACACGGCATTATATACCAGGAACACATAGGTGTCACCGTAGGCACTGTAAAGGGATTCCATCGTCAGCAACGCAGTCTTTGCAGCCACTTCATTGCCAGCAATGGATGCACTCAAAGCCTGTCCAATATTTTCAAATAGCTCTCCCAAAGCACCAATAGCATCCGGGATCAATTCCACATATTTGGAAAGCAGAAAAACGTCGATCGTCAGGATTCCGGCAGTGATAAAGTGCACCGGACGGAAACGATGACGGAACAAGTATGCTCTGTATGCCATGTAAAGCATAACAAAAGACAGGATAAAACTGAAACGGTACGGAATTTGATTCGTGAAATGGAAACCGTGCCAGATATAATCCAGTTGACGGATGACAAAGCTGGCCATGAAAAACAGAATCAGGACCACACAACAGATTTTGTCACGCAGCTTCACATTCCAAGCCATCAGGAAGAGAAAAGACAATAGCAATACGGAAATACCGCAGTATACATTGGGCAGGCCATCCATGAATGTGGGAACATTACCACCGCTGAGGTTGCCGGCAACCTGTCCCATGCCATTCAAAACGGGTGCGAATGACTTCCCTACCGCTTGGAACCACAGGGAAATCGCGGGCTCCCCAGCTTCCTTTGCGGCTTTAAAAGCCTCCCATGCCTCCCTTGCAGGTGTGCAAAGCTCATAATCAACCATATTCAATTGAAAGCCCTCTGGAAAGGAGTTTACGCTGGAATACGTCTTTCCCAATGCCGCCAGTGCCGGCAATTCCAAAATGGCCGTCATGCCGATGGCCAGCACAGAAAACAGTGCAATGCATCCAAGATCCAGAAAGAATGTCTTTACGCTTTTACATCTGCAAATCTGATAGCAGATAAACAGCAAAAGCACGAAAATGCAAGTAAAAAAGCCGATATAATAGTTGATAAAAATGGACAATGCCAGCGTAACGGTGTATAAAACGAACTTTCTTTCCTTTAAAAGATACACCGTTCCCAAAGCAACCAGCGGCAGCAGTGCAAAGGTATCCAGCCACATGATATTCCACTGATAGCCCAAGGCCCAGGCACAAAGTCCATAGAAGCTGCCAAACAGAGCGATGGAAAAATCATTCCTGCCGAACAGCTTTTTCAGAAAAATGGCAAAGCACAAGGAAGCAAGACCCAGTTTTGCAGGTACGAGCAATGAAAAATACGGCAAGACCCAACTATCCGGCAAAAGCACACTCAGCAAATATAGCGGTGAAGCCAGATAGTATGAAATCAACCCGAGATAGTCCATGCCCATGCCCACATTCCAGCTGAACAGGAGACTCTCACCACTCAAAAGGGCATTGCGATACGCCTTAAAGAACGGAAAATACTGATGCCACATGTCGGAATACAGCAAGGATTTGTGACCGAAGGGCGTTGCACCCACGCAGATCATCAACACCAGCATTGCAGCAAAGGGCATCAAAAAAGCAACGGCGAGATAATTTGGTTTCCATGTACGAAGTTTCGATAAATTCATAAAAATCTCCCGAGGTAGTAATTTGGTAGTATTTTACCACAAAAATATACTTTGGTAAAGGTTTCCGGAAAATTTTATAGAAAAACGCCTGCCGCAACTGCGACAGGCGTAAGAATTACTTTTTGTCCCGCTTACGGGTAAGGTAAATATCCAGTTTTTCCTTCACATTTTCGGGGATTTCTCTGGCCACAGGACACTGGGCAGCATTGGCCATGCGATCAGTAAAGGTGGTGATAAATTCGATATCCTCCACCATCTGCTCTCCGCTCATAACTGCAACCGTGTCATAGCCGTTATGGATGGTAGCCGTATTCGGAGGAGCGATCCGTGCAAAAGACAGAGCCGGCACGCCATTGTCCGCAAAAGGTGTGGAATCGCTGGAATAAACATCCTGCTGGACCTTGATACCAAAGCCCAATTCCGCACCAAAATACTTGATGTAATGGGTAAGTGCCTCTTCTGTGGAGCAGCAAGCAATGAACTTGCCCATGATGCAGCCGATCATATCCAGGTTGATATTCAAAACGATGTCTTTCAGTTCATCCTCGTGAGCCTGGCAATAGGCTTTTGAGCCCAGCAAGCCTCGTTCTTCACTGCCGCACCAAATAAAACGCAGACCGTAACGGTGGGGATGGTTCACAAAGTATTCCAAAACACCCAGGATACCCACAGAGCCGGACATATTGTCATATGCACCCTGAGAAAGGGATGTGGAGTCGTAATGGGCTGTCAAAACGATGTATTCCTGACGCTCACCGGGCAGATCCGCAATCACATTATGGGATTTGCCAGTAGCTTCCTCCTGCTTAATGGTGATTCTCGCCATGGATGCCCCATCCCGTGTCAATTCAATGGCAGACTTGGCATTGATGTTCACACCCAGGATCTTGTTACCCTTGCTGACGTAACTACGCAGTTCACGCTGGTCAATGTCGTTATCCGTATAGTTGGCATTGCCGTCATAGGTGATAAAGCCAACCGCTCCGTTTTCCAGCAGATCCTGATACATCCAGTAGCCCAGATAACCGTCGATCATAACGATCTTTCCCTTGCACAGAGAAAGGCTGTACGGATCGGTACTACGCAGATAGTAAAGGGGTGCTTCCACTTTCCCGCTGCCGCAGTTCAGATATCCCTTGCAGGGGATTTCCTTGCCGTCCACGGTCAGAATTGCCTGCTCCATGGTTGCCATATCCACGTCGAATTCTTCCAGCACGGCAGAAACGCCCAATTCCGTGCATTTGCTTTGCAAATATTTAGCAGCACGCAGTTCCTCAGAAGATCCACCCATACGCACATAGGCGGTCTCTTCAAAAATTTTCATAATTTGTTTTGCATCCATCTTTAGACCTCCGGATCGTCTTTCAAATGGAACGCCACTTTCAGATCTTCCACTTCGTCATCAGTAATGTGAACGATGTCACCCACCTCTTTGGACAGGATAATGGAATTGGCGGTGGACTCCATTACTTCCAGCCGGTCAAAGGCCTGCAGTAAGCTCTCGCCGGTCACCACAACACAGCTGTTTTCGATCATCATGGCCGGATGCACCGGGCTGAGGGCATCGGCAGTCTTGTCAGGTTCCAGATAAACCTGGTCATAGGGCAGCTTTTTCACATCCCGCAAAAGGATATAGCTTTCCGGGATGGTGCGGGGATCGAAAACTGCATCCGTAATGGCAAATGCCATGGAATTGACAGGATGAGCCTGTAAGATAGCCTTAATCTCCGGTTGTTTCTGATAGATCTTCTCATGGAACAAAACGGCACGAGACGGGGTTTTCCCCTGCTCCTTCATGCCGGACTTGACACGCACAAGGTCATCTTCTTCCAGATATGCCCGGTCAAAATTGAAGGGCGTGATGAGGAAGCTGCCGTCTGCCAAACGCACAGAATAGGTGCCGTGGTTGGCAGTAAACAAGCCCATCTTGTAGGAACGGCGGATGAGGGTGATCATATCCCGGCGAGCCGCCAGTTCCTCAGACGTGCGGCTGTGGGGGATGAAATCGTCCATTTTTGTATGATAACGGGTATCGCTGATACGGTATGCATCCGTGGCAAGGGGGCGGATTGTGCCCACCTTCTTGGCCAGAACCTCCAGAGTTGCCGTATAGTGCAGCGTCTCAAAACGCTGGAAGGCTGTGAACATATCCTTTGCACCGATGCAAACACCGTGATTCTCCAGAATCGCAATGTCACAACCGGACGCAAAAACAGAACCGATCTTCTCGCCCAATGCATCACTGCCCGGTACGTCGTATTTTGCGATCTGCACGTCCGAACAGACCTTTCGGACAGAGGGAACCAAATCCAGATTGGGGCATTTACGGGCAATGGAAAACGCCACCAATGCCGGCGGATGGGCATGCAATACCGCTTGCAGATCCGGCCGCATATGGTACACCGAGGCATGGAACGGAAGTTCCGAAGATGGCTTGTGCTGACCCACGATCGTGCCGTCAGGCTTGACGCAGACGATATCCCCACGGGATAGCGTACCCTTGTCAACGCCGGCAGGTGTGATCCAGATATTACCCTCTTCATCCTTTATGGACAAGTTGCCACCCGAAGTGGTAGTTAGACCCTTGTCATAAATACGCTGCATAAACATGACCAATTGGTCAGCCGGGTGAATGTATTGTATATTCATAATAATCTCCTTAACTCAAAATGTAAGCAAACGCTGATAGCCTTTCTCCCAGTCTTCTGTGTGATTGGGCTGATAGGTTTCAACAGTCTCAGAATTGCGGACGATCTGACGCAGTTCGTCAATATCCTTGATATCACCAAGGGCCATAGCCTGAGCCAGCAGGTTGCCAATAGCTGCACCTTCCACCGGGCCGGTGATCACAGGGCGGTTAATGGAATCTGCCACCATCTGATTGAGCAGCTTGTTCTGAATACCGCCGCCAACGATGTTCAGCGTATCGATGCTCTGACCCTTGATCTCTTCCAGTCGCTCCAATGCCCAACGGTATTTCAGTGCCAGGGACTCGTAGATACAACGGGCGATTTGCCCCACAGTCTCCGGAACAGGCTGATTTGTGTCAGCACAGAACTTCCGGATCTTCTGCACCATATTGCCACCGGCAAAGAATTCGCTGTAATCGGGATCAATGATGCTGCGAAGGGGTTCAGCTTTCTTGGCTTCCTTCACGATATCATCCCAACTGTACTTTGTTCCTGCTTTGATCCAGTCTCTGCGGCACTCCTGGATCAGCCACAGACCCATGATGTTCTTCAAGGGGCGGAAGCCGCCCTGAATGGTGCCCTCATTGGCAAAGTTGGCATCACGCACTTCCGGCGTCAGAATGGGCACATCCGTCTCCACGCCAAAGAGAGACCATGTACCGGAGGAACAAAACGCAAAGCTGCCGCTTCCGGGAATCGCTGCAACGGCGGATGCGGTATCGTGGGTGCCCACAGCGGCAAAATTCGCCTGATTAAGTCCAAATTCCTCTGCCAGTTCCGGACGGAGCTTGCCACGCAGAGTGCCGGCCTGGTCGATTTCTGTAAAGATATGCTCCGGGATTCCCAGTGCTCGGATGCTATCCCAGTCCCAATCCCGGGTGGTGGGGTTGTAGAGCATGGATGTAGTAACATTGGTATACTCAGACTTCATTTCCCCAGTGAGGAAATAGCCCAGAAGATCGGGCATCATCAGAAGCTTCTGTGCCTGCTCCAAAGCCACATCATTTTGCCGCTTCCGGCGATAAAGCTGGTAGACAGTATTAAAATTCAGCTTTGCAATGCCGGTGCGGCTGAACAGTGTGGGAAAATCCACAATTTCAGATGCTGCGTCCATATCCTCGTCCACGCTGTAGCGGTATGCCCGGGGATTGCCCAACAGGTGTCCGTTGCGGTCCAGCAGACCGTAATCCACGCCCCAGGTATCAATACCAAAGCAGTCAAGGTCGCCAACGTTCGCCTGCTTGAAGGCCAGGAAGCCCTGTTTCAGCTGATTATAAAGATAAGGCAGATCCCAGTAGCAAACACCGTTCATCTCCACATAATTGTTTTCAAAACGGTGCAGCTCCCGCATGGTCAGTTTGCCGTTTTCCAACTGGCCCAAAATGGCACGGCCGTTGCTTGCACCCAAATCAAAAGCAAGTAAATTTCTCATAAGTATCAACCTTTCTGTCCCCTCCAAATGATGGACGACCATAGATTTGCATATATATGATATCGTAAAAAAGTCTTTCTGTCAAATAGAATCCCGCCCTCTGCGGTCGCATAGGGCGGGGATTCTCATAATTGGCTTTTTGCGGTATCGGTGCCGTCGCCAACAAGCCCTAAACGCTCTGCCGCGTCCTGGCGCATCTTGTATTTCAGCACCTTGCCCGCAGCGTTCATGGGGAACGCATCCACAAACTCGATGTATTTGGGTACTTTATGCCGTGCCATGCTGGCTTTGATGTAAGCAAGCATTTCGTCCACCGTGACCGAACCCGCTTCTTTCAGCACGATACTGGCGTAGATCTCCTCGCCGTATTTCTGATCCGGTACGCCGATGACCTGTACATCCTTGACAGCTGGATGGGTATAAATGAACTCCTCGATTTCCTTGGGATAGATATTCTCACCGCCGCGGATGATCATATCTTTCAAACGACCGGTAATACGGTAATTGCCCGCTTCGTCACGACAGGCGATGTCACCGGAATGGAGCCAGCCTTCCGCATCCACTGTATCCGCAGTTGCCTGGGGCATCTTGTAATAGCCCTTCATGGTATTGTAACCACGGGAGCAGAATTCACCGTTGACGCCCGGGCCGACCTCTTCCCCAGTCTCCGGGTCAATGATCTTACATTGCACATACGGGAATGCATAGCCAACAGTATCGGTTCGCACTTCCAGAGAATCTGTCCAGGCAGACATGGTAGAGCCGGGAGCAGATTCCGTTTGACCGTAAACGCTGACGATGCCCCGCATATTCATTTCATCCGGTTGAGCAGCTCGTCGCATCAGTTCCGGAGGACAACCGGCACCGGCCATAATGCCGGTACGCATATGAGAAAAGTCCGTCTTGCGGTAGTCCGGATGGTTGAACATGGCAATAAACATGGTGGGCACGCCATTAAATGCAGTGATCTTCTCCTGATTGATGCAGGCCAAAGATGCCTTAGCAGAGAAATAAGGCATGGGGCACATGGTGGCACCGTGGGTCATGGAAGATGTCATGGACAGCACCATGCCAAAGCAGTGGAACATGGGTACCTGAATCATCATGCGGTCAGCTGTGGAAAGGCCCATGCGGTCACCGATACATTTGCCGTTGTTGACCACGTTGTAGTGGGTAAGCATAACGCCTTTGGGGAATCCTGTGGTGCCGGAGGTGTACTGCATGTTGCAAACATCATCCGGGCGGACGGCAGCCGCCATAGCGGCAACCTGTTCCTCGCTGACCAGCGGGTATCTTGCCATAGCCTCGTCCATAGTCAGACATCCCGGCTGACGGAAGCCTACCGTAATCACATTACGCAGGAACGGAAGCCGTTTACAGTGCAGGCTCTCCCCTGCCTTGGTCTGAGCGATCTCGGGGCACAGTTCGTTGATGATGGCCTGGTAATTGGAGTCCAAACAGGAGTCGATCATCACCAACGTGTGGGTATCGGACTGACGAAGCAAATATTCCGCCTCGTGGATCTTATAGGCGGTATTGACGGTGACCAAAACCGCACCGATCTTTACTGTTGCCCAGAACGTGATATACCAAGCCGGGACATTGGTAGCCCAAATGGCGACCTTACTGCCGGCTTTTACACCCATGGACACCAACGCCCGGGCAAAACGATCCACATCCCGCTTGAATTCCTGATAGGTACGGGTATAGTCCAGGGTCGTATACTTAAAAGCATACTGATCCGGGAATTCATCAGCCACACGCTCCAAAACCTGATAAAAGGTCAGATTGATCAGTTCGTCCTTCTTCCACAGGTACTGACCTGTGCCGTCGTGATTCAAATAGAGGGATTTCTTTGCACCGCGGGGATTATGGAAGCGGCTCATGTAGTTGACAAAGTAAGGAAAAATAACATCCTGATCTTTCAGATCGTCCAGCCACTCCGGTTTCCATTCCAGGGAGATGAAGCCATCGTAATTGACGGAAGACAATGCCCGCATTACATCGGCAATGGGCATGGTTCCCTCACCAATCAGCTGATAATTGCCCTGGTCGTCAGAATCCCGCAGGTGGACATGCCGGATATAACTGCCCAAATTTTTGATGGTAGCATCTGCACTTTCGCCCAAATCACGGTAGGGATGGTGCATATCCCAAAGGGCACCCAAAAAGTCGCTGGCAAAGCGATCCATCATACTGCGAAGACGAGCAGTATCGGCATAAATACCGCTGGTTTTCAGCAAGATGCCCACGCCCAGTTTTTCCGCCTGGGGAAGTAAAATTTGAAGCCGTTGCTCTACAAGCACTTCATTATCGCTCAGGGCACAGGCAACCACATACGGCACACGGGTATTGCCCGCAACCTCCATGAGGTCGAGCAGTGAATCGGTGTGGTCCTCCGCATCAGCAAGATCGCAGGAAGTGTCAAAACAAGGGATCTGCAGTTTCTTATCCCGCAGCTGACGGACAGTGGCCGCAGACTGATACTTGTGAAACGGCCCGCCCCGGTCCAGCATGGGATCAAATTTGGGAAGATTATAGACTTCAATGCCGGAAAAACCCATTTCTGTGGCCGTATCCAGCATCTCATCCCAACTCATCCCGGGCCAACCACGGGTTGAAAAGGAGAGTTTCATGCTTCTTCCTCCTCGTAAACGATCTTGTTAAGGGCACTGAGATACGCCTGAATGCTTGCACCCACGATGTCCGTGGAGATGCCACGACCGGAATAGAGTTTTCCGGAAGAACGAAGCTTGACAATGGTCTGACCCATAGCCGCACGACCCTCGGTAACAGACTGAATTTGGAAATCGTCCAGCTCATAATGGCGACCGGTGATCTGCTCAATGGCCGCAAATGCCGCATCAATAGGACCGTCGCCCAGATATACGCCCTCCATAGGCACGCCGTTTTTCAGCAATTTCATATGTGCGGTCGCAGCTACTGTATTGCCGGATGTAATCACGTAATTATCCAGCTTATATGCGGACGGAACCTGCATAGCAGCAGAGGCCACAATGGCATCCAGTTCCCGGATCCCCACCTTGTCCCGCTTCTGTGCAAACTGCATGAAGGCCTCGTAAACTTTCATGCGATCTTCCTGAGAAAGATCATATCCCAGACGCTCTACTGCGGCACAAACCCCATCACAGTCGTCGTGGGAAGTCAAATAAATCTCGGAATTTTCCTGCACTTCATTGCCAAACCAGGAAACCTTGCTGCCATCCGCTTTGCAAATTCGCTGGATCTGCTCCACGATTCGGCTGAGCTTGGTCACATTAACATCCGTCTTTACACCCAATTCCTCGCCCTTGGCGGCCAAAACACGGGATACATTGGTCATGTCAGCACAATCCTGAGGATATGCTGCACACTTAACCTCCCCTGCCCCTGCCTTGATTGCAGCAATGACACAGCTGTCGGCCATGGACAAGGTGTTGGCACATCCCACACCCAGTGTGACCGTTTTCAATGCGGGAACGGAAGCGTACAAAGACGCAACAAATGCAGAGAACTCCTCAGGCAGCATTGTCCCGGCAGTATCTATCACGGTAACCGTCTTGGCACCGGCAGCAATCGCCGTTTCGATGGCCTTAAACAAAAATGCGGGCTCGCTTCTGGTGGCATCCTGAGCAACAAACTCCGTATCCGTCAATTTCCCACAGGCATGCACCGTCTCATCGATCGCCGAAAGCATTGCCTCAGGCTTTTTATGGAGCAAATACTCCATTTGCACAGAACTGACCGGTGCACACACTTGCAGGCGTGAGTGTTTAGCCAGACAAAGTGCGTTCCAGGTCTGCTCTACGCTCTCGGCAGTCAGTTCGACCGGGGCAGAAACGATGCTGTCATTTACAGCCGCAGCAATGGACTTGATCCGCAGAATATCAGAGCGAGAACCACGCAGACCTTCTACCTCAATCACAGTTGTGCCCAATCTGTCCAATAGTTTTGCCAACTCGATCTTCTCACGGAAGGACAAAGAAAAACCCTCCGCAGTCTGTTTCATGGTCATGTCGCTGATTTTGATCATTGTCTGTCACTCCTTAAAATAAAAAGTCCCTGAGGCCGTATAGCCTCAGGGACGAATAAGCTTCGCGGTACCACCCTGATTATTTCCGCAACGGAAATCCCTTTAGACTCCAACAAGTCCTATCCCTTAACGCGGGCCGACGGATCCCATTACTTGCGGATGCTTTTACAGGATCGACTCCGGAACCAGACCGTCTCATTCAACCGCACCGGCTCACACCAACCGCCGGCTCTCTGGAGCTTTATGAATGTGACAGATTTTCCATCGCTGTCTTTCGTATAACATTGCCAATATTAAAGCACAGGATTTGGAATTTGTCAACAAAAATCTTTCAAAAAAATATTTTTTGTTTTTCACAAAAAAGCAATTGACTTTTGCTCGTGAACATGCTATACTGCAACCAATATTTCAAAAAGGCTTTGACGAAGACGGTCGGATCCGAAGAATTACAGAGAGCCGGTGGTTGATGCGAATCGGTATTCTTCCCTCCACAGACCCATCCCTTCCGAGCCGGAGTGCTGAATATTTTACATTAGTAAGCATCTCCCGTTTGCCTGCGTTAAGGGATAGGACTTGTTTGAGTCCGAAAAGTGGCAGTTATTCTGCAATTTGAGTGGTACCGCGGGTAGTTTATGCTCGTCTCAAGATTTTTCTTGAGGCGTTTTTTTATTTTATAAAGGAGGAAGCACTATGTCAAACACAACAACGTCTACACAGCTGATGGAGATCGCACAGCGAATTCGGGAGATGCGTGAGATTTTAGGCTTCAGCATTGAAAAGATGGCAACGCAGACAGAGGTTTCCACCGATCTTTACTGCCAATATGAAAGCGGCACGATTGATCTGCCCTTTACCTTTATGCACAAGTGTGCAAAAGCCTTTGGCCTGGAAATCACCGACCTGTTGGAAGGCCACAGTGCCAAATTGTCCGGCTACACAGTCACCCGACGTGGTAAAGGTATGGTCACCGCCAGCGAGGATGGCATCACCATTCAGGATATGGCACCTATGTTCCGCAAGAAGCTGGCTACCCCCTACTGGGTTACCTATCAGTATTCCGAAGATCTTCAGGATGAACCCATCCACACCACCACCCACGACGGTCAGGAATTCAACATGGTCATCAAAGGTTCCGTTCGTATCCGTGTCGGTGACCACGAGGAAGTTCTTAACGAAGGTGACAGCATCTTCTATAAATCCTCCACCCCTCATGGTATGATCGCCATTAACGGTGAGGATGCGGTCTTCCTTTCTATGATCATGGCCAGCGACAAGACAGACCAGGCACTGACAATTACTCCTCAGCGTACCACGAAGTCCCCAGACCCCGATCTCCACCCGGATCAGCGTCTGCTTTGCAACGAATTTGTTTGGGGTATTGAGGATGCTAAGGGTCACATGACCGGCCTCAACTATGCCAACACGGACCGCTACAACTTTGCATTTGATACTGTGGATGCCATCGCACGGAAGGATCCAGACAAGCTGGCGATGATCCATATTGCGGGCGATATGACCGAACGCCGCTTCACCTTTAAGGACATGAAGGACGGTTCTTCCCAGTGTGCCAATTATTTCAAGGCTCTGGGCATCAAACGGGGTGACCGGGTCATGGTGGTGCTGAAACGCCACTATCAGTTCTGGTTTGCCATTCTCGGTCTGCATAAGCTGGGTGCCATTGCCATTCCTGCGACAAATCAGCTGATGGAACACGATTTCACCTACCGCTTCCAGGCAGGCGGAGTCAGTGCAATTCTCTGTACTGCAGATGGCGATACTGCCAATCAGGTAGATTTGGCCGAGCACGTATCCGGCATGAAACTGACTAAAATCATGGTAGGTGGACAGAAAGAAGGCTGGCATGACTTTAATGAAGAGTACAGCCTGTACAGCCGCCGTTATGTCCGTACTGATGACGCACCCTGTGGTGATGATCCCATGCTGATGCTCTTCACCTCCGGCACTACTGGCTATCCCAAGATTGCAATGCACAGCTATAAATACGCTCTCGGCCACTATGTCACCGCCAAATACTGGCACATGGTGGAGCGGGACGGCGTTCATTTCACCATCTCCGAAACCGGCTGGGGCAAGGCACTTTGGGGCAAGCTCTACGGCCAGTGGCTTTGCGAGAGTGCAGTCTTTACCTATGACTTTGACCGCTTCGACGCAGAAAAGATCCTGCCCATGTTTAAGCAGTACAACATAACTACCTTCTGTGCACCGCCGACCATGTACCGGATGCTGATCAAACAGGATCTGAGCAATTACGACCTCTCTTCCATCCATCATGCCACCACCGCCGGTGAAGCATTGAACCCTGAGGTCTTCTATCAGTTTGAAAAAGCTACCGGTCTGCGGATCTACGAGGGCTTCGGTCAGACGGAAATGACCCTGGGCATCGCAAACCTCATCGGCGACACCATCAAGCCCGGTGCAATGGGTAAGCCTATTCCCGGCTATGGTATTGACATTGTGGATGCTGACGGCAATCCTGTGGAAGACGGCGTCAATGGTGAGATCGTCATTCACACCGATCCTGCCCCCTCCTGTGGCGTGTTCCTCGGCTATTACAACAATGCAGAAGCCACCGGTGAGGTCTGGCACGACGGAATGTATCACACCGGCGACCTTGCCTGGCGTGATGAGGATGGTTACTACTGGTATGTGGGCCGTGCGGATGACGTGATCAAGTCCTCAGGCTACCGGATTGGGCCCTTTGAAATCGAAAGCACCATCATGGAGCTTCCCTACGTTCTGGAATGTGGCGTTTCTGCCGCTCCCGACGAGGTTCGTGGACAGGTTGTCAAGGCCAGCATCGTACTGGTTCCCGGCACCGAAGGTACGGAAGAACTGAAAAAGGAAATCCAAAACTACGTCAAGCAGCACACTGCTCCCTACAAGTATCCCCGGATTGTTGTGTTCCGCGATGAACTGCCCAAAACCATCAGCGGTAAAATCATTCGTAACAAGTTATAAATAGCATAGATAACCCTTGACATTCCTGCGTTAGAGTGGTATCATTTTTTAGTAGAATAAAGGCGAAGACGGAGAGTTTCCACAAGCTTCCCATCGAAAGAGAAATGGCGGTCGGTGCAAGCCATGATGGGTTTTGTTGATTGTCGCTCCATCAGCCGGAAGGAAGAAAGCAACCGCCTGTAGAACCTTCCCGTGTCGGCCGCGTCAGTGCCTAATGAGTGGTATCTGCAATGGCAGATGCAATTTGAGTGGTACCGCGGGTATGTATTGTACAAACTCGTCTCAAAGGTTATCTTTGAGACGAGTTTTTTCAAATTTGTGAGGTGCTTTATGGACAAGATCATTACCGGAGTGGACAATAAAAACCGGGAAGTTGCGGCCCGTATCCGGGAACTTCGTGAAGTAACGGGGTTCACGGTAGAAGAAATGGCTGCACGCACCGGTCTGAGTGTTGAAGAATATCTGGCGTGCGAATCCGGCAACCGGGATCTGAGTATTGCGTTTTTGTACCACTGTACATTAAGCTTTGGCGTGGACATGGGCGACCTTTTGGAAGGCCGCAGCCCCAAGCTTCGTTCTTACGCACTGACACGAAAGGGTCAGGGTCAGCGAATTGAAGAAGCCCACAACATGATCGGCTTCAACCTGGCGGCGGACTTCCGTAACCGTATTGCCCTACCGCTTTATATGGATCTTCCCTACCGTCCCGGTGCGGAGAGTGAGCCCATCCCCCTGACCACCCACTAAGGTCAGGAATGTGACATCGTCATCCGTGGTCATATGCGTATCCAGATCGGCGGACATACGGAGATCCTGCATCCCGGCGACTGTATTTACTACAACAGTGCAACGCCCCACGGCATGGTAGCTGTAGACGGTGAGGACTGTGCATTCTACGCAATTGTTCTGCGTAACCAGGCCGCCCGTGAGGGCGATCACGATGCAACAGTGGTCTCCCCTGCGCAACTGGTTCAAACCCATGAAGAAGATTCCCGTATCTATCACGATTACATCGAAACCACCGTAGAAAACGGTGTTCTGACCAAGATCGACTTCAAAAATCCGGATAAGTTCAATTTCGCCTTTGATGTGGTGGATGAACTTGCCCGGAGAAAGCCGGACAAGCTGGCCATGCTCCATCTTGCTGAGGACGGCACGGAGCATCGGTTTACCTTTAAGGATATCCAAAAAGAATCCGCTCGTGCGGCCAACTTCTTTAAATCCCTGGGTATCCAAAAGGGCGACCGGGTTATGCTGGTTCTGAAGCGGCACTATCAATTCTGGTTCGCAATGATGGGCCTGAATAAGCTGGGTGCAGTGGCAATCCCCGCCCCGAATCAGTTGCTGACCAAGGATTTTGCCTATCGGTTTGAGGCCGGCAATGTAAAAGCGATCCTCTGTACCGCAGACGGTCAGGTAGCCGATTCTGTGGATGAAGCAGCCGCATCCTGCCCGGTACTGAAAACCAAGATCCTGGTTGGCGGTAAGCGAAACGGCTGGCACGACTTTAACGAAGAGTGTGCCATGTTCAGCAGTCGCTTCCCCCGGACCGACGACGCACCCTGTGGCGATGACCCCATGCTCATGTTCTTTACATCCGGCACATCCGGTTATCCCAAACTGGCAGCTCACAATCACAAGTATCCTCTGGGACACTTTATTACCGCCAAGTACTGGCACCGTGTTAATCCAGACGGTCTGCACCTGACTATCTCCGATACTGGGTGGGCAAAGTCCATGTGGGGCAAGCTCTATGGTCAATGGCTGTGCGAGGCGGCGATCTTTGTCTACGACTTCGACCGCTTTGATGCCGAAAAGATCCTGCCCTTGTTCGCCAAATACGGCATCACCACCTTCTGTGCACCGCCTACCATGTATCGAATGCTGGCAAAGCGGGACCTCAGCCGTTTCGATCTGAGCTCCATCATTCACGCATCTACTGCGGGCGAGGCATTGAACCCCGAGGTCTACCGCCAGTTCCAAAAGGCAACCGGTCTGAGCATCATGGAAGGCTTCGGTCAGTCGGAAAGCACCCTGATCATCGGCAATACGGGCGGCAGCAGCCACAAGCTTGGCTCCATGGGCAAACCCGTACCTCTTTACGATGTGCACTTACTTGATCCCGACGGCAACGAAGTAGACACCGGTGAAACCGGTGAGATCTGCATCAATATCAGCAACGGTCTACCCTGCGGCCTTGCCTATGCCTATGAAGGCAACCCGGAAGTCACCGCCGAAACATGGCGTGACGGTTTCTACCACACCGGCGATCTTGCATGGAAAGACGAGGATGGCTACTACTGGTATGTGGGCCGTGCGGATGATGTGATCAAATCCTCCGGCTACCGGATCGGACCCTTTGAAATTGAAAGCACCATTATGGAACTGCCCTACGTTTTGGAATGTGGTGTTTCTGCCGCTCCCGACGAGGTTCGCGGCCAAGTGGTCAAGGCGAGCATCGTTCTGGTCAGCGGCTATGAAGGCAGCGACGCTCTGAAGAAAGAAATTCAGGACTATGTCAAACGCCGCACCGCTCCTTACAAGTATCCCCGAATTGTGGAGTTCCGTGAAAGCCTTCCCAAGACTACCAGCGGCAAGATCATCAGAAAGCAACTGTAATTATGGAACATAAACGCGTAACCCTTTTCGCCGGACATTACGGCTCCGGCAAGACCAATATTGCCGTAAATTACGCACTTTACCTTGCCAAAGAGGGCAAAAAAGTGTGCATCGGCGATCTGGATATCGTCAATCCCTACTTTCGTACCAAAGACAGTGCGGATGTACTGGACGCGGCAGGCGTGGAGCTGATCAGCCCGCAATTTGCCAACACCAACGTGGATCTGCCGGCCTTGCCGGCGGAGGCGTACCGCTTGGTGGAAGACAAAAGCATCTACGCCATCATGGACATCGGCGGCGATGACCGGGGTGCTTATGCCCTGGGCCGTTATACACCGGCAATTCTGGCAGAGAACGATTACCGAATGGTTTTCGTCGCCAACTGCTACCGCCCATTGACCAAAACACCGGAAGATGCACTGGACGTGATGCGGGAGATTGAGGCCGCCTGCGGCATGAGATTTACCTGCATCGTCAACAATTCCCACCTGGGAGAGCTGACCACACCACAGACGATTATTGACTCTGCCAAATATATCGAAAAACTGTGCGATATGTCCGGTCTTCCCCTGTGGCTGACCACTGCCAAGGAAGATGTGGCAACACAGATGGACGGCACCTTCCCCCTGCACTTGCAGGAAAAATACTTTGATTTACCGCCTCAGAAGCCGGTCAACCGGCCCCTGTGGGGATAAAGATTCTTTAAGGAGGAACCCCAATGGCAAAAGTTACATTCAAAACCGACTTGTGCAAGGGCTGTGGCCTGTGTGTCAACGCCTGCCCCAAGGGTATCCTGGCGATTGCCACCGATACGATCAACAAAAAAGGCTATTCTCCCGCGGTCATGATCGATCAGGAAAAGTGCATCGGCTGTGCATTCTGTGCCACCATGTGCCCTGACTGCATCATCACCGTAGAGAAGTAAGGAGGTAAATTATGGAACAGAAAGTTCTGATGAAGGGCAACGAAGCCATCGCTGAGGCTGCCATCCGTGCCGGCTGTCGCCATTACTTCGGATATCCCATCACACCCCAAACGGAAATTGCCGCATACATGGCTAAGAAAATGCCCAAAATCGGCGGTGTTTTTCTGCAAGCGGAAAGCGAAATTGCATCCATCAACATGGTTTACGGTGCTGCCGCGGCCGGTATGCGTGCCATGACCTCCTCTTCCAGCCCCGGAATCTCTCTGAAAACCGAAGGTTTGAGCTACATCGCCGGCTCTGACGTGCCTGCATTCGTCGTCAACGTACAGCGCGGCGGCCCTGGTCTGGGTGGTATTCAGCCTTCTCAGTCCGACTATTTCCAGGCAACCAAGGGCGGCGGCCATGGCGACTATCGCATGATCGTCCTGGCTCCCGCTTCCGTGCAGGAAATGGCCAGCCTGACCATCAAAGGCTTCAACCTGGCTGACAAGTATCTGATGACCGCGATGATCCTTGCTGACGGCACCATCGGTCAGATGATGGAACCCATTTCCTTTGAAGATGCCGAGATTGAGAAGTACGAAAAGCCCTGGGCACTCACCGGCACCAACTGCGAGCGTAAGCACAACATCGTAAACTCCCTGTACTTAAAGCCGGAGGAGTTGGAAGTCAAGAACTTTGAACGCTACGAGCGTTACAAGATCGTAGAAGAAAACGAACCCATGTGGGAAGAGTACATGATGGATGACGCGGAGTATTGCGTCGTAGCATTCGGTATCGCATCCCGTGTGGCCAAGAATGCTGTTGTTGCCGCCCGTGCTGAGGGCATCAAGGTGGGTCTGATCCGTCCCATCACCCTGTGGCCCTTCCCCACAAAGGCTCTGAACGCCGCTGCTGACAAGGTCAAAGGCTTTATCAGCGTGGAGCTGAATATGGGTCAGATGATTGAAGATATCAAGCTGGCAACGGAGTGTAAAAAGCCTGTCGCCCTGTGCAACCGCACCGGCGGCATGATCCCCAGTCCTGACCAGGTTCTGGAATCCATCAAAAACGCAACGAAAGGAGTTTACTGATATGGCAGTCGTATTTGAAAAACCCAAGGCACTGACCGATGCAGTGCTCCACTACTGCCCCGGCTGTCCCCACGGCATTATCCACCGTTTGGTCGCTGAGGTTCTGGATGAACTGGGCATTGAAGGCAAGGCCATTGGTGTTGCACCTGTTGGCTGTGCCGTTATGGCATACGATTACTTTGCCTGTGACATGATCGAGGCTGCCCATGGCCGTGCTCCGGCTGTTGCAACCGGCATCAAGCGTTGCCGCCCCGAAAACGTGGTCTTTACCTATCAGGGCGATGGCGACCTGGCTTCCATCGGTATGGCCGAAACCGTCCATTCCGCCGCCAGAAACGAAAATATTACCATCATCTTTGTCAACAATGCAATTTACGGCATGACCGGCGGTCAGATGGCTCCCACTTCCCTGCCCGGACAGGTCACCCAGACCTCTCCTTACGGTCGTGACGTGAAGCATTGCGGCTGGCCTATCCGTGTCAGCGAGATGCTGGCAACCCTGGAAGGCCCTGAGTACATTGCCCGTGTGGCAGTCAATAACGTCAAGAACGTGAAAAACGCCAAGAAGGCTATCAAGAAGGCCTTTGAAAACCAGATCGAAGGCACGGGCTTCTCCCTTGTTGAGGTCGTTTCCGCTTGTCCCACCAACTGGGGCATGACACCTCAGAAGGCTCTGGAATGGGTGGAAAGTGATATGCTCCCCTACTACCCCATCGGCGTTTACAAGGACCGCAGCGCCACAAAGGA
>JAZOBY010000071.1:0-12160 GCA_045596215.1 Faecousia sp.
GGGCTTCTCCCTTGTTGAGGTCGTTTCCGCTTGTCCCACCAACTGGGGCATGACACCTCAGAAGGCTCTGGAATGGGTGGAAAGTGATATGCTCCCCTACTACCCCATCGGCGTTTACAAGGACCGCAGCGCCACAAAGGAGGGTCAGGAATGAAAACAACACAAATTCTGATCGCAGGCTTTGGGGGACAGGGCATTCTGTTTGCCGGTAAGTTCCTGGCCTACAAGGGTCTTGTGGAGGATCAAAATGTGTCCTGGCTTCCTTCCTACGGCCCGGAAATGCGTGGCGGCACCGCCAATTGCAGCATCATTCTTTCCGATGCACCTGTTGGCAGTCCCATCATCACAAATCCCGATGTGCTGGTGGCTATGAACCTGCCCAGTCTGACCAAGTATGTGGACACCGTTGTTCCCGGCGGTAAGATCATTGTGGACTCCACTCTGATCGCTGAGAAGGTCACCCGTACTGATGTGGATGTTTACTATGTTCCCGCCTCCGCCATGGCCAAGGAAGCCGGCTTTACCACACTGGCCAACATGGTGCTTATGGGTAAGCTGATTAAGGAGACCAGTGTTGTTTCCTTCGAAAACAACCAGTCCACCTTCGAGAAATTTATTCCCGCCAAGAAAGCCGCATTGATCGATCAAAACTGCCAGGCTTTGCAGGCCGGTTTTGACTACGAGTAAAGGAGATCTATCATGCTGGATATTAAAATCACAAGAACAACCGAACCCAAGGAAAAACCCATCCCGGGTCAAAAGCTTGGCTTTGGTAAGATCTTCACGGATCACATGTTCGTCATGAACTACACAGAGGGCAAAGGCTGGCACGATGCCAGAATTGAGCCCTTCCATAACATCAGCCTCTCTCCTGCCGCCATGGTTTACCACTACGGTCAGGAAATGTTTGAGGGTCTGAAAGCCTACAAGAATCCCGACGGCGAAGTGTTCCTGTTCCGCCCGGATATGAACGCAAAGCGTACCAACGCTACCAACGACCGTCTGGTGATCCCTCAGATCCCTGTTGAGGATTTCGTACAGGCTGTCAGTGCTGTTGTCGACGTAGACCGTGACTGGATCCCCTCCGATCCCGGCACATCCCTGTACATCCGCCCCTTCATCATCGCAACCGATGAATTCCTGGGCGTCGCTCCCTCCAAGACCTATCTGTTTATGGTCATTCTCTCCCCCAGTGGTGCTTACTACGAAAGCGGTCTGGCTCCTGTTGGCATCTGGATCGAGGATGAATATGTCCGTGCCGTCCGTGGCGGCATCGGCTTTGCCAAGACCGGTGGCAACTATGCAGCCAGCCTGATCGCACAGAAGAAGGCTCACGATGCCGGCTTCTCCCAGGTTCTGTGGCTGGACGGTGTGGAACGTAAGTACATTGAAGAAGTGGGTGCGATGAACATCTTCTTCAAGATCGCAGGCAAGGTGGTCACCCCTGCTCTCAGCGGTTCTATTCTCCCCGGCATTACCCGGAATTCCGTTATTGCCCTGTGCAAGTCCTGGGGCTACGAAGTAGAAGAGCGTAAGATCTCCGTGGACGAATTGCTCCAAGCTCAGGCCGACGGCACCTTGGAAGAGTGCTTCGGCACCGGCACGGCCGCTGTCATCTCCCCTGTTGGCAAACTGCGTTATAAGAATGACGTCATGGACATTCAGGATGGTCAAACCGGCGAGCTGAGTCACAAGCTCTACGATACCATCACCGGCATCCAGTTGGGCCTGCTGCCCGACGAGATGGGCTGGCGTGTAAAGGTTGGATAAATAACGAAAAGAGCCTGTTGCAAACGCAACAGGCTCTTAATTTATACTCCCAGGAGCGTGGCACCCGTTTTCCAGGCGATTTGTTCCTTCTCATCGTCCGTCAGGGGCAGCTGCAAAAATCGCTTCAATTCGATCTCCGGGTCCCACATTGGGAAGTCGCTGCCGTACACAAAACGCTCCGCACCGTAGTGCCGAATGAATTCAACTGCCTGCTCCGGCTCCATGAACATCAGGGAACTGGATGTATCAAACAGACAATTCGTGTCCGTCAAAACTTCCCGGGCAACTTCCTTCATCTGATACCCGCCGAAATGGGCAGCGATGACCTGCAATTTGGGGAACTGCTCCAAAACCTTGCGGAGCCGCTCCGGGTGGGAATAATCATAGCGAAGGTCACCCATATGGAACACCACGGGCAACTTTCCCTGAATCTGCTCGTAAACCGGGAACATTCTGGGATCATCGATGCCAAAAATTTGATAATCCGGGTGGATTTTGATGCCGTGCAGTCCGTTATCCATAATAAACTGCACTTCGTCCATCAGGCCGTCCATAGCCGCATGGACCGTACCAAATCCGTAGAAACGGGGCTGGGACGCAGTTTGTTCCAGGATAAACGCATTGATATGCCGGGTACGCTGTGGGACGACTGCCACAGGCAGAACCGCAAACTCCGAAATTCCAGCTCTGTCCGAATGGGTCAGCAGGGTTTGCACGCTTCCGTCAATCAGGTTATTGCCAAGGCCGCCGTAAAACTGACGGACATTGTTTGCCGCCTTTGACGCAATGGCATCCGGATAAATATGAGTATGAAAGTCAATGATTCTCAACTATATCGCCTCTGTGTTTTTTTGATTATTATATCACGATACGCGAAAATTGCAATATTTTCCAGTACAAACTAATTAAGAAAAACTACCTCAGTTTGCTAGACAGTACAAACTGAGGTAGTTCAAAATATTCTTAATTTAGCTTAAATCCTCAGCGATCTCGCAAATTCTTTGAATACGTCTGATGATCTCACCAAATCCATAAAATAAAGCAGTAAAGGAAAGTCCAATCAGAAGAACCAGTCCCTCCAGTATAATGATCTCTTTCAAGGAGCCAAAGTCCCAAATACCACTGTTACTAACCTCAATAATGATAATGGAGCAGAACATTATAATTGTTGCAACCAGAATCCAGCCAGCAAACTTCTGAATCAATTTCCCGCAGTTATATCTCATTTCTATTTCCCTTTCCTGTTTCAGTCATTTGTCATTACCATGCAATATAGATTATATTGGTACGTACTTTGTTTCTTCCCACACGAATTTCAGGACTTCATCATGTCGCTTGATGTAATATAACGCATCCATCATCGACAAAAAGAGCCGGGGTTGTTGATGAAATGAAGCTCGGTTGTTTGTGGTTTTAATCAGGTTAACATGTTCCAAATTGTACGGCGTCCTACAAACATTTATTCGCCAAATCCCGACACGTGTTTCCACATAAATGTACTCATGATCTTCCAAATACATAAAGTCGTTCAACTGGCAAAAACTTTGTAATTCACGCACCGATTCATCCTTACGCTCTGTTGTGTAGATCGGCAGAGACAGTGTAACATTGTGCCTGTCGGACGGTTTACAACATCTGCATGGTTTATATCCTGCCCTGCATGCACCTTCAAATGTGGAGAAGCCCTCTAAATTTTGCAAATTCGGTATCATCTTGCAGTTTCGTAAATGGAATGTCTTATAGCCCTTTGAAGCAAAAAACGCATAGCTAGACTTAGACAGTGTGTACAGGTCTTCTTTTTTGTCTATGGGTAAATAGATATTATTTTCAAGTGCCGTACGATCCACCATAGCTTGCTTATGTCGCTTAATCGCTCTCTCTTCCGCTCTGATTCGCAGAGTATCATCCGGAGATACCACAGGATCATTTACTAACCCTGGTCCAACCTGCTCAGTATACACCGGATTACACCGTTTACATGGACGTCGTCCGCTTAGCAAGCAGGTCTGATAGTAATGGCTACCGTTAAATTTTTTGCTGCCACGCATAGCGGTGCATTCTTTCCGATGAAAAACATCTGATTTCGGAGTAAATATATATTGATACTTCAAAACACAATTCACAGCTCCCATTTAATGAATGTTATCTGCTATTTCCAAATCATTCCATTGCTTTTAGATATTATAATAGCAATGCATTGTGTTTGTCAAGTATAGTTTTAGATAAACTAATAGTGAAAGGTGGGACTATATCATGCGCGAAAAGAAAGAAATCAACATTCAGATCGGTGAGCAAATCCGAATTGCCAGAGAGAATGTAAAATTAACGCAGGAACAGTTCGCGGAGCGTATTGATGTGTCACCACAATATATCTCTGACTTGGAACGTGGCGTGGTCGGTATTTCACTTCCGACATTGAAGCGTGCCTGTGTTGTCCTCGGTGTTTCCAGTGACCAAATACTTTTCGGTGTCACTTCCGGTAACAGAATGGAAGCCATCGAAAAACGCTGCCGTAACCTTTCAGATTATAACTTCTCCATTCTTCTGGACATTGTCAGTAATTTTACACGGGCAATTGAAAAAGCGAACAACAAGGAATAAGATCCGTCTTTACCACAAGACGGATCTTTTTAGGTACTGAAGGTCGGAGTGTCGAGATTCGAAGTCGAAGCAACGCATGCTTCGCATGGTTGCTGAGGCGGATTGAAATACAAGAGGCCTCGAGTTCATCCGCACCAAAATAAAAAGCAGAAATAAGCAAATGCTTATTTCTGCTTTTTGGTCCGAGTGTCGAGATTCGAACTCGAGGCCTCTTGAACCCCATTTGTATCAAGCATTCGGAATATGGAAGAATTCCGGGGTAAATAGTGGAATTTAGGCCCTCGAATTCCCAAATATCGCAACAATTTGACGTGTACATCACAATACAAACCAAACTTTATTTGAAGTTTGTTAGACAAATGTTAGACACATGCTAGAATACAGTATAGAACACTGACCGTTACAACAAGCAACGCCACCCCCGGATGCGGACTTGATCCGCCGCCGGGGGCGGTTGCTATTGTGTGACCTCTCACGCCAGATAGACGCACCCAGGTATCGATGACCATAACGAAGTTGGGAGTGCACGGAACGCAGTGCAGGAGACGCACCACGCCCCCCTGCGCGGTCTCTACGCACCGGGATGGTGCTGACACCCCCTACAACCCATCGTCGAGCGGAAACGCATCGTTGCGGGCGCACCACCTACCGCCATGCACAGTCTTCCGTTCGCACCTTGTCAAAGAAACGCCCCCGGCGAATGTTTCGATTAGCAGTCTGTGTATTTGTTTACGATAAGTTCATAAATCACGTATTGACAAAATCTGTGATCACAGTTAAAATGTAATCACAGTTTGTTGCTGTATTTGAATGTGAAAATATAAAGTTGCTCGAAAATCAAATTTAAGAAAGATTAAAGTACCCTTTGATTGTGATAAAAGTTGTGATTGAAATGTTTATAAATGGGGGTAGATATTATGAAGATTAGAAAGAAAAGCAATGAGCCAAGAGATACAGTGTTAACAATTAGATTGTCAAAGTCTGAACAGCAAGAACTGAAAAAACGAGCCGCAAAAGTTGGTCTATCCGTTGGTGCATTTCTTCTCGGTCTCGCCCTTGGCGATATGGCAGGTAAAGCACTCTTGGGTGATCTACTTGATCCGGCGAAGAAGGACGAGCCGTAAATTCCCATAGGGTTTTGGCATAATAACGCCAATGCGTATGTTGTTTGCGGCTAGTTTGCAAAGGGTCAGTATTACCCTTTGCAAACGGATGTAATGCGTACACTTACGCAATGAATTTGAAAGGAGTTATAATGCCCAGAAAACCCAGTAAAAGAAAGTTCCTGCTAACCATCAACAATCCCGTTGACCATGGTTTCACCCACGAACGTATACGAGCCATTCTATCCGATTTCCCCGGTGTGATCTACTGGTGTATGTGTGATGAGATCGGACTTGAAACGAAAACACTTCATACCCATCTGTATGTGGTGTTCAAAAACTCTGTCATGTTCGATACCATTCATAATCGATTCTATGGTGTCCGCATTGACGAGTGTCAAGGCAACAACAGTCAATGTCGTGACTATGTTCGTAAAGAGGGGAAATATTTGGACGACCCCAAGCATGACACAAACCTGCCCGATACCTTTGAAGAATGGGGCGAACTGCCACCGGACAGAACCAAGTCCGAAACGCAGGCCGAGCAGATTATGCAAATGGTCATTGATGGCAAAACAAATGCTGAGATCCTGAAACAGATTCCCGGTGCATATTCCAAACTGAACTATATTGAGCAAGCTCGTCAGACGTTTCTTGCGGATGAGTTCATGGACAAATATTGCAAACGTGACGTTACATACCTTTGGGGAGATACACGAGTTGGCAAAACCAGAAGTGTCATGGACAAATACGGTTATCGTCAGGTCTACCAGGTCACAGACTATTCCCATCCTTTTGACAATTACAGCGGTCAAGGTATCATTATCTTTGAAGAGTTCCGCAGTAGTCTAAAAATCGAGGATATGCTGAAATACCTTGATGGCCACCCTGTTATGCTCCCCTGCCGTTATGCCAATAAAGTGGCATGCTATACCAAGGTGTACCTGATTTCCAATATTCCCTTGGAAAAGCAGTACACAAACATTCAGCTGGACTGCCCCGAGACCTGGGACGCATTCCTGGCTCGCATTGACCATGTCGAGCATATGACCAAGCAATTTGAAGAACTGCCGGATGACCCGGATTTTGACCCCGACAGTATCTTTGGAAATATGGGGGTAGTCTGATATGTTTCGAGAGTACCCCGATATTCTGACAATACCTCAGGTCGCCCAGGCCCTGGGGATCTGTACCAAGGCCGCCTATGCCCTGGTAAAGGATAAAAAACTGGGACACATCCGAGTGGGACGAATTATCAAAGTTCCGAAATTCAGCCTTGAAGAGTTCGTCAAATCCGCTCGGAACAATGTAGTGTTGTAACGGTTAAGTGAAATCTACTGTCACATGAAAGGAGTAATCTATGACAGGCAGCTTAACCGTAAAGCGTGGAAAATACTACGCAGTCATTAACCTAACTGAAAATGGAAAACGCAAGCAAAAATGGATTTGTAGTGGTTTGTCCGAAAAAGGCAATAAGCGAAAGGCTGACCAATTTCTTCGTGATACCTTGGCTGAGTATGAACGAATGGAAGGCATTATCAAGACCGATATGCTCTTTTCTGACTATATCCGTGTATGGTTGGAGCATATCGCCCGGAAAGTTGATACAGTGACAATGCAGGGATATCAAGTCCTGGCTGATGGTCACATTCTCCCATACTTTGATAACGCAAAGATTGCCTTGGCTGACCTAGATTATCGGGACATTCAGCGGTATATCGACACAAAGCATACTTCCGGCAGACTGGATGGGAAAGGCGGCTTATCTCCTCGCTCTCTGAAACTGCACAAGAACATTATCAACCAGACATTGAATCTGGCATTGCAAAACAAGTTGATCCTGGCAAATCCCTGTCAGTTCGTTGTGCTTCCCCAGACCGTACGATATGAGAGTACATTCTACAATGACAAGCAGTTAAAGGCTCTTTTTGCCGCACTCTACAATGATCCTCTCCTGCCCCTGGTGAAAATCACCGCCCTATATGGCCTACGTAGGAGTGAACTGTTGGGACTGCAATGGGACAGTATCGACTTTGAAGCCAAGACCATGACCATTCGGCACACTGTGTCAAAGGTCACGGAAGTAGTCGCTAAGGACAAGACAAAAAATGCCAGCAGCCGCCGCACGTTCCCTTTGACCCCGGAAGCATTGGAAATATTCCAGTATGCCAAGTGCCAGGAACAGCAAAACCGCCTTGCGTTTGGCCGGGAATACCAGGATAATCCCTATGTGTTCAAATGGCCTGATGGGCATACCTATTCCCCGGACTACATCAGCGAGCGATTCAGTAACCTACTGAAAAAGCACAACCTGCCACACATTCGCTTTCACGAACTGCGACACAGTTGTGCCAGTATGCTCTTAGCCATGGGATGGAACTTGAAAGATATCCAGGAATGGCTTGGACACTCGGATATTAAAATGACCGCTAATCTCTATTCCCATTTGGATGTTACCCGAAAGAATAATATTGCCGAATCCCTCGCCAAGCGATTCGGTGTTTGATGTTAGACAAATGTTAGACATCGTCGGGATTTCACCGAGAAAAACGGGTAAAAAGTTAGAAAAAATCCGTAGAACCCATAAGATTCCACGGATTTCTTGGTCCGAGTGTCGAGATTCGAACTCGAGGCCTCTTGAACCCCATTCAAGCGCGATACCAAACTTCGCCACACCCGGATATTCAGTTGCATCCCTTGACGCTTGGATATATTAGCACACCTTGGCGAAAAATGCAAGCACTTTTTTACTTTTTCTGAAAATTATTTTCGAATAAACTATGCCGGGAAAAAACATCCCGGCACAGCATCCATTTTACTCGCCGGGGTTGATCTTAATGACCTTGCCCAGGTTCCACAGACGGGCAACGCCCTGCTCTGCTTCTTTCTTCTGCTCGTCAGTCTCATATTCCAGATAGACAGTGTGCGCACCGCACTCACTGCACTCCACCTGCACACTCCATCCGCCCTCGTGGGTCAGCACGCCGGCTCCACGACAGCACGGACACTCTTCCAATTCGAACAAATTCTCCATATTAAACTCCTATCTAAAAATTACTTCATCATTACGATAAATCTCATTGCGGCAATACCGGGCAAAATCCGGTGTCCATTGGTGCAAGTACCGCTCAATGGCGGCAACCATCTGTGCCGGATTCAACGTAGGATTCTGGCAGCATACCCTGGCATGGATGCTAAGAGTATTCTCATCTTCCTGTGTAAGCGAGAGTTGGCGGATCATCGGTATGATGTCCTGCTCCGTCACACCGTTCTTGCTCTTCTTCTCCATAAGCAACGACGCACGTGAAAACAGTTGTTCCAAATCTGTGATCATGCAATCCGAAATACCCTGATCATATTCCAGATACACGGTACAATCCAGAAGTGCCAAATCCCGGATCTTGCCGCCGTTTTCGTAGACGCTACGCACCTTCACGCCCTCAACAAGGACCTCATTCAGCTTCACCATGATTTCCTCACAGGAAACCGGTTCACCCTCCAACTCGAAGTCCAGGAGCTCGCAGTAGCTCTCCACGCCCACCGAAAGAGGCAGCGCGATGGACACCGACGGCCGGGGGTTGTAACCCTGGGTATGGGTCAGGTGCAAGCCCGCACGCTTGAACGCCCGTTGAAACAGCCGCATCAAGTCCAAATGGGAGATATAGACCGCGTTGCCGGTCTTTTCAAACAATGCTCTAATCATCGCAAGACACCTCCTTCAACAGGCAGTTGGCACCGCATCCGGCACAGCCGTGGCGGCAATCGGGAGTGATTGTTTCCATGTATGCCTGTTTCCGCTCCCGGAGCAAAAACTTCTTGCTAACGCCCACGTCGATGGTGTCCCAAGGCAGAATCTCATCTTCATTATAACCCCGCGTTGTATAGAAATCAGCATCAATTCCGCACTTTTTCATGGCATCCTGCCAGATATCGTAGCGGAAATATTCATCCCAGCCATCCAAACGTGCTCCGTTAAGGGTCGCTTCTTCCAGCACGGGAGCCAGCCGCCGGTCGCCACGGGCGAAGACTGCTTCCAGTCGGCTCAGATCCGGTGCGTGGTAATTGTACTCAATGGACTTGGAATAGAAATGCTCCTTCAAAAGCTTGCAACGCCGCAGATACTCCGCCGGGGTGATCTGCTTTTCCCATTGGAACGGCGTATGGGGTTTCGGCACAAAATAGGCCGTCGCCACATGGACACGCAGTCCCCTCTTTTTATTTACAGCGTGCTCTTTCCAGGCCTGGATGATCTTATAGACCAGCTCTGCAATTCCCAGCACGTCCTCGTCCGTCTCCGTGGGCAGACCCAGCATAAAATAGAGCTTTACGTTGTTCCAGCCGCCGGAAAAGGCATTGATGCAGGTGCTGAGAATCTCATCTTCTGTCAGGTTCTTATTGATCACGTCACGAAGCCGCTGAGTGCCGGCCTCCGGTGCGAATGTCAAACCACTTTTTCGAACAGTTTGCAGTTTTTTCATCAGCTCACGGGAGAAATTGTCTGCCCGCAAAGACGGAACGGAGAGATTTACCCGGTTTTGCTCACAATACGGGATCATCTGATCCGTCAGTTCTTTCAACCCTCGGTAGTCCGATGTGGACAAGCTGGACAGGGTGATCTCATTATTGCCCGAATTTTTCAGCGTCTCCACCGCCTGGCGGTACAAGACCTCCGGACTTTTTTTTCGTACCGGACGGCAAGAAAATCCAGCCTGGCAGAATCTGCAGCCACGGATACAGCCACGGAACACCTCCAAATTCGCTCGATCATGGACAATCTCGGTAGATGGCACGATAGTCTTCGTCGGCCAATATGCCTCGTCAAGATTCTCAACTATGCGTTTTGTAATCTTCTTTGGTGCACCGTTTAGGGGTACAATCACCGCCAACGTGCCGTCAGCATTGTATTCATGCCGATAAAAAGACGGTACATAGATACCGGGAATCTTGGAGAGCTCCTGCAAAAAGGCCTCTTTGGTCCATCCCTCTGCCTTGGCACGGTCGTACAAGGCGATAATCTCCGGCGTGATTTCCTCGCCCTCACCCAGAGAAAAGAAGTCCATAAAGGGTGCCAGGGGCTCAGGATTAAAGGTGCACACACCGCCAGCAAAGACGATATTTTTCAATCCCTGACGCTGATCCGCATGCAGCGGGATCCCGGAAAGTCGCAGCATATTCAAAATATTGGAATACGCCATTTCATAGCCAACTGTAAAGGCAATCATATCAAAATCCTTTACAGGGTCCTGGCTCTCCAATGCCCACAGGGGCAAATTATGCCGACGCATGGCCTCTTCCATGTCACCCCAGGGAGCGAATACACGCTCGCACCAAACGCCGTCCATCCGGTTCATTACGCCGTACAAAATCCGCATACCCAGATTGGACATACCGATCTCATAGGTATCCGGAAAGCAGAATGCAACCCGCACACGGACGTCTGTGAGATCTTTCTTTATTTCGTTGAACTCGCCGCCGGTGTAACGTGCAGGCTTTTGCACCGTCGGGAGGATTCTCTTTCGTAACTCGGTCATAGACGTACCCCTTTTGTCGTACTGCGTCTATTGTACCGCCAAAAGCCTTTCTTGGCAAGTGCATTTTGCCGCCGTCGACGCCAGAAAAGTAAGATTAGAAGCAGAACCGCAACCAAACCGATCCGAAAACTGAGCATTACACACCCAATAATCAGCAAAAAAGCCACAATACGTTGTGACCAGACAAATACACGCTGTGCAACGGTTGGAGAAAAGGCGGTGTAAACCAACCCACGAAGCGCACGCCCACCGTCCAGGGGGAATAACGGAATCAGATTATAAAGTCCGTGAACTGCTCCGCAAATTGCAATTCTGGGCATCCACTTTGCAAGGAGTATTAACGAAAAAGAACCCAATGGTCCGGCAATGGCACAAATGACCTCTTTTGCTACCGACATTGGCACCGTCTCCATCACCGCTCCCTTGCCGCTGACCGTAATTCGATCAATATTTCCACCGCAAAGCACAATGGCTGCCGCATGACATATTTCGTGAAATAATGCCGCGAACAAAACCGCGATCACCCATTGCAAGGGCAGCATCAACAATAGAATTGCCAGAAATATCAGTGCTCCGGCCGAGATTTGGATAGAAAGCAGCTTATCCAAGTTCGGCCCCCTGTAATATGTCGATGCAAAATTCGGAAAAGGCATCCACAAAATCTGCACCTTGGCTCAGGGTTTCGACCATATCGTCCATTGCACTTACTGTTACCGACCAGTCTGCACCGGATATCCAAAGGACACAGAGTAAAAACAGCACGCCGGTTGCAACCATTTCCAGACGTTTCAATCGAATCTTCCATAAATCGACACGCTTTGCATCGCCTGCGAATCCGTAGGTAATCTGATAGCCCATGTACATCCCTCCGAGACAATATACGCATAAATTTCCCCTGCGATACTTGACAATGGAGAAGATTTTCATTATAATACACGAGAAATCGGGGTGTGGCGAAGTTTGGTATCGCGCTTGGTTCGGGTCCAAGAGGCCCCGGGTTCGAATCCCGGCACTCCGACCATGAAAAGGCTATGGAATCCATTGGGTTCCATAGCCTTTTCTAACTTTCAGGAAGCAACGAGCCCTGGTTTATATTTCGCATCTACCGAGTATCTACCACCTAATGAAAGAAATGTGCTGCCGGAGAGCGTCAAT
>JAZOBY010000072.1:0-25507 GCA_045596215.1 Faecousia sp.
GACTATATCTACTTTTACAACCATGAGCGCATTCAGACAAAAACGGGAGTGGCGCCGCTGACGCTGCGCCACTCTGCTTGAATTAAATATTACCTACATAGGGGTGTTTTTGTACTGTCCGCACAAACTGGGGCAGTTCAAAGTGCGGAAGGGTTTTTTGTTTTATTCTCTTACAGTGCCGAGTAACCGAAGCTATTGACCAGTGCGTCCAGCTTGACGCCTTTCTTGCAGTAGGGGCACTCGTGGGAGTCGTAGCTTTCATAATCCGGGATATCGCTGACGCTGTAAACAGAGCGGACGGGATAGCCCTCCACCTCATCCACCGCACGGTAGATCGCCGCAACACCCGCCACATAACCGCCGTAATAGGTAATGGCTTCAATGGCCCGTTTGGCGGTAACGCCTGTGGTGCAGGATGCCATCAGCACCAATACATGCTTGCCCTTTACCATGGGCTGCAGATTGTCCCGAAGCAGAATCATGGAGTTATTGTTGAACTCCGGCTCCATGACATAAATGGTTTGGTGGGCATTCATTGTGTGGAATCCGGTTCTGGTCAATTCTTCCGCGACCCATGCACCGATCACAGCTGTGCCATCCAGGCAGATGATGGTATCCACCGGGGTATTGTTGATAAAGTGAGAAACCAATTCCCGGGCGGTATCCTTGGCTTCGCTCAAACGGGTTTTATTGTATGTAATATCAATATAGTAATTGATATGGCTGTGGTTGGTTGCAAAATGGCCCCGGGCTACCCGAAGAGGCACCTTTCCGTAACGAACGGGGAGATGGGATAATTGGATCATAGTAAATTCCTCCTGCTTATTGAATAAAAGAAAAGCGTTTTCACACCCCGGCACAAGCGTTTTGCCGGGTACACGAAAACGCTTTTTTTCATTATACCCCGAAATCATACCGGATTGCAAGAAAAAACAGTCCGTTATGTTTCCCAATATTTTCTAGTTATTCTTGTGCAGTTTGCCGTTTTTGCAACTGTGGCTCTTCTTCCAAAAACTGCTGGGCAATGATCTGACAGATCTCTTTCTTGCGGATCATTTCGTGCACCTCGGCGTGACTCACCCATTTGACTCCGTCCGTTTCCCCGGGCAACAAAACGATTTCTTCCAAGGATACTCGGGATTTCAAACAATAATGGTCGTAAAAGGTGTGGGTGTCCCTGGTGGTACGCAGAAATTCAAAATCTTCCTCTTCCGCTCGGATACCGGTCTCCTCTAACAGCTCCCGCTTGATGGCCTGCCGGCTGGTCTCCCCTGCTCTGGCCGCACCGCCGGAATTCTCCCAGGTGCCGGCAAAGCTCTTTTCCGGTGCCCGGCGGGTCATCAGCAGATTGCCTTTGCCGTCGTAGATCCACACGCAAACCACCAGGCCGTATTCTCCCTGCTTCCATTTGCTGCCGCGGCGATGTATGCGGCCGGTCAGGTTGCGATTCTCGTCGTAAATATCATTCAGCTCCAAGTTGTTTCCCCTTTTGTCATTCTTTATGCGTTTTCATGCGTTTGCTGTAAACCACCGCAAACAAAACAAATTGCGAGACGAGTGTAATCACCCAGGAAAGGGGGTACGAGAAAAACAGGCACTCAGGGGTATGATACTGTGGCTGCTGAAAAATCGTATAGATCCAGGCAATACGAACACCGCAAATACCCAGAATGGATATAATCATGGGAGGAACCGACACGCCCAAGCCACGCAATGTACCGCCCATCACATTTGTCATGCCCAGTATAAAATAAGGTGCACACACATAGGACAGGTGCAGCATGCCATACTCAATTGCCTGTGGTGAATCTGTGATATAAATGCCCAGCAGCTGCCGTCCAAAGGCGAACACGGTGAGTCCGCCCACCAATCCCACGACTGCCGTACAGGCAAGGCATGTCAGGAGGATTTTACGTACTCTTTTGTATTGTCCGGCACCTACATTCTGTCCGGTAAAATTCAGTGCTGCTTGATTGAACGCATCCATCGCCACCATGACAAAGCCTTCCAGGTTGCTGGCGGAGGCATTGCCGGACATGAAGACATCGCCAAAAGAATTGATGGAGGACTGAATAACCACGTTGGAAATTGAGAACATAGACGATTGGACGCCCGCAGGCAAACCCAGACTCACAATTTTCTTAAATTGCTTTTTGTAGAAACGCAGCTTTTTGATTTCCAGCTTACAAGCATCGGTGCGACGCATCAGTGCCATCACCGCCAGCACCGCAGAAATACCCTGGGAAATGGTGGTTGCCAATGCAACGCCTGCCACATTCATATGAAACACGGTAACAAAAAACACATTCAGTACCACGTTGACGATGCCGGCAATGGTCAGGAAAATCAGCGGACTTTTGGTATCTCCTGCCGCACGCAGAATCGCCGCGGAGAAATTATATACCATATTGAAAACCATGCCGCCGAAGAAAATACGCATGTAGACGGTGGACAAAGGCAGCACGTTTTCCGGCGTGCCCATCCAACGCAAAAGCGTGTCTGAAAAAGCAATGCCAACGATGCTCAGCACAGCACCGCCTACCAGTGCTGTGGGCAATGCCGTATGGATGGTACGACGGGTTTCCTCCTCATTCTTTCCGCCGATGGCATGGGCGGTACTTACACCGGCACCCACGGACAAACCGATGAACAAATTGACAATCAAGCTGGTAATCGCACCGGTTGCACCCACCGCCGCCACGGACACGCTGCCGCAGAATCTTCCCACTATCACCAAGTCCGCCGCATTGAACAGCAGTTGCAAAATGCTGGTTAGAATGATGGGGATGGAGTATGTAACAATATTTGGAAAAAGCGGCCCCTGGAGCATGCTTTTTTGGTAACGCTTCATAGCATAGTGTCTCTTTTCTTTCAAAGTTTGATGGTACTGTTATCATAAACCCATTTGTGAAAAAGTCAATATGCTTTCGGCAAATAACTGCCTGGTAAAATATGAGGGATGCTGACATTTCAGCATCCCTCATTTTGCTTTTTAATTCTCTTCGCCGGACGCATTGTGTGCATCGAACAAAGAGACCTTGGAAGCCTCGCCGATTTCCCGGCCTTCCATGCAGTCGGCAAACTGAGCACCTGTCATGGTCTCGTGCTCCATCAGATGGTCAACCACCGCCATGACCTTGTCCTCGTTGGCTTTGAGAATCTCGGCACATTGGGCATAGGCCTTATCCACCAGGATCTTCACCTGGTCATCAATGGTGCCTGCCACCTTTTCGGAATAGCTCTTGGTGGTCTGGTAATCCCGGCCGATGAACACCTCACCGCCGCCCAGATAGCTCACTGTTCCCAGTTCCTCGCACATGCCGTACCGGGCCACCATGTCCCGGGCCAGCTTCGTCGCCCGGTCGATATCGTTGGATGCACCCACGGAAATATCACCCAGGAACAGGGCTTCCGCCACACGGCCACCCAAAAGGCCGACGATCTGCTCGTACATCTGATTCCGGGTCAGGCTTGTGCTGTCATCCCTGGGAATGTGCCAGGTTGCACCCAAGCTCTGTCCCCGGGGAATAATGGTGATCTGCAGCACAGGGTCCTGAGTGGGTAGATGATACATGGCAACGGCATGACCGGCTTCGTGAATGGCGGTCTCTTTCAGGTCCTTACGCTGCCGCACGCGACTGCGTTTTTCCGGACCGGCCAAAATCTTCATCATGGCCTCGTTCAGATCATCCATGGTCAGCACTTTCCGGTCGGCCCGGGCCGCACGGATTGCTGCCTCGTTCATCAGATTGCTCAGATCCGCACCGGTGAAGCCAACGGTAGAACGGGCAACCAACGCAAGATCCACCCCGGCATCCAAACGCTTGCCCTTGGAATGGACTTTCAAAATGTCCTCACGGCCCTTGACGTCCGGTGCTCCTACATGGATCTGCCGGTCAAAACGTCCGGGACGCAACAGTGCCGGATCCAGAATGTCGGGCCGGTTGGTGGCCGCCAGGACGATCACGCCCTCATTTTTCGCAAAGCCGTCCATCTCCACCAGGAGCTGGTTCAGCGTCTGTTCTTTCTCGTCGTGGCCGCCGCCAAGGCCGGAGCCACGCTTGCGACCCACCGCATCGATTTCATCGATGAAAATAATGGCCGGGGCAACTTTCTTCGCCTGGTCAAACAGGTCGCGGACACGGCTGGCACCAACGCCTACATACAGTTCTACAAAATCAGAGCCAGAGATGGACAAAAATTGCACATCCGCTTCTCCCGCCACTGCCCGGGCCAACAAGGTCTTACCGGTACCGGGAGGGCCTACCAGCAACAGGCCATGGGGGATCTTCGCACCAATCTCCTTGAATTTTTCCGGATTGCGGAGGAAATCCACGATCTCCTGCAATTCCTCTTTTTCTTCGTCCGCACCGGCAACATCATCAAAGGTCACTTTGGTGTTGTTGCCCAGCACAGTGCGGGCTCTTCCGAAATTGGCCATGGGATTGCCGCCGGCATTCAGCCGACCCATGAGCAAAACCCACAAAATCAAGAGCACCACGCCCGCAATCAGCATGGGCAAAATCCAGTCGTAGGGCGAGGTTTCTTTCTCCGGCAGGAAATCATAGCTTTCCAGCACACCATCGGCGGTTTGCTCTGCAAAGATATCCCGCATTTCCTCGTGGAAGCCCTGGGGATCAGCCAGGTTGCAGCTCAAACTGGTTTTACCATCATAAGGTGCATGCAGATTAAGATAGATGATATTCTCCTCTACCGTGAAGCTTTTGACCTGTTCTTCCCGGAACAGGTTCAGGATTTGAGAATAGCTCAGATCATCTGTACGACCGCCAAAAATCGCACTGATAACACTAAACAACAGCACCAATACGATCAGATACAGTGCCACTGATAAAAAACCATGTTTTTTCAAAATGGATACTCCTTAAAGGTTAAGTATACGCTTCCGGTTTCAGCACCCCGATATAGGGCAGATTCCGGTAATGTTCATTGTAATCCAGGCCATACCCCACCACAAATGCATTGGGTATGGTAAAGCCAACATAGTCTGCCTGGAGCGTTACGCCCGGTTTTCTGCGTTCCGGTTTATCCAGCAAGGTGCAGATTTTCAGCGAGGCAGGCTCTTTTTTCATCAAGTAGTCGTAGACAAAGGACAGGGAGTTGCCTGTATCGAAAATATCTTCCAAAATCAGCACATGGCGACCCCTGATATCCACCGCGATATCCTGCTTGATCATCACCGAACCAGAGGATTCCGTTCCCGCATAGGAAGATATGCACATAAATTCCATTTGGCACGGAATGGTGAGGGTGCGGATCATGTCCGCGTAAAAAACCACAACGCCCTTCAAAACACCGACTACAATCGGATCCTTATCCCGGTATTCTTCCGACAGAATTTTGCCCAATTCCTGAATTCTCTCCCGGATTTGCGTTTCTGTCAACAAAACTTCCTGAATATCTTGCTCCATTATACAGCCTCCCTATCTGTTTATTTCAATGGCTCCAACCGAATTTGTACCGCCGGCAATTCCCGGGCGAGCCGATCCACATTGGCTCCGATGCCCCAAACTCCCAGCACGCCCTGTTCATCCGCCAGCACCGGAATGTGCGGTCGCTGATAGGCGGGGATCTTTCGGTCTATAAACAATTTTTTCAGGGTGCAGGTGCCTGCATTCAGACGCATGCTGTCCCCTGTCTGCCTGGGTCGCAATACCACCGGAACCCCCGCATTTACGGTAAAAATACCCTTGGTGTTGATGATTTCTTTGGCTTCCTCACAGGAAACCGATACCCCCCATTGGGGTAACTCCAACCTGTCACCGAGCGTCAAAACAACTGCTTCCGGTACAGGGATATTTTGCAAAACTTCCAGTCGGTCATAATTCCGGCCAATGGTCACACCACCGGGGAAGCTGACCCGTGCTGATGGCTTTTCCGAAAAAACCAGGGCTTCCAGTGCGTGGATATGGCTACGCTCCGGCTCCCGGATGCCGTTTTCTTTCAAAAATCGATGCAATGCCCGGCTGCGTAAAGCAGGAGCCATCGCCCGCAGCTGCGAAATATCCTGACAGCCATCCAACGATTCCAACGTCTGGGCATCGTGACGCAGTTCCATGGCCATATCCGACAGATTTTCTGCCAAACGGGGATTTTCCGCCTTTAAAAGGGGCATCACATGATGCCGCAGGCGGTTGCGAAGAAAACCGTCAGTTTTGTTGGAGCTATCCTCCACATAAGTCAGACAATATTCGTCCAAAAACGCTACCACTTCCTGCCGGGTCGTCGTCAGCATAGGCCGGATCACATTGCCGTTTACGGGACTGATTCCACCCAGGCCACGCAGGCCCGTTCCCCGGACCAAGTGCATCAAAACGGTTTCCGCGTTATCGTCCGCCGTATGGGCGGTGGCGATTTTACCAGGCAAAGTGGCGAAGAAAGCGTACCTTGCATCCCGGGCGGCGGCTTCCAGGCCTTTTTTGCCTGTCACCACCTGGGCCCTTCCCACTTCCAGGGGAATATCATAGCGGTCACAAAAATCCCGGACAAACTGTTCGTCCCGGTCCGATTCCTCCCCACGCAAGTGGTGGTTAAAATGGGCCGCAGATAAGGTAATACCCAATTTTTCCCGCAAAAGGTACATTCCAAACAGCAGTGCCACAGAATCCGCACCGCCGGAAACGGCACAGAACACATGATCCCCCTGAGCGATCATGTCATATTGCCACAACTGTTTCAGCAGCTTAGTCAGCATGCTTCCACTCCCTGTCGGCAAAGGTGACGTACTGGGGCAGCCATTGCAGTTTTACCGTACCGATCTCGCCGTGACGGTTCTTGGCAACGATACACTCTGCCACATTCTTTTCTTCTGTATTGGGATTGTAGTAATCATCCCGATAGAGCATCATGACGCAGTCCGCATCCTGCTCGATAGAGCCGGATTCACGAAGGTCAGACAGCACCGGACGCTTATCCGAACGGCCTTCCGCCGCACGGTTCAGCTGACTCAGACAGATCACAGGAACACCCAGTTCCTTGGCCATCACTTTCAGAGATCGGGAAATTTCGCTGACCACCTGAACACGGTTTTCATTGCCCTTACTGTAACCGGAGCCCTGCATCAATTGCAGATAGTCGATCACCACCAGACCAAGGTTGTCCAGCCGACGGCACTTGGCATTCATTTCCGCAACGGTGATACCACCGTTGTCATCCACACGGATATCCGTCTGACTCAGTGCAGAGGATGCCATGCCGATTTTGACCCATTCTTCTTCTGTCAATTTGCCGGTGGCCATTTTCTGACTGTCCACGAAGCTCTCGCTGGACAGCAGACGCATAGCCAATTCTTCCCTGGACATTTCCAAAGAGAAGAATGCCACAGTCTTTTTATATTTCTTGGCCACATTTAGGGCCATATTCAAAGCAAAGGTGGTCTTACCCATGGCCGGACGGGCTGCCACCAAAAGCAGGTTGCCCTTATTCAGACCGTTAATCTTGCTGTCCAGGTCACGCAGACCGGTGGACAGGCCGGGGATGGCGGAATCGGACTGGGCCAATTCATTCAGCCGGTCATACACCTTGTGCAGAATCGTGCCGATATGCTCCAGAGAATCCTGGCGGTCGCCTTTACGCAGGGCGTAAATCTTTTTTTCCGCAGTTTCCAGCATTTCCGCCGGTGTGCCCACTTGCTCCTGCACCATCTGGGTAATATCCACACCCGCCTGGGACAGACTGCGAAGCATGGCCTTTTCCCGGACGATATTGGCATACCGCACCGCATTGGCGGCGGTGGGTGTGATTTCCATGAGCTGCATGATGTAGTCACGGGAATTGTCGTGATAGACACCGGCTTCCCGCATCTTGTCCAACACGGTCACCGGGTCGATGGCCTGGGAGTAGTTGAACATGGAATAGATCACTTCAAAGATTTCCCGGTTCTGTTGCAGATAAAAGTCTTCCGGTTGCACCAAACCGATCACATCGGTAACGCAGCGGCTGTCAATCAGGATGGAACCCAGTACAGACTGTTCCGCATCCAGATCATGCGGCTGCTGCCGTGCCATCAACTGTTCGTCCATGTTTTTCTCTCCTCTCTCGGTATGGGAAATATCTTCTTACGCTTCTTCGATCTTCACCGTCAGCGGTGCGGAGATCTCGTAGCCCAGTTTGCAGGTAACGGTGTAGGTACCCACAGACTTGATGGTATCCGCAATCACGATCTTACGCTTGTCCAGGGTAATGCCGGTTTTGGCTTTCAGAGCATCGGCAATTTCCTGATTGGTTACAGAACCGAACAGACGGCCTGCACCGCCACCCTTGCAGGTGACCACCAGGGTCAGCTCCCGCAGCTGCTTGGACAGAGCCAAAGCCTCCGCCTTTTCCTTGGCGATCCGCTCCTGGGTGGCCTTGTCGTTCATCCGCATGGTATTGATGGCATCGGGCGTTGCCTCAATGGCCATTTTCTTAGGGAGCATGAAGTTCCGTGCGTAACCGTCGGAAACTTCCAGCATCTGACCCTTTTTGCCCTTGCCCTTTACATCTTGCAATAGAATTACTTTCATAATATTTTCTCCTATTCACCCTGTCATTGCGAGGAGCGAAGCGACGTGGCAATCTCCCGCAATCTGTGGGGGGATTGCCACGCCAGTGTGATCACTGGCTCGCAATGACATTTTGATTTATTGTTCGTAGAATTTATCGATGGAAGCGATCAGTTGATCCAGAGCTTCCTTAACGGTGCAACCGGTCATCTGTGCACCGGCAGTTGCGGTATTGCCACCGCCGCCCAAAGCTTCCAAAATTACCTGCACATTGGCATCGCCAATAGAACGGGCGGATACCCACACCTTATCCCCACTGTCTCCATCGGGGTACAGGACGAAGGAAGCGGTGATGCCGGAAATGTTCAGCAGTTCATCCGCCGCCTGGGCTGCCAGTGCCCGGGATGTGGTCGTGGTGAGTGCCGCGATGGCCAGTTCCTGTCGGTACAGCCGTGCGGACTTGATGATTTGGTACTTGGACATGGTGTCCTGGAAGTCGTTTTGCAAGAGCTTTTTCACTTCCACCGTATCCGCACCCCATTGCCGCAGCACAGCGGCAGCCTCAAAGGTGCGTTCACCGGTTCGGACGTTGAAGCTCTTTGTATCCAGGAAAATGCCCGCCATCAGGCTCTTGGCTTCAATGGGCAGAACATCGCTCTTTTCCACTGCGTATTGCAGAAGCTCTGTCACCAGCTCCGATGCAGAGGACGCAAAGGGCTCATGCAGGTTTACCACCACTGGGTTGATATAATCCGCGGCTCTGCGGTGATGATCCACCACACAGACCTTGGAAATAGCCTCCAACAGGGGTTGGCACTCCACCTGATCCGGACGGTTGGTATCCACCACAACCAAAGTGCTGTGGTTATCGCACAGTAAAAGTGCTTCCTGGCCTGAGATGAATGTTTCCCGGTACTCCGGCACGACGCGGATCTCTTCCAAAAGTTTTTCTGCCACGTTCCGTTCCAGATCCAGAACGATATAGGCTTTTTTGCCCTTCTTGCGGCACATACAGGAAATACCCATGGCCGCACCCACGGCATCCAGGTCAGCATTTTTGTGTCCCATGATGAACACCTGGCTGCTCTGACCAATGAGTTCCATCAGGGAGTTGGCCGTAACACGGGAACGCACTTTGCTGCGGTGGTCGTTTTCTTTGTTGCGGCCGCCGTAGAAGGTGAAGTTAAAGCGATCCTTGATGACCGCCTGGTCACCGCCGCGGCTCAGAGACATTTCAATGGCCAGGGCCGCGAAATTGTAGCTTTCCTCAAAATTCGCACCGTCCACGCCAATACCCAGGGAAATGGACACTGCCAGACCGGTAGGATTCTCCACCTGATGGATTTCTTCCAGCAGGGAGAACTTTTCCTCAGTCGCCCGTTCCAAATCCTGTTTTTCAAACACCAGCAGGAAGCGGTTGCGCTCCAACCGACGAAACAGGCCATGGTAGGCTTCTGCCCAGGAGGTGATGACCTCATTAATCCGGGCGTTCAGGTTGGAAATGCCACTTTCTGTCAGGTTTTTAATGAGCTCCTCGTAGTTGTCCACCAAAATGATGCTGACCACAGGGCGGGATCGGATATATTCGTCCCGTACCAGATACAGCTCTGTCAGATCGCTGAAATACAGCATACCCAACGCCGTTCCTTCCGGGTCATCTGCCCGGAGAGCTGTGCCGTATACCCGATAGCGGCGACCGGAAATGGTGATATCGTAGGGATACTCCGTCTTGCCGGCAGTCAGCCAGTCCAACGCAAGGCCGGGCAAAATACTCTCCAGCCGCTGATGCAGATATTTGTCCTGATATCCGGTGATGGAAGCAAATGCATCATTGGTCCATATAATACTCTGATCCCCCAAACGCACCAACGCCATGGGCAGAGGTACGTCCGCACTGGCACCAATTTCCGCACCGTCAAAGGCAGTCTTCACATACTGCTGAATTTCCCGGCGGCGGTACACACGGCATATGACATAGTAGATTCCCAAAACGGCCGTCAAGCCGCCTTCCACTGCAGCCAAAATATAATTTTCCGTCATTGCCGCCGCAACGGCAAAGCCTGTCATCACAGCGAAAAACACCCAAAGGCTGGGCCAAAGCAACCGACCCAATTTCTTGTTCATATGCTGCACCTCCTAAAAATAGGTATACTATCCATACTACATTGATCTTATCGCATATTATATCAAAAGAAACCCCAAGGTGCAACTGTTTTTCGCATATTTTACAAAACTATCTTTCTGCTATTGACATCTAAAAATCGTAACAGTATAATCATATCGATATCCGAGTATCTATTTTTGATATAACAAGGAGGAGTAAATTATGTCAGTCAAAATTACAGTCATCGGTGCCGGCAGCGTAGGTTCTGCCATTACCAACGACATTATGGTACAGGGCATCGCCAGCGAAGTGGTGATCATCGATATTAACAAGGAAAAAGCCATGGGCGAAGCACTGGACATCTATCAGGGTGCACCCTTCTGTGCCCCCGCCATCATTCGTTCCGGTGATTATGAGGATGCCGCAGACTCTCAAATCGTCATTATCACTTGTGGCGTACCTCGCAAACCCGGTCAGACCCGGTTGGAACTGGCCCAGACCAATGTAAATATTCTCAAAGAGATCACACCGCAGATCGTCAAATACGCACCGGATGCCATTTATATTCTGGTCTCCAACCCCGTGGATATTCTGACTTATGTGTTTACCAAGATTTCCGGCATTCCGGAGAACCGTATTCTTGGTTCGGGTACGGTACTGGACACCAGCCGTCTGCAATCGGAACTGGCAAAGCGGTTCCACATCAGTCCCAAAAATGTCCATGCCCATGTCTATGGCGAGCACGGGGACAGTTCTTTTGTTCCCTGGTCTTTGGCCACCATCGCTAACAACAAGATCGATGACTACCGGAACAATGTAGCTGACCCCAGCCGCATCCGTTGGAGCAAGGACGATCATCAGGCTGTGGAAGATTTCGTCAAGCAATCCGGTGCACAGGTGATCAAAAGCAAAGGTGCTACTTTTTATGCCGTGGCCATTTCGGTGTGTCACATCTGCAAGTGCATCCTCAACGGCAGCGGCACTGCCCTGACCGTGTCCACCATGATGCACGGGGAATACGGCGTGGAGGACGTGTGCCTGTCCACTCTGGCCTTGGTGGGCAGCGACGGCGTGCATACCAAAATCGCCTCTCCCCTGACGCCCGAAGAAACGGAGAAAATGCACATAAGTGCCCGAAAGCTTCGGGAAATTATCGACGGATTGGATATTTGATTCATCATTCCCCGGCTGTGCCAGCCGGGGAAGCGTTTTCTGTCGAACACATCTTTGAAAAATAGGTATACTTTTTCCCAAAATTGTGTTATAATACTTTCAGAATGTGCCGGGTGGGGCAGTCCCGGGCAGACACAATTTAAGAAATTTGCAGGCATTTCCCTCACATTTGCCATACAGGGCACAAAAATGTGACAAGTGGCTGCCTGCTTTGTTGTGGCTTTTTAGCCTTATTTTGAAAGGAGTATACCCAATTTGGCAGAAAAACTGAAAATTATCCCCCTTGGCGGTCTGGACGAGATCGGCAAGAACTGTACCGTGCTGGAATACGGCAAGGACATGATCGTTATCGACTGCGGTGTGGCATTCCCGGATGAGGATATGTACGGCGTTGATCTGGTCATTCCCGATTTTACCTATCTGGTGCAGAACGCAAAGAAGCTGCGGGGCATGTTCATCACCCACGGTCACGAGGATCACATCGGCTCTATCCCCTACTGTATGCAACAGGTCAATTGCCCCATCCATGGCACCGCCATGACCAACGGGCTGATCAAGCTGAAACTGGAAGAGCATCGTCTGGCCGACACCGTAAAGCTCATTACACACAAACCAGGTGATGTGGTGAAAGCCGGCTGTTTCTCCGTGGAATTCATCCACGTGAACCATTCCATCGCCGATGCGGTGGCATTCGCCATCCACACGCCGGTGGGCACTGTCGTTATGACCGGCGACTTCAAGATTGACCCCACCGCCGCTGACGGCATGATCGATCTGGCCCGTTTCGGCGAGCTGGGCAATCAGGGTATTCTGGCCCTGCTGGCCGACTCCACCAATGTGGAACGGGCCGGCTACACCCCCAGCGAAAACATTGTGGCAGAGAGCCTGGACCGGCAGTTCCGCAACTGCGACCAGCGGAACATTATCACCACCTTTGCGTCCAATATGCACCGCATTCAGGCTGTTTTGGCAACCGCCATCCGTCACGGACGAAAGGTGGCCGTGTCCGGCCGGAGCATGGAAAATATGCTGAAAGTTGCTCAGGAGCTGGGCTATCTGAAAGTACCTGCCGGGACGATCGTGGAGCTGGGAGCGGTTAAAAACCTGCCCAAAAACAAGGTGGTCATCGTCTCCACCGGCTCTCAGGGTGAGAATATGTCTGCCCTGTACCGGATGGCCTTTAACACCCACAAGCAGATTGACATCACCGCCGATGACCGGGTCATCATCTCCGCTTCCGCCATTCCCGGCAATGAAAAGGCAGTCTCCCGGATCATCAACGAGCTGTACCGCAAGGGTGCGGATGTGGTCTATGAAAAGAGCGAGGGACTCCATGTCTCCGGCCACGCCTGCCAGGAAGAATTGAAGATTCTACATGCGTTATGTAAACCGAAATACTTCATCCCTGTTCACGGTGAACAGCGGATGCTCCAGATCCACGGCCGGCTGGCTCAGCAAATGGGCATCTCCCCCCGGAATGTGATCATCGGAGAAATCGGTTCTGTAATTGAACCGGGTGTTCGTAGCTGCAAGATTAACGGCACCGTTACCGCCGGCAAGGTCTTTGTGGACGGCACCGGTGTGGGCGATGTGGGTAGCGTAGTGCTTCGGGATCGCAAGCATTTGGCTCAGGACGGTATGATCGTGGTGTGCCTGAATCTGTCCGGACAGGACGGAAGTATCATCTCCGGCCCGGATATCATCACCCGTGGCTTTATTTACGTCAAGGAATCCGAGGCACTGATGGAAGAATTGCGTGCTGTTGCCATGGAAGCCATTGAGCGTTGTCAGCGTAGACGGGTGCGGGATTGGTCTGCTATCAAGACCGCCATCAAGAGCGATCTGAGCGGTTATCTGTACAAAACCACCAAGCGTAATCCCATGATTTTGCCTGTGATTACGGAACTGTAAACAAAAAAGAAGGGTTCCATAAAAAAGAAGCCGCAAATGCGGCTTCTTTTTATTGTTCTTTCCGGCTGCGGGTTGCCACAAAGGTCTCCAAATTGACCGTGTGGTTATATTTCACCGATGCGATTTGGTCTTTTTCCACAATCATCTTAGACAGAGGGATATCATTGAGTGCGGCAATGGCCACGATATAGTGGATCATGTCAGCCAATTCAATGCCCAACTGCTCCTGTAAATCATTCTCGTTCGTCGCTTTTCTTCCAGCCTTTTTATTCAAGACCTCTGCCACTTCACCGATCTCTTCCACCAGTTTCATAAACATCCCCTGCTCGTTTGCCCAGCCGCAATAGCGGTCAGCCAGATAAGCTTGTAGGTCATCGATGGTAATTTTCATTTTCCGTCCTCCTTTGCAGTTTTACAGGATGCAATCAACATTACACGCAAGGTTGATAATATCCACAGAGAATTCCATAGAAAGTTCTCTTAGTTTATTTACTTTCATACAATCGCTCCTTTTTTGTGATTGTATCATAAAAACAGAACATTTCAATGATACATCGCCTACGGCGATATGATGCTATGCTCCGCATAATGATGTTGTTCCCGTTGGTCACAATGGTGTAATGTTTGCCCCAAAACATTAGCGAAGCGACATCATTTACAAAGTAAACATCACTGGCATCGCCAGCATCATTTGCCGCAGGCAAACATCATTAAAAAATCCCTTATCCTGACGGATAAGGGACTTTTTGTTGGAGCGGGTGACGAGGCTCGAACTCGCTACCTCCACCTTGGCAAGGTGGCGCTCTACCGGATGAGCTACACCCGCGGAACAAAAGGTATTATAACAGAAATTTTGTTTTTGTCAATACCTTTTCTTCGCGTTTTATGAATTTTCCTCCGCCAATGTGGGATATGCGGAATAATCCCAGACGTACTGCGTCATTTCATCCTGTGCATAGAGGCGGAAACCTGTTTCGCCGCTATTGAGAAGATCTATGTAGTAATACTCTCCGTCGATCCGTACCGCATTCCATACCCAGGGCGTACCCGCCCTGGTGCCTGTGACCAGATGGCAGTTCAGGCCTGCTTCCCGGCACATAGCACCATAGACCATAGCAAACGCCCGCTGATCTCCCACTCCGTGCAAAAGCAAGCTGTACGCCGGCGTGATAGAGGTTTGGATATTGTATTCATAGCGTTCCATCAAAAACTCATAGAGCCGCTGGGCTTTTTCCTCTGCCGACCAATCGCCGGATACATGCTGAGCCGCAGAGGCAAAGACCGGTGCTACCTTGTTTTGCAATGTACGCAGCTCTGCCCGGCTGGTCTGGTAAGAGAAATTCAGCTCTGCGATCTGCTTTTCCCCCTGTTCCGGGTACAGGCTGACCGTCACCTCCGGCACTTCCATCACCCGCTGTGGATATGTCAGTGCGTAATCTGCCACCATTTGGGCATAATCCGGCTGTTCCGGACTTTCAAAATACACCACCACGCCCGCAGCACAGGCGTCCAGTTGCTGTGTGATGATCTGCTCCACTTGTTGCAGGGTCTTTGCATGCTGAATCTTGTCCGCCCGTGTCCGGTTCTGCAAGTAGGTAATCTGAATGCTCACCGCTTTGCGGCCGCCACTGGCACCGAATTGATAATCGATCTTATCCACCGCATACGCGGCAAAGGGATGATTCTTACCGATCTCTGCAACCGCCCGGTCCAAATCCTCCTGGGCCTTTTCTTCGGACTCATACTGCATGGAGAGCATGCCGCTTTCTTTGCCGGATTCCACCAGGGAGCTCAGTGCGGCTGTCACTTCCTCATAATTGTAAACACTTACTGCGGTATCGCCTGTCTGATTGGAGGGTTCTTCATGGGGCTCAACGGAAGAATAACTGCCGTTCATCCAGAAGCTGCAACCGCTTAAAAGCAAGCTTATCATCAAAAACAGTGCTGTTATTCGTTTCATCGTCCCCACTCCTTTCTTTATAGTGCGTCTTTGGAATAACGGGAGAAGCCATCTCCCAAAACCTGGTGGGCCTCCTGCACAATGATGAAGGCATTGGGGTCAATACTTACCACCAGTTCCTTTAATTCTGCCAGCTGCTGACGCTTTACCGCTGTCAGCACAACCTTGGTTTCCGCTCCGCTGTATGCACCTTCCCCTTTTAGGAAGGTAGCACCACGACCCAGCTCTGTACCGATCTTTTGGGCAACTTCCTCATGTTTCCGGGAGATAATCAGCGCTACACGGGAATAGTCGAAATGGTATACCACCCCATCGATAACCTTACCCATAATGAACACCGTAATGCCACAATACAACGCTTTGCTGATATCGCCAAAAGCAATACCGGTCAAGGTTACCACCGTCAAGTCAAAGCAAGTATTGATGGTGCCAATGGCCATATTGGGCCACCGGCGCTTTAAAAAGCGGACAATAATATCCGAGCCGCCCGTAGTTGCTCCGGTGATATACACCGTACCCAATCCCAGGCCACCCAAAACACCGCCGTACAGTGCCGCCACCAAAGTATCTACCTCCGGCACAGGCAAAAAGGAAAATACATCAATGGCGACAGAGCTTGCAATCATGCCAATCAGCGAACGAAACGCAAATTGTTTTCCAATCTTCCAGCCACCAATTGCAAACAAAGGAATATTGATCAGCATGGTAACTGTACCCACGGTACCAAATCCCAGCAAATGCACCAGGATCATGGAAAGACCGGAAAGACCACCGGCATTCATGTTATAGGGCTCTAAAAACAGGTTGAACGCAACACCAAACAGTGCACCACCTAGTACAATCTGCAAAATAGTTAAAAGCGAGTTGATTTTGCTTTTCATCCATCAAACCTCAAAACTGATCTGCTTTTCCGGTGCGTCTTCCTCTTTCAGAGGAGATCCCGCTGAGGGGATGTTTCTGCTGCGGTAACGGCTTTGATTGACGATGCCGCAATCAGCCAGCTTCTGCACCTGGGAAACAACAGCCTTTTTCTTCAAGGATACCACGGATACTCCGATGGTATTCCGGGTGGTCTTAGGAAGAAGCTGCGCCGTAGAGAAGATGACCGCACGGCTGTCAGTGGTGAACACCGCCATTTGGGTATCTTCTGTCATGGCGAAAACTTCCACCAGCTTACTCTTATCCGAGTATGCACCGGTGAGCTTTCTGCGGTTGGTCTTGGTCTCGTATGCGGACAGGGGCACCTTTGCTGCCTTGCCGTTCTCGAAGAAGAACAGCACAAAGCCCTTGTAATCCCCGGGCAGAATTACCTGTACCACGCTTTCACCGGGATCCATTCCCAGTTTCTGAGGCAGATAATCACCCAACTGGGATGCCTTGCCGTCCTCAAAATCGGAAAGACGGGTCTTGTAGCATTGGAACTGGTCGGTGAAGACCAGCAGCTCTTCCTTGTTGCTGGTTTCCACGCTGTAACGCAGGCTGTCGCCCTCTTTGAATTTCTGCTCGCCGCTCATCCGCAGGGATTGGGCGGTAATTTTCTTTAAATAACCTTCCTTGGACAGGAACATGGTCACCGGGTAGTCCGGCACCGGCTCCTCTTCCTCTTCCATTTCCACAGAGCCGGATTCGTAGATGATCTCCGTCTTCCGGGGTTGGCCGTACCTCTCGGACACTTTTTTCAGTTCATCAACAATGACACCCTGCAATTTCGCATGGCTCTTCAAAATGCTGTTGAGTTCCTTGATTTCCTTTTCCAGATCGGAAATGGCCTTGGTCTGCTTGAGGATGTATTCCTTGTTGATGTTCCGCAGCTTGATTTCCGCCACGAAATTGGCCTGGATTTCATCAATGCCAAAGCCGATCATCAAATTGGGAATAACCTCTGCATCCAATTCTGTTTCCCGGATGATTTTGATAGCCTTGTCGATATCCAGCAAGATCCGCTCCAAGCCTTTCAGCAGGTGCAGACGGTCTTCTTTTTTCTGGACCTGGAAGAAAATGCGGCGTTTGACGCATTCCATCCGCCAGGCGGTCCATTCCTCCAAAATCTCGCCCACGCCCATAACTCTGGGCATGCCGGCAATGAGGATGTTGAAGTTACAGGGGAAGCTGTCCTGCAAGGTGGTCAGCCGGAACAGCTTTTGCATCAGCTTTTCCGGATCCACACCCCGTTTCAGATCAATGGTCAGTTTCAGACCGCCCAGGTCGGTCTCGTCCCGCATGTCGTTGATTTCTTTGATCTTGCCAGCCTTGATCAGATCTGCCACTTTGTCCATGATCACTTCTGTGGCTGTGGAATAGGGGATCTCGTAGATCTCGATGAGATTGCCCTCTTTCACATAACGCCACTTGGCCCGGAGCTTGAAGCTGCCACGGCCGGTCTGGTAGATCTCCCGTGTGGCATTTTCATCGAACAGCAGTTCTCCGCCGGTGGAAAAATCCGGGCCGGGCAGGGTCTCCAAAATGTCGTGGTCGGGATTTTCAATCAAGGCGATCGTAGTATCGCAAATTTCCTTCAAATTGAAGGAACAGATGTTGGATGCCATACCGACTGCGATACCCTGGTTTGCCGAAACCAGCACATTGGGGAATGTGGTAGGGAGCAAGCTGGGCTCTTTCATAGTGGCGTCGTAGTTATCCACCATGTCCACAGTGTCGGAATCGATATCCCGGAACAGTTCCTCGCAGAACTTGTCCAGTTTGGCTTCCGTATAACGGGATGCGGCGTAGGCCATATCCCGGGAATAGACCTTACCGAAGTTACCCTTGGAGTCCACAAAGGGGTGGAGCAGTGTCTCATTGCCCTTGGCAAGACGCACCATGGTCTCGTAAATGGCCGCATCGCCGTGAGGGTTCAGACGCATGGTCTGGCCCACAATGTTGGCGGATTTTGTTCTTCCGCCGCACAGCAGACCCATTTTGTACATGGTGTACAGGAGTTTGCGGTGAGTCGGCTTAAATCCGTCGATTTCCGGGATTGCTCGGGATACGATAACGGACATCGCATAGGGCATGTAGTTGATCTCCAGGGTCTCGGAAATCGCCTGTTCGGTGGTAGAGCCCACCAGTCCCATAATGCCGCTGGTGTCGATTTTTTTCTTATTCTGTTCCGGTTCTTTCTTCTTTCGTGCCATAGGTGCACCTCTTTAAGATATATCAGCCAGTTCCAAATATTTGGGGCCGTTTTCCGCGATGAAATTCTTACGCTCGTTCAGAGCATCGCCCAACAGAACATCAAAATAATGGCTGGTGCGTTCCGCGTCCTCCGGCATGACCTTGATCAGCCGGCGAGTCTCCGGATTCATGGTGGTCATCCACATCATTTCCGGGTCGTTTTCACCAAGACCCTTGGACCGCTGAATGGTCACCTTTTTGCCCTCCAATTCCGCCAGAATCTTCACTTTTTCGGCCTCATTGTAGGCAAACCAGGTTTTGTCCTTGCAGGTGATTTCAAACAAGGGCGACTCTGCAATATACACATAACCGTCCCGGATCAAAGTGGGACACAGACGGTACAACATGGTCAGAATCAGGGTGCGGATCTGGAAACCGTCCACGTCCGCGTCGGTACAGATAACCACTTTGTTCCATCTCAGTTGGGAGATGTCGAAACTCGACAGATCCTTAGCCTTTTTGCCCTGGATCTCCACGCCACAGCCCAATACTTTCATCAAGTCCGTGATGATGGGAGACGCAAAAATTTTGTTATAGTCCGCTTTCAGACAGTTGAGAATCTTACCGCGGACGGGCATAATGCCCTGGAATTCCGCATCCCGGCTCAGCTTGACGCTGCCCAATGCGGAGTCACCCTCCACGATATACAGCTCACGCTTGTCCGTGTCCTTGCTGCGGCAGTCCACGAATTTCTGCACCCGGTTGGCAATATCCACCTTGGCAGACAGGTTCTTTTTGATGTTGCTCTTGGTCTTTTCTGCCGATTCCCGGGCCCGCTTGTTGATGAGGATCTGCTCCGCGGCACGTTCTGCTTCCTGCTTGTTCTCAATAAACCAAACTTGCAGTTGATCCTTGAAGAAAGCCGTCATGGCTTCCTGGGTGAACTTGGAGTTGACAGACTTCTTGGTCTGGTTTTCAAAACAGCCGATGGTAGAAAAGCAATTGGTGACAAGAACCAGAGAATCCTGAATATCCTGATAGAGGATCTTGTTCTCGTTTTTGGTGTACTTGTTGTTTTCCCGCAGGAATTTGTCAAAAGCCGCCGTAAAGCCCAGACGCACTGCCCGGTCAGGGCTTCCGCCGTATTCCAGCCAGGAGGAATTGTGGTAGTATTCCACATGGCTCACCTGCTTGCTGAAACAGAAAGAGCAGGTGATCTTTAATTTCATTTCCGGGCGGTTGTCCGCATCCCGGCCGCGACGCTCTGTCTCCCAGTAGGTGGGCATGGTAAAGGCATTGTCACCCACCAGCTCGCTGATATACTGCTTGATGCCGTCATCGTAGCAGAATTCCTCTTCCTCGAACTTTTTGCCCACTTGGTTGCGGAATTTGAAGCGAACGCCCTTATTCACCACCGCCTGGCGACGCAGAACATCCCGGTAATAGTCTGCCGGAATGTTGATGTCCGTAAACACCTGCCTGTCCGGCTTCCAATGGAACACGGAGCCGGTCTTGCGGCCACGGTCAGTGGGTTCTTTTTTCAAGCCGCCCTTATTCCGACCTTTTTCGAAGTGCAGGTCATAGCGGAATCCGTCCCGGCGGATGGTGGCGTCGAAAAATTCGGAAGCATACTGGGTAGCACAGGAGCCCAGGCCGTTCAGGCCCAGAGAATACTCATAGTTCTCGCCATTTTCGCCGTACTTGCCGCCGGCGTACATCTCGCAGAACACCAGCTCCCAGTTGTAGCGTTTTTCCTTTTCGTTATAGTCCACGGGACAGCCACGGCCGAAGTCCTCCACTTCCACGCTCATATCCTCGTACCGGGTAACGATGATGGTATCACCGTGACCTTCCCGGGCCTCGTCAATGGCGTTGGAGAGAATCTCAAAAACCGCATGCTTACAGCCTTCCAGATCATCAGAGCCAAAGATGACCGCCGGGCGTTTGCGCACCCTGTCCTCCCCTTTGAGCATGGAGATACTGGAATTTCCGTATTGTTCCTGTTTTTTTGTAGCCATAATGTTTACCTGCCAAACTTCTCCATAATTATTCCAGTATATTATACGCATTTTTTCTTAAAAAGTCAACGATTGGCAGTTGTGCATACTTGCAATCCACGGCAAACTGCGTTATAATGTGCGACAGAAAAGGAGATGCTCATATGAAGCTGACCGCGAAAAATGTAATGTTTATCTTAATGTGTGCTTTGTTGGTGCTTACGGCGATGATGATCGTCATCACTTTGGGGCGTGTAAGTGACTTCCTGCAACCGGACGGAAACCCCAATGTGAATGTACCGCAGAACAACAATCCCAGCTCGAATTCCCTTCCCAGCGGGGTGTCTATCCCCTCCCAATCCACGCAGCACATCCCCGGTCATGAACACGCATATACCATCAAGGGTTCTGTCCATTCTCCCAAATGCGACACCCTTGGCTACACGGAGTATTACTGCGAATGTGGCGATTTTGATTTTCTGGACTTCCAGAGTGCGCTGGGGCACAAATACGGCGAGTATTCTGTCATCGCCGCGACCTGCACAACAGATGGTTGGACACAGCGTACTTGCAGCCGCTGCAACAACGTGGAAAAGACGAACATTGTTCCTGCCGCCCACAGTTTTGACGACTGGATGGATGTGGAGTCTGCCGATGGTATGCCCACAAATGAGCAACGCACTTGTTATGATTGCGGCATTACCGAGATCCGCAGTCTGGACACCGCCAACACTTGGGTGCTTCGGTTAACGGAACTGGAATCCCAAAACGGTTTTGCCCATTATCAGGTCGTTGTGGACCTGGCGGACAATAAAAATGACCCTGCCTATGATGTGTATTCCGAACTGGCAGAGCCTCTGCTGTTTGATTGTGTCAATAGCGAACTTTGGATTTATTTCAGCACCGAAGGAATTTATTCGCCATTTGCCGTATCCGCCGGCAATACCGTGGTAACATTCTATGCCGACGGTAATGTAACTTTGGCAGAACCTGTAACCACCCCTGACCCCGAGCCGGATACACCGGATCCTGAGAATCCCGATCCCGGCACAGAGAATCCCGACCCCGGCACAGAGAATCCCGACCCCGGCACCGGTAACGGAGGTACGGGCGAAGAAGGTACCGGTGAAGAAGGCACCGGCGGTGATGAAACGCCCTCCGGTGATATCACTCCGTAACAGAATATTTTCAGGGCGTGTTGCAAATGCAACACGCCCTTTACAATTCAGAATCTTTCAGTACCTTCGTGCCATGGAGTGCATAATGGGCTGCAATCAGTTGGACGGTTCGATCCTCCAAATCCTCGCACAGACCCTGATGCTGCAGCAAGCAGGCCTTGTCATCAGGCTCCAGGGAATCCAAAATTCGAAAATACTGCTCGGACAGCACATAGCTTTTTTCCAGCAGCTCCCGGCATTGGGCATCGTTTCTTCTCAGCTGCTGAATGATTTCTTCCAAATCTTCCGGTACCAGCATGGCAATTCCCTCTTTTCCATAAAATAAAAAGTGCGCAGCAGAGCTGCGCACGAAAAACGCATAGCTCCATTGCTGCGACACAAAGTTCACTTCTCTCAACGAGCATGCGAAAATGAGCCTGCGTTTTTACCAAAGCAAAAACGCATGCACGTTGAGAAAAAAATATAAACTTCATGTCGCAAGAGTATGATACCACACCCGTCAAGAGAATGCAAGGGAAATCTGCCGACAATACCTTCCCCCGGGGGAGGGTATTTTTTGCTGCACGCCAAAAATCCGGGGAACGCATTTGCGTCCCCCGGATTCCGCTTATCAGGATATTTGTCACCTTTTTGATATCACTTGCCAGAATGGGCGATTTTTTCACAGGTCAGATCATCCATAGAAATGGCTACATTATGCTCAATCGGTTTCCATTCCACCTTAGCAAACAGAGCTTGTACAGAAATGGGGATATAGGTCATCATGAACAGGGGGAATGTGAAAAACGAAAGTATCTTGCGGGGTGTAGAGCAATGGATTTGTTTCCATTCGGTAATACCCGTTGAAAGGCCGACTACAAACAACAGCAAGTATGCGGACAGAACCGTATAAACCAAACTACCTATAATGGTTCCGACGATAGTGGGGTTGCACGCAAGAGCATAAACCAGTGCACATAAATTAGAGAGCAAGCAAAACAAGGTAATGATAAAGGCAGGTGCGATGGTCATAAGCATGTCAAAGGCAGAAAAGTTCTTGACACTCTGCTTAAACAGGGAACCGCCGTAGTCTCGCATAACCTGCAAGAATCCCTTAGACCAACGCAAACGCTGTCTCCAGGCGACTTTAAAGCTGGAAGGCTGCTCGTCATACAACATGGCGGTGTGGCAATAGCCGATCTTTTCACCCTGCAAAACATTATCTACAGAAAACTCAATATCCTCTGTAAGCAGGAAATGTATCCAGCCATTTTGCCGATTCAGTATATCTCGGTGGATCAAAAAGCCCGTTCCGGAAATGGCACAGCTGGTCCCCAAAAGAGAGCGGGGGTTGTTAAGGAATTTCGCCTCCCGCAAAAACCAAAGTGCATAGCCGGCAGAGATCCAGTTGGTACCGTAGTTCTTGGAATTGCGGTAACTTGTAATAACCCGGTTTCCGGCACTAAAACATTTATCCATTTCCGTGATATAATGCTTGTCCAGAAGGTTATCCGCATCAAAGACGAAGAAACCATCGTAATACTGCGTTCCGTGAAGATCGGCAATATAGGAATACAACTCATTCAGGGCATAACCCTTTCCGATCAGCTTTTTATTAAACCGCTGATACACAGTCGCTCCGTTTTCAGCCGCAATTCGTGCCGTTTCGTCCGTGCAGTTATCCGCCACCACATAAATATCTACCAATTCCGACGGATAATCGCAGGCTTTGATGCTTTGCAACAAATGCCCGATTACTTTTTCCTCATTTCTTGCTGAAATCATCACGGCATATCGATTTGTTTGCTTGGTTGCACCGTATTTTTTGGGAGATACAAAAAAAGCATATGCCAAATAAAAGAGTTGGTACGCATAACACAATGTGAACAAAATGCTCACACAAGTATTGCTAATTACGACCCAATCCATTGAAATTCACCGCCATTTTTATAATTCTAAGCCGGCTAATCACATGTGCTCAGCCAAGGCTATCGAGAGTTTACATTTTAAAAAACGGCCTGTCAAGGAACTTAAATCAAAATTAATCGCTTTTTAAGGAAATCTTAATGAATCTGAAAATACAAAATCCGGGGAACGCAAATGCGTTCCCCGGATTCGGTTTGTTGGGATATTTCTTACTTCAAAGCTTCCTCAACAGCAACAGCAACGCTAACGGTCATACCGACCATGGGGTTGTTACCTGCGCCCAGGAAGCCCATCATTTCCACGTGGGCGGGGACGGAGGAAGAACCTGCGAACTGTGCATCGCCGTGCATACGTCCCATGGTATCGGTCATGCCGTAGGAAGCGGGACCGGCAGCCATGTTATCGGGGTGCAGGGTACGGCCCGTGCCCCCACCGGAAGCAACGGAGAAGTACTTCTTGCCCTGCTCCATGCACTCTTTCTTGTAAGTGCCGGCAACGGGGTGCTGGAAGCGGGTGGGGTTGGTGGAGTTACCGGTGATGGAAACGTCAACGCCTTCGTAACGCATAACAGCAACGCCTTCGCGGACATCGTCACAGCCGTAGCAGTTAACGGCAGCACGCTCGCCCTTGGAGTAAGCGATTCTGTTGACGATCTTCAGCTCGCCGGTGTAGTAGTCGAACTGAGTCTGCACATAGGTAAAGCCGTTGATACGGGAGATGATCTGAGCAGCGTCCTTGCCCAAGCCGTTCAGGATAACACGCAGGGGCTCCTTACGAGCCTTGTTGGCGGAGCGAGCGATGCCGATAGCACCCTCAGCAGCAGCAAAGGACTCGTGACCGGCCAGGAATGCGAAGCACTTGGTTTCGTCCCGCAGCAGCATGGCACCCAGGTTGCCGTGGCCCAGACCGACCTTGCGATCCTCAGCGACGGAGCCGGGGATGCAGAATGCCTGTAGGCCGATGCCGATGGCCTCAGCGGCCTCGGCGGCGTTCTTAACACCCTTCTTGATGGCGATGGCAGCACCTACGCAGTAGGCCCACGCCACGTCCTCAAATGCGATGGGCTGAATGCCCTTGACGATTTCGTAGGGGTCAAAGCCCTTAGCGGTGCAAATATCGCGGCAAGCCTCAACGGATTCCAGACCGTACTGAGCCAGGACACCGTTGATCTTGTCGATTTTTCTTTCGTAACCTTCAAACAAAGCCATTTTCGTGTCCTCCTCTTATTCGTGACGGGGGTCGATGTACTTGGCGGCATCGGCAAAGCGGCCATAAGAGCCCTTGGCCTTTTTCAGTGCCTCGTTGGCATCGTCACCCTTCTTGATGAAGTCCATCATCTTACCCAGGTTGATGAACTCGTAACCGGTGATCAGGTTCTCCTCGTCCAGAGCGATGCGGGTGACGTAACCCTCAGCCATCTCCAGGTAACGGGGGCCCTTAGCCTTGGTGGCGAACATGGTGCCGACCTGGCTGCGCAGGCCCTTGCCCAGGTCCTCCAGGGAGGCGCCGACTGCCAGACCATCCTCGGAGAAGGCGGACTGGGTACGGCCGTAAACGATCTGCAGGAACAGTTCGCGCATAGCGGTGTTGATAGCGTCACACACCAGGTCAGTATTCAGAGCCTCCAGCAGGGTCTTGCCGATCAGAATCTCGGAAGCCATTGC
>JAZOBY010000073.1:0-18626 GCA_045596215.1 Faecousia sp.
TGAACCGAACCAGTAAAATCGGACAATAGACAAAACACCCCCTAATGTAGGATAATAACTACATTAGGGGGTGTCGTTATGTCCAAACGAAATTACACACATATAAAGGAACTGGTGCCGACAATACAAGCAATGGTGGCAGAGGGAATGACACAAAGAGAGATTGCAGAGCATTTCGACTTTAAGGATAAGTTTGTGGTCAAAGAGGCTTTAAAACGTGCAAGAAGGAAAGCAATAACCATACCGAAAGCCAGAGGTCGCAAGCCAGCTAAGACGTTGCAAGAATATAAGTACGAGAATAAAAGATTGAAAATGGAAAATGAGTTACTGCGGGATTTTCTCTCGCTCACAGAAAGGATGTGAGATCAAAATTCAAGTATCAGGTCATCTATCGTCATCGGACGGAATATCCCATCTCAGTTATGTGTCAATTCTTTGGTGTGTCCAGAAGCGGTTACTACTCCTATGTGAGCCGAATGGGAACAGCGGAAAAGGATGCACATTTAGCTGAGAAGATCAAAGAACATCAAGACAGATGTCACCAAACATACGGCTATCGTCGGATGCACTTGTGGCTGGAAAACCAAGGAATCCACCACAACCCCAAAACCATATTAAGAATCATGAAAAAGTATGGGATTCTGTCTGAGATCCGCAGGAAAAGGAAGTGGCAGAACCTTGGTCAGCAGATCCACAGATACGGCAATCTGCTGAACAGGCAGTTCTTTGCAGACAGGCCAAACAGCAAATGGGTTACAGACATTTCTTATATCCAAACCAAAGACGGGGTGCTGTATCTGTCCATGATTCGGGATCTGTATGACAATAGTATTGTGGCCTATAAGACAGCCACACAGCAAACAGTAAACCTTGTCCTGGACACGATCCGGTTAGCTATGAAGAAAGAGAAAAAGAGAGTCGCTGCGGAGTTGCAGCTCCACAGCGACCAAGGCTTTCAATACACATCACAAGCATACTTCAAGCTAACTCAATCTTACGGGTTAACGCCGTCAATGTCAAGGAGAGGAAATCCTTATGATAATGCAATGGCAGAAAATTTCTTCTCTATTCTCAAAACAGAGTGTATTTACCGGTACAAACCGAGGACACTTTCTGAAGCACAACGCATGATTGATGACTATATCTACTTTTACAACCATGAGCGCATTCAGACAAAAACGGGAGTGGCGCCGCTGACGCTGCGCCACTCTGCTTGAATTAAATATTACCTACATAGGGGTGTTTTTGTACTGTCCGCACAAACTGGGGCAGTTCATTTACCGGGGGGTTCCTTTTTATGAGTAAAACAGGAAGAAAAAACAGATGTTATAGTGCAGAATTCAAAATAGGTGTTATAAGGAATGAGTCCGGTGCAATACCGAACTCATTCACAAGCAGGTTAATATTAAATTTATGTCTAAACTTTGGGGCTTACTTCAATATCCGGCGGTCTTGAATTTTATTGTCCGGGCTTGAAGCTGTCCTTTAAGCTGACGGAACGGTTAAATACCAAATGATCTTCGGAAGAATCCTTGCTGTCGGGGCAGAAGTAACCCAAACGCATGAACTGGTAGGAGTCGCCGGCTTTTGCAGTCTTTAAGCTGGCTTCCACCTTACAACCGGTTAGAACCTCCAAGGAGTTGGGGTTCAGACAGGCCAGGAAGTCCTTGTTTGCGGCATCAGGATCGGCATCGTCAAACAGGTTGCTGTACTGACGAACCTCTGCATCACAGCAGTTGTTGGCGTCCACCCAGTGGATGGTTGCACCCTTGATTTTCCGTCCGTCGGCGGGATCGCCGCCCTTGGAATCGGGATCATAGGTAGCCAGCACTTCCACAACATTGCCGTTTTCATCGGTGACACAGCCGGTGCACTTGATGACGTAGGCACCTTTCAGGCGGCACTCGGGGCCATCGGGATACAGGCGCTTATACTTGGGAATAGGCTCGGCCAGGAAATCGTCTGCCTCGATCCACAGATCCCGGGAGAATGTGACCTCACGGGTGCCATCTTCAGGCTTGTTGGGATTGTTCTCGATGGAGAAGGTCTCGGACTGACCCTCGGGATAGTTGGTGATGGTTAACTTTACAGGCTTTACAACCGCCATGACACGCTGAGCAGTTTCATTCAAGTCCTCACGCAGACAGTATTCGAGAAAAGCGTACTCAATGGTATTGGGGGACTTGGCAACGCCCACACGGTCACAGAAATTGCGGATGGCCTTGGGGGTATAGCCACGGCGACGCAGACCGCACAATGTGGGCATACGGGGATCGTCCCAACCGGAGACATAGCCGTTCTCTACCAACGCTCTCAGCTTCCGCTTGGACAGAACCGTATGGTCAATACCCAACCGGGCAAACTCGATCTGTCGGGGATGATGGGGAACGGAGACGTTTTCCACAACCCAGTTGTACAGGGGACGGTGATTCTCAAATTCCAGGGAACACAAAGAGTGGGTGATGCCCTCCAAAGCGTCCTGAATGGGATGAGCAAAGTCGTACATGGGGTAGATGCACCACTTGTCGCCCTGGCGGTGATGGTGCATATGACGGATACGGTAAATCACCGGGTCACGCATATTGAAATTACCGGATGCCAAGTCAATCTTAGCACGGAGCGTATACTTGTTATCCTCAAATTCTCCGGCACGCATCCGGGCGAACAGGTCCAGGCTTTCCTCAATGGGACGGTCACGGTAGGGGGAAGTGGCAGGAGTGTTCAGATCGCCACGCATTTCCTTGGCCTGTTCGGGAGTCAGCTCGCAGACGTAGGCAAGTCCCTTTTTGATCAGCTCAACGGCGTACTCATAGTCTTTTTCAAAATAGTCCGAGCCGTAGAAGAACCGATCACCCCAGTCAAAGCCCAGCCAGTGGATATCTTCCTTGATGGCTTCCACAAACTCCACATCCTCCTTGGTGGGGTTGGTGTCGTCCATACGCAGGTTGCACAGACCGCCGAATTTCTCGGCAGTACCGAAGTCAATGATTAGCGCCTTGCAGTGACCGATGTGCAAATAACCGTTGGGCTCAGGCGGGAAACGGGTATGCACAGTCTGACCGGCGTAGCGGCCGCCCTCTGCGATGTCTTCCTCAATAAATGCGTGGATGAAATTTTTACTTTCCGTCATTTCAGCCATGATCTATCCATCCTCTCTGAATTGTAAAGTTCAATAATGTGTCATTATAACCCATAAGGAAGATTTTTGCAACAAAAAATCCGATATCTATTGGTATTTTCTGCATACTGTTGTGGCAATAATGAAACCGAAGCGATAAATTTGTAAAAAAATGAAGAACAAGCCCCAAAATTTAAATTTTGTTGTTGTCATTTTACGTTTCATCATATAAAATAGAAGGGACAAATGAAAAGGGGGAGATTCTCTTGCCTAGTGTAAAGTATAAGCGGATCCTGTTGAAGATCAGTGGCGAGGCCTTGGGCGAAAAAACCGTTGCTGGAGATGGCTTTGGTTTGAATTTCGCAAAAATACATGAAGTGTGCGAATCTATCAAAACCTGCGTAGACATGGGTGTTCAGGTTGGCCTTGTGATTGGCGGCGGCAATTTCTGGCGTGGCGTGAAAAATGGCAGCGGTAAGTTACAACGCTCTCACGCGGATGCCATGGGCATGCTGGCTACGGTTATGAATGCCATCGCAGTGGAAGATGTGCTGGAGCAGCACGGTCTGGATGCAAGAGTTCTGAGTGCGGTGGAAATGAATAAGTTTGCCGAGTATTTTACCCGGGACATCGCAGATCAATACTTAAACCAGGGCAAGGTGGTTATATTTGCTGCCGGAACCGGCAACCCTTACTTCTCCACCGATACCGGTGCTGTGCTGCGAGGCGTGGAAATCGAGGCGGATGCAATTTTGATGGCTAAGAATGTGGATGCCATCTATTCTGCTGACCCGGCCAAGGATCCGGACGCAGTTAAATATACACAGCTTACTTATGATGAGGTGCTTTCCAAGCACTTGAAGGCTACCGATTCCACCGCTATGACTTTGGCGATGGACAACGATATGACCCTTGTCTGCTTTGGCCTGGCAGAAGAAAACAGTATCGTCCGTGTGGTACGGGGCGAAGCCATCGGCACCACCGTGAAAAACCAATTTTAAGGAGGACTAAACAATGAGCGTTGATTTTAAAGAATTCGGTAGAAAAATGGATAGAACTCTGGATCATCTGGATGAGGAGTTCGGTGCTGTTCGTGCCGGCCGTGCCAATCCCAAGGTTCTTGACCGCATTACTGTGGAATACTATGGTACGGAGACCGCTCTGAACGGTGTTGCCAACATCTCTTCTCCCGATGCCCGTACATTGGTGATTCAGCCCTGGGACGGCTCTTTGCTGAAAGAGATCCAGAAGGCCATTCTGGCATCCGATCTGGGCATCAATCCCCAGAACGACGGTAAGGTCATTCGTCTGATCTTCCCCCAGCTGACCGAGGAACGGCGTAAGGAACTGACCAAGCAGGTCAAGAAGTATGCCGAGGATGCCAAGGTCGCTATGCGGAACATTCGCCGCGACGGCATGGACTACGTAAAGAAACTGAAGAAGAATTCCGAGATTACGGAAGACGAGCAGAAGAAGGCCGAGAAGGATCTGCAGGATATGCTGGATAAGTATATCAAGAAAGTGGATGAGACCCTGGCTGCTAAGGAAAAGGAATTGATGGCGATTTAACGCCTGGTGTGTTTGGGGGCGATTCCGCCCCCAAAAAACTACTAAGGGAGGAGGACAGTCATGGCTGATAAAATGGAAAAGCTCGCCCCACCACGTCATATTGCCATTATTATGGATGGCAACGGTCGTTGGGCGAAGAAAAGGGGATTGCCAAGGACTGCCGGTCACAGTGCCGGTGGTGAGGCGTTTCGTCGCATTGCCAATTATTGCCGTACCCTGGGTGTAGAGTATCTGACTGTTTACGCCTTCTCCACAGAAAACTGGAAACGCTCGGAAGAGGAAGTTTCCGGTATTATGAAATTGCTTGCAAAATATCTGCAAGAAGCATTGCGGGATATGGAAAAGAACCATGTCCGCTTCCGCTTTTTTGGCGACCTCAGCCGGTTAAGTCCGGAGCTTCGCAAGCTCTGCCTGGATGCCCAGGAGCGTTCCAGCGAGTATCACGAGGTGCAGGTGAATTTCTGCCTCAACTATGGTGGCAGAGACGAAATCATCCGTGGCATCAAGGCTTATGCCCAGGACGTTAAGAACGGCAAGGCAGATAGTGATGCCCTGACCGAAGAAATTTTTTCCGGCTATTTGGATTCCGCCGGCGTGCCGGATCCGGAGCTTGTGATCCGTCCCTCCGGAGAATTGCGTACCAGCAATTTCCTACCCTGGCAGACGGTTTACTCGGAATTTGTGTTTATGAATGTGCTTTGGCCGGATTTTTCTCCGGAGGATCTGGATGCGGCGATTGCCGAGTACCATCGGCGTAATCGCAGATTTGGAGGTGTGTAACGATGAAAACAAGGTTGATTGCTGCAGCGGTGCTGATTCCCGTGCTGCTTGTTGTTGTTTTAGTCGCACCGCCTCTGTGTACGGCTGTATTGCTGGGCGTCGTTTGTGCCATTGGTGCATACGAATTGCTGGCAGGTACCGGTCTTGTTAAGCACATTCGTCTGATCGCTTATACAGCCTTAGTGGCTTTTTTGGTGCCCATCTGGTGCTATTGCGGCAGAGATCCCCTTTGGGCTGAAATTGTAATTCTGGTATTTGCCGGGGTTTTATTCGCAGAGGTGCTGCTTTCTCATGGAAAACTCCGCTTTGAGCGGATCTGTATTTGCCTTGCCGGTGGTCTGCTGATTCCGTATCTTTTGTCGTCTCTGCTTCGTCTTCTTTGCGGCGAAAACGGTCGACTGGTGATCCTGCTGCCCTTTGTTGTTGCATATTGTGCGGATTCCGGTGCTTACTTTGTGGGCTGTGCCTGGGGCAAGCATAAACTCGCTCCTACCATCAGCCCGAAAAAAAGCGTGGAAGGCCTTGTAGGCGGTATTGCGGCCGCGGTGCTGGGCATGTTGATCTATTCCTGGATCATCGACCTGGCCTTTGACTTCCGGATCAATTATGCGTTTGCGGTTACTTACGGTATCATTGGTGCTTTTGCCGGTACTTTCGGTGATTTGACATTCTCTGCTATCAAGCGGCAGACCGGTATCAAAGATTATGGCAATCTGATCCCCGGTCACGGTGGTATTTTGGACCGTTTTGACTCGGTGATTATTGTCGCACCACTAGTGGAGATTTTGCTGGCTATCCTGCCGGTATTGGAGTAAATTATGGTAAAATGTGTGAGTATTCTGGGCTCCACCGGCTCGATCGGCCGGCAGAGTCTGGATGTGATCCGGCATATGGACGTGAAGGTGACGGCTTTGACAGCCGGTACGAGTGTGGACCGTATGGCGGAGCAATGCCGTGAGTTTCAGCCAGGCTTGGCAGTTATGGCAACGGAAGAAGCGGCAAATGCATTGAAATTGAAAATTGCAGACCTTCCTACCCGCATTTTGTGGGGTGAGGAGGGTCTGATTGAAGCAGCTACCATGGATGGCGTTGACTGTGTAATCACTGCCGTGGTGGGTATGCTGGGCCTGAAACCTACATTGGCGGCGATCCGTGCGGGAAAACGCATCGGCCTTGCCAATAAAGAGACTCTTGTCTGTGCCGGTGAACTAGTGATAGCAGAGGCGGAGAAGTATCAAGCCGAGATCATTCCTGTGGATTCGGAGCATTCCGCTATTTTTCAATGCCTGATGGGGGTTCGTAGTAAAAAGGAAATCAATAAATTGATCTTGACTTGTTCCGGCGGCCCGTTCTATGGCATGAAGCGGGAAGAACTGGCACATGTAACCCGTGCCGATGCTTTGAAGCACCCCAACTGGAAGATGGGTGAGAAAATCACCATCGACTGTGCCACCCTGATGAATAAGGGGCTGGAAGTGATCGCAGCCATGCGGCTTTACAAACTACCCTTGGAGCAGGTGGATGTGGTAATCCACCGGCAGAGCATCGTTCACAGCTTTGTGGAGTGCATTGACGGTGCGGTGATGGCCCAAATGGGTGTGCCGGATATGCGTCTGCCCATCCAGTTGGCGTTGACCTATCCCCAGCGGGCAGAGTGTCCTGTAGATGCCCTTGATTTGACCACCTGTGGGGCTTTAACCTTTGCAAAACCGGACTTGGAAGCCTTTCCGTGTCTGAAACTTGCCATGGAATGTGCGTCAAAAGGCGGCAACGCCTGTGCCGTTATGAATGGTGCGAATGAGGCGGCTGTGGCCTTGTATTTGCAGGATAAAATCAGTTTTTATGATATTTATGACCTGGTTTCCGGTGCAGTAAATACAGTAACCTATATTGCAAATCCCGATTTGGAGCAAATCTTGGAATCCGACCGGCTGGCCCGTCGGTATGTTAGGGAAAAAATGAGTATTTGAGGCGTTTTATGAGTATTATTTTTGCAATTCTGATTTTTAGTTTTCTTATCTTCATTCACGAGTTCGGCCATTTTATTGCCGCCAAGCTTTCCGGCGTTCAGGTGAACGAGTTTGCCATGTTCATGGGCCCGGCCATCTGGAAAAAGCAAAAAGGGGAGACCCTGTATTCCATCCGCTGTATCCCCATCGGTGGCTACTGTGCCATGGAAGGTGAGGACACAGATACAGATAACCCCCGTTCCTTCCAAAAGGCGGCCTGGTGGAAGCGACTGATTATTTTAGTGGCCGGTTCAGCCATGAATTTCATTGCCGGCGTTTTGATCATGGTAATCGTTTTCTTGCCGACCGTACAGTTTATCACACCCACCATCGCTGAAATTGAGGAAGGCAGCTTGGTTGGCGGTGTCAACGGCCTGCAACCGGGTGACACATTCTTGGAGATCGATGGGGAAAAGATCTATGTTCAGTCCGATTTTTCGACCATGATGGCCCTTAACCCCAGTGAAGTACATGATGTCGTTGTGGAACGCAACGGACAGCGTGTTGTTTTGAACGATTTTGTGATGAAGACCACCCTTTTTGAGGGGGAAGAAACTCCACGCTATGGTTTCAGCTTTTCTGTTGAGGACGCTACTTTTGGCTCAAAGCTTGACTATGCCTGGAAGAATGTGTTGAATTCCGGTCGAATGGTCCGTCTTAGCCTGCAAATGCTGTTTAACGGACAGGCGAGTTTTTCTGACCTCTCCGGCCCAGTTGGTATCATGGGACAAATGAGTGAAGTGGCTGAACAATCAGAAACCTGGGTGGATGCCCTTCTGAATATGCTCTATTTCGGCGGGTTTATTGCCATCAACTTGGCGATTATGAATATGCTCCCCATTCCGGCCCTGGATGGCGGCCGCGTGCTGGCACTTTTGGTGACAACGCTGATCGTTAAGATTACGAAAAAGCCGGTCAATCCGAAAATCGAGGGCTATATCCACGCCGGCGGCATGATTTTGCTGCTGGGACTGATGGCTGTGATTATGTTCAAGGATGTATTTATGATCTTCAAGGGGTAAGATTATGACCAGACAGATTCATGTGGGCGGTGTTCCCATCGGCGGCGGTGCCCCGGTGGTGATCCAGTCCATGCTTAATACCAAAACTACGGATGTTACCGCTTCTTTGGAGCAAATCCGGAAGCTGAAGACTGCCGGCTGCCAGATCGCCCGGCTGTCCGTGCAGAATATGGAAGCTGCCCGCGGCTTTGCGGAAATCTGCAAGGAAAGCGAATTGCCTCTGGTTGCGGATATCCACTTTGACTATAAATTGGCCATTGCCGCCGCCGAGGGCGGTGCATCCAAGATCCGCATCAACCCTGGCAATATCGGCGGGGAAGACCGGGTCAAGGCGGTTGTGGATGTGTGCAAGGATAAGAAGATTCCCATTCGCATCGGTGTCAATGGGGGTAGTTTGGATAAACGGCTTCTGGAAAAGTACGGCCATCCCACAGCGGAGGCGTTGGTGGAAAGTGCCTTTGAGCATCTGGAACTGCTGGAAAAGTACGGTTTTTATGATACCTGCCTTTCTATGAAGTCTTCCACGGTTCCCACCATGGTTGCCGCATGCCGTCTGTTCAGAAGCAAGTGCGACTATCCTCTGCACATCGGTGTGACGGAGACCGGCCCTGTCAAAATGGGCATGATTAAGTCTGCAATGGGTATCGGTGCACTGCTGCTGGACGGCATCGGTGATACCATCCGCGTCAGTCTGACGGATGATCCGGTGCAGGAAGTATATGCCGCTAAGGATATTCTGAAAGCGGCGGGTCTACGTAAAGAGGGCGTGAATATCATTTCCTGTCCCACTTGCGGACGCACCAGCATTGACATCATCGGCCTTGTTAACCGGGTGGATGAGGCTTTGAAGGACTGCCAAAAACCCATTACAGTTGCGGTTATGGGTTGTGTAGTCAATGGCCCGGGAGAAGCACGGGAAGCCGATATCGGCATTGCCGGCGGTGATGGCTGGGGTATGATCTTCGAAAAGGGTGTGCAGGTTGCGAAGCTGCCGTACGATGAGCTGCTGCCTGCTTTGTTAGAAAGAATCGAAAGTTTGTAAGGATATTCATGGAAGAGAAGACTTATTTTCTAAATATGTTTTCAGACTATGAGCCGCCTGAGTCGCTGAAAAATGCGATCTCTCAGGCGGCCATTGTTGCTGCGGATCTTGACCCTGTGGTGCGTAAGATCAGCATGGAAATCTCCTGTGATCGCTACATTTCACAAAGACAGCTGGATATGATCCGCACGGATATTTGTGCGGTATATGACTTGCGTGATCTGCAGCTTACTGTTACATATCCCGAAACGTTACTCCACGATGTTTTGCCGGAAGATGTTTTGGAGATGTTTGTTGCTGAAAATTCCATCAACCGCGGTTCTCTGGCCGGTGCAAAGTGGAGCTGGGAGGATACGACCCTGACAGTCTCCTTGCGTGCAAACGGAAAGAAGGATCTGGAAAAGGCGGTGCCTGTGGTGCAGACGAAACTGTCCCAGCAATTCGGCACTCCCGTGACCGTTCAGATTGATGCGGGCCGAGCCTTGGAAGGCAAGGAACTGTTTGATGTCATGGAAAAAATGCGTGGTGAAATGATCGCAGAACTGCCTGTGCAATCTCCCAAAAAAGAGTCTGTCGCTCCTGTTCAGACCGATGCCTGGTTTGGAAAACCCATCCGCGGCACCAATACACCCATGAGCCAGCTGAATCTGGATATGGGTACGGTAATCGTGGAAGGCAAAGTATTTGCCGTTGAGCACAAGGAACTGAAAAAGCGTAATGCCTGGGTTATCAATTTCGACATGACCGACCATACCGGCTCCGTTCGTATCAACCGGTTTATGGAAGCAAGTGAAGCAAAGCCTTTCCTGGAGCATGTAAAAGAAGGTGCAGTACTGCGTATTCAGGGCAGACTGATGATCAATCAGTTTGATAATGAAATGATCCTGAAACCCGTTGCCATGATGGCAGGTTCTATGCCCAAACGTGTTGACAAGGCTGAGGGCATGAAGCGGGTGGAGTTGCATTTACATACCAACATGAGCAGCATGGATGCACTCACTCAAACTGGCGATGCGGTCAAGCAGGCTGCGGCCTGGGGTCACAAGGCTATGGCCATTACGGACCACGGCTGCTGCCAGTCCTTTACTGATGCACTTCATACGGTAGAATCCTGGAAAGGCCCGCTGAAGGTGGCTGGAACCGATGAGCCGTTTAAAGTATTGTACGGCTGTGAGGGCTATTTCATCAACGACATTGACGACCGCATCGTGGTACATGGCACGAAGGACATTTCCTTTGATGATGAGTTTGTAGCCTTCGACCTGGAAACCACAGGTCTGTCATCCCGTACCGATACCATCATCGAGATCGGTGCGGTTCTGATGAAAAATGGCAAAGAACTGGACCGTTTCCAGACCTTTGTTGCCCCGGGTAGAAAATTGGAGCAGAAGATCATCGATCTGACAGGTATTACGGATGCCATGCTCGTTGGTGCTCCCAGCATTGAGGAAGTATTGCCGAAATTCCTGGAATTTGTAGGTGACCGGGTGCTGGTGGCCCACAACTCGGATTTTGATACCGGCTTCATCCGTGCCGCCTGTGAAAAGCTGGATATTCCCTACAATTTCACCGCTGCGGATACGCTGATCCTGTCTCAAAATCTTTTGCCGCAGCTGAACAAATTTAAGCTGGATATTGTGGCCAATGCTCTGAGCTTGCCGGATTTCAACCACCACAGAGCGGCGGACGATGCGGTGATCTGCGGCAGTATTATGGCCAGACTGTTGAAGAAACTGGAAGAAGAATATGACATCCATACTCTGCAACAAATCAATCCAGCGATGATGCAACTGCGTGCCGGTGGGCGTCTTGACAACCGTCAGGCACGGCACATTATTTTGTTCGCGAAGAATCAGCAAGGTCTTCGTAATCTCTATCACCTGATCTCGGATGCCAACTTGAAGCACTTCCGTCGTGGTGTTCCCAGAATACCCAAGTCGGAATTGATGGCGTTGCGGGAAGGATTGGTCGTTGGTTCTGCCTGCGAGGCCGGCGAACTGTTCCAAGCCATTCTGGCTCACAAAAGTGATGATGAGATCAAGCGTATTGCATCCTTCTATGACTTCCTGGAGATCCAACCCCTGGCAAACAACCGATTCATGTTTGCAAAGGGTATGGCCCAGGACGATGAAGAACTGCGTGACTTTAACCGCACCGTTGTGCGTATCGGTGAGGAACTGGGGATCCCGGTTGTCGCCACCGGTGATGTGCATTTCCTGAATCCTGAGGATGAGATTTTTCGTCACATTCTGCTTGCCACCAAGGGCTTTGACGACTGCGACCGGGATAATCCGCTATACTTCCGCACCACAGATGACATGCTGGAGGAATTCTCCTATCTGGGAGCCGAGAAGGCCTACGAAGTGGTAGTTACCAACACCAACATGATCGCGGATATGTGCGAGATGCTTCGCCCGGTGCCTCATAATCTGTTTGCACCGAAGATTGAGAACTCCGTTGAAGATCTGAAAAACCTGGTTTATACCAAATTCCATCGCTTGTACGGCGACAATCCGCCGGAGCTGATGGTCAAGCGTGTGGAGACGGAGCTGAACGACATCATTTCCTGTCACTACGATGTGATTTATATGTCGGCACAGAAATTGGTGCAGAATTCCCTGGAAAATGGATATCTGGTTGGCTCCCGTGGCTCGGTGGGCTCGTCCATCGTGGCATATCTGTCGGGTATTACGGAAGTAAACTCCTTCCCACCGCACTATCGTTGCCCGAATCCGGATTGTAAGCATACGATCTTGGATGTTCCCAAGGGCTACAACTGCGGAGCGGATCTTCCCGATACCAACTGCCCCCTGTGCGGTACCAAAATGGAAAAGGACGGCTTCAATATTCCTTTTGAAACGTTCCTTGGCTTCGGCGGTGACAAAGTGCCCGATATCGACCTGAACTTCTCCGGCGAATATCAGGCCAGTGCACACCAATACTGTATTTCCATGTTTGGCTCGTCCCATGTGTTCCGGGCGGGCACCATCGGTACCGTCGCGGAAAAGACGGCCTTCGGCTATGTGAAAAAGTACCTTTCCGAGCGGAATATGGCCGCATCCAGAGCAGAAGAGAGCCGGCTTGCAGCGGGCTGCGTGGGCGTGCGTCGTACCACAGGCCAGCACCCCGGCGGCTTGGTGGTTATTCCTCAGGAGAATGAGATTTGGGATTTCTGCCCGGTGCAGCACCCGGCGGATGACCCCAATTCCGACCAGATCACCACCCATTTTGAATACCACGCTATGGAAGAAAATCTTTTGAAACTGGACATGCTGGGCCATGATGACCCCACCATGATCCGCTACATGGAAGACCTGACCGGAGTGGATGCAAAAACCATACCTTTGGACGATCCGGACACTATGTCCATCTTCACATCGTCAAAGGTTTTGGGATATGAAGATGATCCCATCCTTGGCCCAACAGGTGCGGTTGCTGTTCCGGAATTCAACACCCGGTTCACCCGTGGTGTTTTGTTGGACACCATGCCCAAAAAGTTTGACTTTTTGGTTCGTATCTCCGGTTACACCCACGGCACGGACGTGTGGCTGGGCAATGCCCGGGATCTGATCACATCCAAGACCACCACTGTGGACGGCACCATTGGCTGTCGTGACGATATTATGCTCTACCTGATCTCCATGGGTTTGCCGGAAAAACGGGCGTTCAAGATCATGGAGACGGTGCGTAAGGGCAAAGGTCTGCCGGATGGAGCAGAAGAGGAGATGAAGGCCGCCGGTGTGCCGGATTGGTATATCGGCTCATGCAAAAAGATCAAGTACCTGTTCCCCAAGGCCCACGCCGTAGCCTATGTTATGATGGCGTTCCGCATTGCCTGGTTCAAGGTCAATCATCCGCTGGCGTTCTATGCGGCATATTTCTACCGCCGCAGTCAAAAGGGCGGTTTTGATGCAGCTCTGATGACCAATGGCATTGAGGTGGTTAAAGCCAACATCCATGCCATCGAGAACAACGAAAATGCCACGGACAAGGATGAGGATCTGTTGACCACGCTGGAAGTGGCTTATGAATTCTATCTCAGAGGATATGAATTCCTGCCCATTGACCTGTATAAGAGCGAAGCAACCCGGTTTGTGGTGGAGGACGGTAAAATCCGTCCGCCCTTTGTGGCAATCTCCGGTCTGGGTGAAAATGCAGCGGCGGACCTTGTTCGCGGCCGGGAGGGCAAGACCTTTATCTCTATTGAAGAGGTCGCGGCGGCCTGTCCCAAGGTGTCGAAGACGCATATTCAAATGCTGAAAGAGGGCGGTGCATTCGGAAGCTTGCCGGATACCAGCCAAGTCAGTCTGTTCTAAACCGAAAATAACACCCCTGAGGGGGGGGGGTTTTTGGGTAACCAAGAAATCGGTGCATAGGCTTGGGTAGGAGTGATGAAGATGAAATGTACATGGGATGCTCTGCTGTCCATCGTACCTCTGCGGCTGCGTCAGGAAGTGGACAGGTTGGGCCAAATGACATTGGAAGAACTGCATTTGCGGATTGGACAACCTGTGGAATTGATCTTGGGCGGTGTTTCCTGCCAGTTGGATACGAAGACAACGGCTGATGATATCCGTTTTGTGATCAACGCGGCAAGTCGCTATTCTCCCTGGTCCGCATCTACGGTCTCAAAGGGGTATTTGACCGCCACCGGGGGGCATAGAATCGGCTTGTGCGGGGAATGCGTCATACAGAATGGACAAGTTACCGCAATCAGAGATGTATATTCCCTGTGCATCCGCGTGGCACGGGATTTTCCGGGGATTGGTAAGCATGCACCGGACCGTGGCTCGCTTTTGATTCTCGGCCCACCGGGAGCAGGGAAGACCACGCTGTTGCGGGATATCATCCGGTGCCGGTCCAATCGTGGTACGGCCATCTCCGTGGTGGACGAGCGTGGGGAGTTGTTTCCCGGGGGTAATCTGTTTGATCCCGGGCCGAGAACGGACGTTCTGACAGGCTGCAACAAGGCACAGGGGGTGGATATTGCCCTGAGAACCATGGGGCCCAAATGTATCGCTGTGGACGAGATTACCGCCCCTGAGGACTGCCAGGCACTTGTGGGTGCACTATGGTGCGGTGTGGATCTGCTGGCAACGGCCCACGCGGCCAACTGCAAGGATCTTCATTCCCGGCCGGTCTATCAGCCGCTGGTGCAGACGGGTTTATTTCAGCAGGTGATCGTATTGAGCCGGGACAAGTCCTGGCACATGGAAAGGATGTAACGATGTACATAAAGCTAATGGGTGCGTTTTTGATTCTGGCCGGTTGCGGGGGATACGGAATCATGATGGCTGTTCACCACCGCAGGGAAGTTGCAGCCCTGCACCAACTGGTTTTCGTAATGGAAAAAATGATCTGCGAACTGGAATATCGGCTGACGCCATTACCGGACCTATGCCGTTTTGGAGCACAGCAAACGAGCGGAGCGTTGGGTAAATACCTTGCGGAGCTGGCCAGGACGCTGGATACACAGGTGTCTCCCAATGTGGAAATATGTTCCACCACAGCACTAAAAAGCACACCGGGACTTCCCAGTTATGCTACCGCTCAACTACAAATACTGGCACAAACCTTGGGACGCTTTGATTTAGCAGGACAAATCAGCGGTTTGCAAAGCTGCAAGCAGTCCTGTCTGGCACAGTTGGAAATTTTGGAGCATCAGCAGACACAACGACTGCGTAGTTATCAGACTTTGGGATTCTGTGCCGGAGCGGCACTGGCGATTTTACTGTTTTGACTATGGATATTGATCTTGTATTTAAAATTGCCGCAATCGGCATTATCGTTTCTATTTTGAATCAGGTCCTGTCCCGCTCCGGCCGGGATGAACAGGCTACCATGACCACCATTGCCGGACTTGTGGTTGTGTTGATGATGATTGCGCAGAAGATCGCCGATCTGTTCGATCTGGTCAAGACCCTGTTTCAGTTCTGATGGAGAGGTTTTTTCAGGCTGCCGCTGGAGTAATGGCCGCAATCATTATGTGGATCATCCTTTCCAAACAGGGGAAAGAGTATGCACTTCTTTTAAGCATCTGTGCATGCACGCTGATCCTTCTTGTGATGTTCCGTTTTTTAGAGCCCGTCATCGATCTTCTGATGCAACTGCAAAATCTGGGGAATTTACAGCCGGAATGGCTGGAAATCATGCTCAAAGCGGTTGGGATCGGACTGATCGCTGAGATGGGGGCACTGATCTGTAATGATGCGGGAAATGCGGCGTTGGGTAAAACATTGCAGATTTTAGGTGCCGTTGCGGTGCTGTGGCTATCCATTCCACTTATGAATAGTCTGATCGATCTGTTGGAACAGATACTGGGGGATGTATGAGAAGAATACTCCTACTGATGATACTTGTATCCGCATTGGTGATGCCTGTTTATGCCATGGATTTTACAGCACCGCCAGCTCCACCAGAGGTGGAGGAACTGATGCCCATGGAGACGGAGAGCTTTGCCGACGGTCTATGGACGATCATCAAATCCGCAATTTCAAAATTTGCACCGGATTTGAAGTCGGCAGCTGGCAGCTGCCTTGCACTGATCTGCGTTGTTTTGTTGGCATCCATCCTGAATTCCATGCCCGGAGCCAGCAAAAAAGTTATCCGTCTTGTGAGCACATTGGCATTGGGGACGATCTTTGTGGGACAGGCTAATACGATGATCGCTCTGTGTGCATCTACTGTCCGACAGATCAGTGAATACGGAAAACTGCTGTTGCCGGTTATGACCGCCGCTTTGGCGGCACAGGGGGGGACCACGGGTGCTACGGCCCTTTACGCAGGGACCGCACTTTTTAATACTGTGCTTAGTGCTCTGATCGCAAACCTACTGGTCCCTTTGGTATATATATTCCTAGCACTGTCTATTGCGAACAGTGCAACCGGTGAAGATCTGCTGAAAAGACTTCGGGATTTTGTGAAGTGGCTGATGACATGGGGTCTGAAAGTGATCTTGTATGTATTTACCGGATATATGGGCATAACCGGAGTGATCACCGGGACGGCAGATGCCGCAGCGGTGAAGGCGGCGAAATTGACCATCTCCGGTGTCGTTCCGGTAGTTGGCGGAATTCTGTCGGATGCCTCAGAGGCGGTGGTGATCAGTGCCGGGGTGATGAAAAATGCAGTGGGGATTTACGGCCTTTTAGCGGTAGCTGCCATTTGGATCACACCGTTTTTGCAAATCGGAGCAATTTTTCTGCTTCTTAAGCTCACAGCCGTGGTGTGCTCGGTTTTTGGTGTGAAGGAATCCTCCGACTTGATCGAAGATTTTTCCGGTGCCATGGGCCTTCTGTTGGGTATGACCGGAACGGTCAGTTTGCTGATTCTGATAAGCACGGTTTGTTTTATGAAGGGAATGGGATAATGGACTCTTTACGGGAATATCTTATTGGTGTGATCGCCGCGGCTCTTCTTTGCGGTATCGTCATCAGTTTAACGGAATCAAAGGGGACTGTGGGTTTCTCCTTAAAGCTGGTTGCGGGCTTGTTGCTGCTCCTATCCGTTGTGCGTCCTTGGGTCAGTATCTCCTTTGACGGCCTGTTTGGATGGACGGATCAGATGATGGCTAACGGCAACGATCATGTTGCTGCCGGCCAAATGATGGCAGAGGATGTTTATCGGGCAAGCATAAAACAGCAAACCCAGGCATACATTTTGGACGAAGCCAGATCATTGGGATGTGAACTTTCGGTAGAGGTCAGCTTGTCGGAAGAAACCGTACCGGTACCGGAACAGGTGGTTCTTTCCGGAAATGTTTCACCTTACGCCAAACAAGCTCTTACAAATCTTCTAACCGCACAGTTGGGTATTGATCGGGAGGATCTGCTATGGACATAAAAATGTGGAGGGAAAAGTCACAAAAATGGCTTGGCAAGTACAAATATCTGGTACTGGTCCTTTTGGTTGGCATTGGACTGATGCTGATCCCATCTCAGAATGACACCGATGTGCCCCAGGAGACCGCAGAAGCGGACGATGTGGAGACGGTTTCCATATCCAGGGAATTGGAAGACATTCTTTCCAACATTAAAGGTGCAGGGAAGGTCAAGGTGATGCTGACGGTCAAAACGGGGGAACAAACGATTTACCAGACAGATACACCGGCAACTGACAGACAGGATACGGTGATCATAACGGACGGCGACCGCTCGCAAACGGGCCTTGTTCAGCAGGTTATTTCTCCCATCTATCGGGGTGCGATCGTTCTGTGTCAGGGTGCGGACAGTGCAAATGTCTGCCTCGCCATTAAAGAAGCGGTATCCAAAGTGACAGGCTTGGATACCAGTCAAATTTCAGTACTGAAAATGAAATGAATGGAGGCATTTTTATGAATAAGTGGAAGAAAAACCTGATGGCGGCGGCGGTATTGCTGGTCGTTTGCTTCGGAATTTACATGAATTGGATGTACACCAATGCAGAACAGGTAGCAGATTTAACGGATGTTTTGGATGCGGAAACGGTTTTATCGGAAAACGGTGTTGTGATGGATGGCGGTGTGGACAATATGGACACCGACATAGGCACAGACTATTTTGCCGCTGTCCGCCTTTCTCGGCAGGAAGCCCGGGACAGTGCAGTAAATCTGTTACAGGAAGCCATGGCTTACGGCGACAGCACACAGCAGCAACAGTCCAATGCACAGCTGGAGAAAATCGTCCAAACCGGTCTTTGCGAAGCTCAGATCGAGAGTTTGATAATTGCCAAGGGGTATGCGGATTGTGTCGCCTATATGTCCGATACCGGGATTTCTGTGGCCGTTGCGTCTCCGGAGGGTGGAATCCAAAGCACCGATGTTGCCCTCATCGCAGATATTGTTTTGACACAGACGGAGCTTTCTCTGGACCAGATTCACGTTGTGGAAGTAACCTGATAACCGCATCTGCCGAGCCTGCCGTTACAGCGGCAGGCTTATGTTTTGGAAAATACAACGTGATGCGAAAGTTGTACGTTTGTCAATGATGTGAGACTAGAAAAAATTGATTAAGTTCTAAATGTAGATCAAATTATCTAACTCGTATTGTTTCTGATTGGGTGTTTTCCAGCCAAGCACGGACATCGGGATATTGTTGGAACGATACAGA
>JAZOBY010000074.1:0-51855 GCA_045596215.1 Faecousia sp.
CAAAATTAACACCGTAATGAGAAAATTATAAAGCAAGAATTTAAGCACATAGGGGTACTTATGAATAAAAAAAGAGTAGCCCCCACCGGTTAAGATGGGAGCTACTGCGGATATTAACTTTTGTCCCAAACGGCGTTTTTAGACGCTGTGCGGGAGTGTGCTAAAACAGATTTTGTTAGGTTAATTAGCCCTTGATAGCAGCCTGGGCGGCGGCGAGGCGGGCGATGGGCACACGGAAGGGGGAGCAGGACACGTAGTCCAGGCCGATCTGGTGGCAGAACTCCACGGATGTGGGATCGCCGCCGTGCTCACCGCAGATACCGATGTGCAGGTGATCATTATTGGCACGGCCCAGAGTGCAAGCCATGTTCATCAGCTTGCCAACGCCGGTCTGATCCAGTTTTGCGAAGGGATCGTTCTCAAAGATCTTGGAATCATAGTAGGCATTCAGGAACTTGCCGGCATCGTCACGGGAGAAGCCGTAGGTCATCTGAGTCAGGTCGTTGGTGCCGAAGCAGAAGAAGTCAGCGTTCTGTGCGATCTCGTCTGCGGTCAGGCAGGCACGGGGAATCTCGATCATGGTACCGACCTCATAGTGCAGCTCTACGCCGGCAGCGGCGATCTCAGCCTCAGCGGTCTCGATAACCACGCTCTTAACGTACTTCAATTCCTTTACGTCGCCAACCAGGGGGATCATGATCTCGGGCAGCACGTTCCAGTCGGGGTGAGCCTTCTGAACATTGATAGCGGCACGGATGACAGCAGCGGTCTGCATCTTGGCGATTTCGGGGTAGGTGACGGCCAGACGGCAGCCACGGTGACCCATCATGGGGTTGAACTCGTGCAGGGAAGAAATGATAGCCTTGATCTGCTCAACGGTTTTGCCCTGAGTCTTAGCCAGCAGAGCGATGTCTTCCTCAGTGGTGGGAACGAACTCGTGGAGCGGGGGATCCAGGAAACGGATGCACACGGGCATGCCTTCCAGAGCCTCGTACAGCTTCTCAAAGTCGGACTGCTGATAGGGCAGGATCTTGGAAAGAGCGGTCTCACGCTCCTCGGCGGTGTCGGAGCAGATCATCTCACGGAATGCAGCGATACGGTCAGCCTCGAAGAACATATGCTCGGTACGGCACAGGCCGATGCCTTCTGCACCCAGCTCACGAGCCTTCTTGGCGTCAGCGGGGGTGTCGGCATTGGTACGGACCTTCAGGGTGCGGAACTTGTCAGCCCAGCCCATAATGGTGCCAAAGTTGCCGGAGATCTCAGCGTCTACGGTGGGGATCAGGCCGTCGTAGATGTTACCGGTGGAGCCGTCGATGGAGATGCAGTCGCCCTCAACGTAGGTCTTGCCGGCCAGGGTGAACTTCTTGTTCTCCTCGTCCATATTGATCTCCCCACAGCCGGAAACACAGCACTTACCCATACCACGGGCCACGACAGCTGCGTGGGAGGTCATGCCGCCGCGGACGGTCAGGATACCCTGAGCGGCCTTCATGCCGGTGATGTCCTCGGGGGAGGTTTCCAAACGGACCAGAACGACCTTCTTACCGGCGTTCTTCCAGTTTTCAGCGTCCTCAGCGGAGAAGACGACCTGGCCGCAAGCGGCTCCGGGAGAAGCACCCAGGCCACGGCCGATGGGAGTTGCGGCTTTCAGAGCCTTGGCATCGAACTGGGGATGGAGCAGGGTGTCCAGGTTACGGGGGTCGATCATCAGAACGGCCTCAGCCTCGGTCTTGTGGCCCTCGGCCACCAGATCAACAGCGATCTGCAAAGCGGCCTGAGCAGTACGCTTGCCGTTACGGGTTTGCAGCATGTACAGCTTGCCGTGCTCCACGGTAAACTCCATATCCTGCATATCGTGATAGTGATTTTCCAGAATGGAGCAAACTTCCACAAACTGCTTGTAAGCCTCGGGGAACTTTTCAGCCATCTGTGCAATGGGCATGGGGGTACGAACACCGGCAACCACGTCTTCGCCCTGAGCGTTGGTCAGGAACTCACCCATCAGTTTCTTCTCGCCGGTGGCGGGGTCACGGGTGAAAGCAACGCCGGTACCGCAATCGTCACCCATGTTGCCGAAGGCCATGGACTGCACGTTAACAGCAGTGCCCCAGGAGTAGGGGATATCGTTGTCGCGACGGTAGACGTTTGCACGGGGGTTGTCCCAGGAACGGAAAACAGCCTTGATAGCACCCATCAGCTGCTCCTTGGGATCGCTGGGGAACTCAGCACCGATCTTGGTCTTGTACTCAGCCTTGAACTGAGCAGCCAGTTCCTTCAGGTCCTCAGCAGTCAGGTCCACGTCCTGAGTAACGCCCTTCTTTTCCTTCATCTCGTCGATGAGGGCCTCGAAGTACTTCTTGCCGACTTCCATAACAACGTCGGAGTACATCTGGATGAAACGGCGGTAGCAGTCCCAAGCCCAACGGGCGTTGCCGGACTTTGCAGCCATAACTTCAACGACCTGTTCGTTCAGGCCCAGGTTCAGGATGGTGTCCATCATACCGGGCATGGAAGCACGGGCACCGCTGCGGACGGAAACCAGCAGAGGATTCTCCAGGTCACCGAACTTCTTACCGGTGATGCCTTCCAGCTTTTCTACATACTCCATAATTTCGGCCTGAATATCATCATTGATACGGCGGCCGTCCTCATAATACTGGGTACAGGCTTCGGTAGAGATGGTGAAGCCCTGAGGAACGGGCAGACCGATGTTGGTCATTTCGGCCAGGTTTGCACCCTTGCCGCCCAAAAGCTCCCGCATGGAGCCGTTACCTTCGGTAAACAGGTAAACATACTTGTGAGACATTATAAAACTCCCTTCATTTATTGATGGGCCGGTGGCCCAGAATTGACTTTTGATGCTTTTTCGGAGAAAACCCGAATTTAGCCGTACCAGTATACCACAAGGAAAGAGAAATTGCAAACATTTTTGCATATTTTTATGTAATTTTTGTGTTTTTCTAATATTTTCTCCCCCAAAGCCTTCCTCCGGGGGAAGGTATAGGTGTCCGCACGAACAATATATCATTTTGAAAAGATCGGATGTTTGTCACATTTGCTGTTTTTTTGCCGACGGATAAAAAAATGATTGAAAAATCGGGCCGGTTGCTGTATAACTGTACTGTAAAAAACTTCTGAGAAAAGAGGTTTCCTTATGGAAAGAAAAGTAGGTACAACATCCAGAGGTATTCGCGGCCCCATCATCCGCCAGGGTGACGATTTGGCACAAATCGTGGTCACCAGCGTGCTGGAAGCGGCCGCAAGCGAGGGATTTGCCCTCAATGACCGGGATGTGGTTGCGGTAACGGAATCCGTTGTGGCCCGTGCACAGGGTAATTATGCCGGCGTGGATGCCATTGCAACCGATGTAAAGAAAAAGTTGAGCGGCGGCACAGTGGGTGTGATTTTCCCTATTTTGTCCCGGAACCGGTTTGCCATCTGCCTGCGGGGCATCGCAAGAGGCTGCAAGAAGATCGTGCTGATGCTCAGCTACCCCTCTGACGAGGTGGGCAATGAGCTGGTGAGCCTTGACCGGCTGGACGAAGCCGGAGTCAATCCGTACAGCGATGTGCTGACGGAAGCCAAGTACCGGGAACTGTTTGGGGAAAACCTGCATCCCTTTACTTTGGTGGATTACGTAAAATACTACGGTGATCTGATCCGGGAAGAGGGCTGTGAAGCGGAAATTATTCTGGCCAACAACCCCCGTGCGATTTTGAATTACACCAAAACCGTTTTGACCTGTGATATCCACAGCCGGGCCCGTACCAAGCGAATCTTGCGTGCTGCCGGTGCGGAAGTGGTCTGCGGACTGGACGATATTTTGACAGAACCTGTGAACGGCAGCGGCTACAATGAGCGTTTTGGCCTGCTGGGTTCCAATAAGGCAACGGAAACCACCATCAAGCTGTTCCCCAAGGAGTGTGGCGATCTGGTGCTGGATATTCAGAAGCGTCTGCTGGAAGCTACCGGCAAGCATATGGAGGTCATGGTCTACGGTGACGGTGCATTCAAAGATCCCGTGGGCAAGATCTGGGAGCTGGCTGATCCCAGCGTGTCCGTTGCCCATACCCCCGGCTTGGAGGGTACGCCCAACGAGCTGAAGCTGAAATATCTGGCGGACAATGATTTTGCGGGCCTGTCCGGTGCGGCACTGAAAGAGGCTATTGAGGAACGTATTCGCAACAAGGGCGATCTGGCCGGTTCCATGGCATCCCAAGGTACGACCCCCCGTCGGCTGACGGATCTGATCGGCTCGCTGTGCGATCTGACCTCCGGCTCCGGTGACAAGGGCACGCCCATCATCCTGGTTCAGGGATATTTCGACAATTACACAATGTAAAGCCAAAGGCCGGTGCATCACGCACCGTCCTTGTGTATTGAAATATACTATGTCATTCCGAGGGCCGCAAGGCCCGTGGGAATCTCCTGGTACAGTTCATCGATAAGTTGTGCAATAACAAGCATCGTACCGGGAGATTGCCACGTCGCTTCGCTCCTCGCAATGACATGGTAACCGTTACATTTTCCGTAATTGCTTATAAATCTCCAAATTTGTCCGATCCAAGGTCAGGGGCATGACGGAGATAACCTTATCTACCAGCACCGTATCAGTGTCGAATTCGCCGCTGTCGCTTTTTGCGAATACGTCAATGCCGCAGGGCAGGTACATGTCGTTTTCTTCCGGTTTGAACTGGTCGGAATAATAGTTGCCGCCCTGACGGGTGAAGCGGAATTCCTCACTGCCGCCGGTGGGGATGTTTACATTCCACATGCCGTTCTTGCGGAACAGATCGTTTTTCACCATGAAATCCCAGATTTTGTCCATTTCCTTTGCGGCATCTGCGTAGTAGGCGGGGGAAGTGGACACCGCTATGGCGTTCACGCCCAGATTACCAGCCTCGAAAACGGCCGAAACCGTACCGGAGTACATGATATCCCGGCCGATATTCAACCCCCGGTTGATGCCGGAAATTACCAGATCAAATTCCATGTGCAGTCCCAAAATGGCCAGCCGCACACAGTCTGCCGGGGTGGAATCCACCGCCCAGGCGGTGACACCCTCACACAGATCCACCTGCTTGGCCTCGAAGGATTTGTGGATCTCAATGCCGTGGCTCTTGGCACTCTGCTCCACCTTGGGAGCGACCACGGTAACCTCGCCCTTGGTTTTTGCCCACTGCACCAAAGGCAGAACACCCTCGGCATAAATGCCGTCGTCATTTGTAATTAAAATTCTCATAGCCATCCCTCATGTGTCTGCTTGTATTCTTTTACCCGGGCATCCGCTTCCGCGATCAGCTGCTGCATTTCCTCTACGGAATACACCGTTGCACCGCTGGCACAGGCGTGACCGCCGCCGTGGTGATTTTCCGCAATGGTGTTGATGGTGACGAAACGGGAACGCAGGCGTACCCGGATCACTGTCTCCTCACCGGGAGCGTCGATAAACGCGATCCAGCAAAGTGCACCCTTGATGGTGTCCATATAGCCCACGGCAGAGGAAGCATCTTCCTGAGAAAGACCGAATTTCTCCTGCATGGCACGGTCCACGTAGATGTAGGCCACGCCGTTTTCCGTGATGCACATTTTGTCGTAGACATAGGCCTCAAATTTCAGCTTTTCAAAATCTTCCAGATAGAGGTTTGCGAACAGTAAATCCGTGTCGATGCCTTGATCCAGCAGCAGACCAGCCAGACGCATGGTGTCTCCGGAGACGGAGGAGAAACGGAACCGACCAGAGTCGGTGACCATACCGGCATAGAGGTAGGTGGCCGCCTCTTTGTCGATTTTCAGCTCATTTTGGAAGGCCTCATAGAACCGCACCACCATTTCGCAGGCGGAGCTACGGAAATCCTCCACCCAAAACACGTCGCCGTAGGGGTTGTGGTCGATGTGGTGGTCGATTTTGATAATCTCTTTGCAGAGGGTGATCTTCTTATTGGATACCCGGTCAATGGTGCCGGTGTCCAGGATGATGCCCAGGGCATCGGCGTACTTTTCATCGGCGATGGGTTCACTTTCGCCACCCAAAAATGCCAGATACTCGGACTGATCCTCGTTCAGCAGATAAATTTCCTTTTCGGGGAAGCTGAGCTGCAAGATTTTCCACAGACCCTTGGTAGAGCCCACTGCATCCCCATCCGGACGGAAATGCCGGGTGATGATAATGCGGTTGTATTCTTTGATTTTTTGCAGAATTTTCTGCATTTTTTCTGTGTTCATAGGTTGCTCCTTATTCCTGTCATTGCGAGGAGGGCGAATGCCCGACGTGGCAATCTCCATAGATTTCCGAACAGTCCGGGGGATTGCCACACCAGTCTGCGGACTGGTTCGCAATGACATGTTATTTTGTTAGTGCATCCAGATCGCTGAGCATCTGCATGGCAATTTCCTTGTTTGCCACGGTTGCACCGCTGGCCTTGGCATGGCCGCCGCCGCCGTACTTGACGGCAATGGGGTTGATGTTATACTTACCCGACCGCAGTTCGCACAGCACGCCCTGCTCCGTTTCGGTGAAATTCACCCAAATGTCCACACCCTTGATGTCGGACATGGTGCCAACCATGCCCCGGGAGACAGTGAAGGTGTCCACATTCAGTTCCGCCAGTTCTTCCTTGGTGGTATAGATATAAGCCACGTTGCAGTCGGTGAATTTGATTTTCAATACAAACTGGGCTTTCAGCCGAATCCGGGCGAAATCGTCGGAATAAAGCTTGCGGTAAATGTCATTCAGATCGAATTTTTGTGCCATCAGAGCCGATGCCAGACGGAAAGTCTGGGCGGTGGTGGAGTCATAGCGGAAACGGCCGGAATCGGTGGTCATGCCGGTGTACAGGGCCTTGGCACTGATCGGGGACAGGGCAAGTCCGCATTGCAGGGCGAATTCCGTCACAAGGCCGCAGCAGCTTTCATAGGAAGTGTCCACCACCTCCACGTCGCAGATCTTCTCCACAAAAATGTGGTGATCCATGCGGACGGTGCGTTTGGCTGTGGTGTACCGCTCGTCGCTGATCAGATGCCGGGCGGAAGTGTCCAGCACGACGGCTAATGCATCGGTGTAAATATCATCGGAGATTTCATCCATAACGGAGTCGTCCATAAAGCTGTAATGGCCGGCACTGTCGCCCACCACGTAGACGGTCTTGTCCGGGAAGTTTTCCTGCAAAATGTGCTTCAATCCGATTTGACTGCCCAGAGCGTCGCCGTCAGGTTTTTGGTGACGGTGGATGATGATGGTTTTATAATTTTTTATCTCATTGAAAAGTTCCTGAAACATAGTATTTCCTCACTCTAAATTTATCTTGCACAAATTTGCTTTAGTATGGTATTATACTATAAAAAGGCGTATCATGCAAATATTTTTTACGAAGAGGTAAAATAACTATGGAATACCGTATTTTAGGAAAAACCGGTTTGAAAGTATCCCGCATGGGTTTTGGTGGCATTCCCATTCAACGCACAGATGCGGAGGGTGCAAAAGCTGTGATCCGCTATCTCATGGAGCAGGGGGTGAATTACATCGATACCGCCCGGGGCTATACCGTCAGCGAGGAGTTTTTGGGCTATGCCCTGGAAGGCATCCGGGACAAATTTGTCATCGCCACCAAGAGTATGGCAAGAACAAAGGAAGCCATGGCGGCAGATATTGACATCAGTCTGAAAAATCTGCGTACCGATTACATCGACCTGTATCAGGTCCACAATGCCACGGCGGCAGATGTGGAAAAAGTCATCGCTCCCGGTGGTGCGTTGGAAGCATTGCAGGAAGCCAAGGCGGCTGGAAAGATCGGCCACATCGGCATCACCGCCCACTCTTTGGATACCTTCAAGCTGGCCTTGGAAATGGACTGGGTGGAGACCATTATGTTCCCCTACAACATCGTGGAGACCCAGGGGGAGGAGCTGATCCGCCAGTGTACGGAAAAGAATATCGGCTTTATTGACATGAAACCTTTGGCCGGCGGTGCCATTGAGAATGCCACATTGGCTTTGCGGTTCTTGCGGGACAATGAAAATGTGACCGTGGTGATCCCCGGTATGGCGGAGATCAGGGAAGCGGAGCAAAATGTGGCCGCTATGGCAAACACCGCACCGCTGACGGCGGAAGAATTGGAAGAAATGGATCGCATCCGCAAGAATTTGGGCACCCATTTCTGCCGCCGGTGCAATTACTGTGCACCCTGCAGTGTGGGCATCTCCATTCCTGCCATGTTCCTGATGGAAGGGTATCTGTCCCGCTACGGCCTTGCCGATTGGGCAATCATGCGTTATAATGGCATGGGAAAAACCGCATCCGAATGCATCGAATGCGGTGTCTGTGAGACCCGGTGCCCCTATGGGTTGCCCATCCGGGAAATGTTGAAGTCGGTTGCCCAAAAATTCGGAAAATAAACCTTAAAATCTATCCATGACAGCTTCCGTGCCGGCATCCAAAAGGGTGTCGGCACTTTGTCCGAGAATCTGCGTCAGCAAGGCGTGCTCCGTGTCCGCTCCGTGGGGTACGGCCCAGGCACCGGCATCGGAGCCGGGGGCGATCAGGCCACCCAAAGCGGCGAATCGGCGGATGTTCTCTGTGGCGGATTCCAAAATTTCCGTCACCGCGTTTTCGTTGAACCGGCCGGTGCCCCGCAAATTGGCGATGGTGGACACGGTGGGCACCCAAATGACACCGTTTTCCGCCATGGCACGCAAGGCGTCCTCGTCGGCATACGCCCCGTGCTCAATGGAATCCACGCCCGCATCCGCGGCGGCTTCCATGGCACGAGCACCGTTGCAGTGGGCCATGACAGAGAAGCCTTCCCCGTGGGCGATATGGATCAGTTCTGTGATTTCGTCTGGGGAGAGACCCTCTTCGGTCAATACTCCGGCCCGATCAAAATCCATCAGCCCGGAGATCATAATTTTAATGAAATCAGCACCCTTTTGCTGATGGCTTTTCACCAATGCGGCATATTGTGCCATGTTTTCGTAAATTTCTCCGATAAATGCACCGTAGTGCCCGACTTTGCAAAGAGGTGCAAGGGGCGTGCGATACGTAATGCCGTATTCCGGGGCGATGGCCCGGGCGGCGGCCCCCACACCCCAGCGGTCACCCCCGTCCCGCAGGTAGGTATAGCCCTGTTCCCGGTAAAGTGCAAGGGCGTGGCGGATGGTGGGCATATGGGGAAAATCCCGGTGGCGGGCGATAGATGCTTTCCAGTCCAGCCCGTCCAGGAGCATGTGCATATGACAATCGGCTTTCATGAAAAACCTCCTTTCTGTTTCTTCCATTATACACAACATTTATTTTTTGGCAACTTTCACAGCGAGACAGACAAAAAATTGTCAGAAACTGTCTGTTCTCCAAGTTGACTATTTGCGGTTTCTTATGATATAATGGCGTTACAACCAAGCGCGGCTTTGTGCCTGACGGATCAGTGGAGCACCACGTGGCACAAAGAATCGCGGAACAGCCGACCGTCTGGGCACACTTTTCCCATTATGGCGGGAAAGTGCGCCCATTTTTTGTTGAATGGAGGTTTTTTATGAAAAAAGTTGCCATCATCATGGGAAGTGACAGCGATCTGCCGGTAGTACAGAAGGCAGCAGATACTCTGTGCACCTTTGGCGTGCCTTATGAAATGCACGTCTATTCCGCCCACCGCACCCCCGAGCAGGCCCGGGATTTCTCCGTAAATGCCCGCAAAAACGGCTTCGGCATAATCATCGCCGCGGCGGGTATGGCTGCACACTTGGCAGGTGCATTGGCTGCCAATACCACCCTGCCCGTTATCGGTATCCCCATGAAATCTACCACATTTTCAAACGGCATTGACGCGTTGCTGTCTACTGTGCAGATGCCCTCCGGCATTCCTGTTGCCACAGTGGCTGTGGATGGTGCAGTCAATGCCGCTTTGCTTGCTATCGAAATGCTGGCCATCACCGATGACGAGCTGGCCGCAAAACTGGATGCCAAGCGTAAAGCAGACGCGGAAAAAGTGCTGGCAAAAGACGCTGCTTTGCAGACTAAATGAGAAATGAGGAATTAGGAATGAGGAATTGCTGTTTCCTTATTTTCTAATCCCTAACTCCTAATCCCTAATTTTTATTACGAAAGAGGTAATTAACTATGAAAGACCTGCAACTCCTGTACACCGGCAAGACCAAGAATGTTTATGCCCTGCCCAACGGCAACTGCCTGCTCCTTTTTAAGGACGACTGCACCGGCAAGGACGGTGTGTTTGACCCCGGCGAAAATACCGTCGGCCTGACCATCGAGGGCGTGGGCGATGTGAATTTGAGAATGTCCATCTATTTCTTCGAGAAAATCAATGCCACCGGCATTCTGACCCATTATGTGTCTGCGGATCTGGCAAACACCACCATGGAAGTTCTGCCTGCCAAGGTGTTCGGCAAGGGCCTGGAAGTCATCTGCCGCTACAAGGCTGTGGGTTCTTTCTTCCGCCGCTACTCCGATTACTGCGTGGAGGGTCAGGATCTGCCCGCTTATGTGGAAACCACCTTCAAGAACGATGCAAAGGGCGATCCCCTGGTCACCAAGGACGGCCTGGTTGATCTGGGCGTGATGACCGCACAGCAGTATGACGATCTGAAGGATATGACTCAGAAAATTACCAAGATCGTGGCTGACGATCTGAAAGAAAAGGGCCTGGATCTGTACGACATCAAGTTTGAGTTCGGCTATGATCCTGCCGGCAATGTGATGCTGATCGACGAGATCGCTTCCGGCAACATGCGGGTTTACAAGGATGGACAGTATGTGGATCCTATGACCCTGAACAAACTGTTCTTCGCTTAATTTTTCAAAAGGAGTTTATCCATGGGAGGATTTTTTGGAATCGCATCCAAGTGCGACTGCATGATGTATGTGTTTTTCGGCGTGGACTACCATTCCCATCTGGGTACCCGTCGGGGCGGCATGGCCGCCTGGGATGCGGAAATCGGCCTGCAACGGAAAATTCACAGCATTGAAAACTCTCCGTTCCGTACAAAATTCGAGCATATTTTTGACGAGATGCAGGGCACGTCCGTTATCGGCTGTATCAGCGACTCAGACCCCCAGCCCATGCTGATCCGTTCTCATTTGGGCACCTATGCCATCGCCACCGTTGGCATCGTGAACAATGCCAACGAGCTGATCGAGCAGGTGATGGCGGATCACGGCGGCTACTTTGACGCCATGACCGGCGGCAGAGTCAATTCCACAGAATTGGTTGCCGCACTCATTAACCGCAAAAAGGATTTTGTGGAGGGCATTCAGTACGCCCAGTCTGTCATTGAAGGTACGCTGAACGTTTTGATTTTAACGGACCGGGGCAGTCTCATTACTGCCCGGGACCGACTGGGGCGTATTCCGGTACAGATCGGGAAAAATGAAGACGGCTACTGTGCCTCTTTTGAAGAGTTTGCTTTCACCAAGCTGGGCTTTGACAAGGTCTGCGAGCTGGGCCCCGGTGAGATCGTGGAGCTGACACCGGATTCCATGACCCGGCTGGCTGAGCCGGGTGAGGAAATGCGGATGTGTGCCTTCCTTTGGAGCTACTACGGTTACCCCACGTCTACTTATGAGGGCATTAATGTGGAAGCCATGCGTTACCGCAACGGTGCAATCATTGCCGAACGGGATATGGAGCAGGGTCGGAGCATGGATATCGACTATGTGGGCGGTGTTCCCGATTCCGGTACGCCCCACGCCATCGGCTACGCCAACCGCACCGGCAAGGCCTTTGCCCGGGCGTTTATCAAGTATACCCCTACCTGGTCCCGTTCCTTTACCCCTGCCCGGCAATCGGATCGGAAAAAGGTAGCAAAGATGAAGCAGATCCCGGTGCATGATCTGATCAAAGGAAAAAACCTGCTGTTTGTGGATGATTCCATCGTCCGGGGCACCCAGTTGCAGGAAACCGTGGAATTCCTCTACGAAAACGGTGCGAAAAACGTGCATATGCGTTCGGCCTGCCCGCCTATCATGTATGGCTGTAAGTATCTGAACTTCTCCCGGAATACCAGCGATATGGATCTGATTTCCCGCCGGGTGATCATGGAGCTGGAAGGGGAAGAGGGCTTCAACCATTTGGAAGAATATGCCGACGGCAATACAGAGCGTGGCAAGGCCATGCGTAAGGCAATTTGTGAGAAATTCAAGTTTGCACCCCTGGGATTCCAGACGGTGGACGGCGTTGTCAAGGCCATCGGCATGGATAAGTGCAAGCTGTGTACCTACTGCTGGAACGGCAAAGAATAGGGCCGCATGCGAGATATGCAGATACAAGATATAAGATACAAGATATCTTCCGCGGATTCTTATCTTATATCTTATATCCTATATCTTATATCTAAGAAAAGTTGAGGTTACGATTATGGACCATAAAAACTCCCAGTCCGCCAGTTATGCCGCTGCCGGTGTGGACATCACCGCCGGTTACAAGGCAGTGGAACTGATGAAAAAACATATCGCCCGCACGAAAAATGCCGGCTGTCTGGACGACGTAGGCGGCTTCGGCGGTTGCTTTGGCCTGCCCATCGCCGGTATGGAAGAGCCGGTTCTGGTTTCCGGCACCGACGGCTGCGGCACCAAGGTCAAGCTGGCGATTTTGATGGACAAGCACGACACCATCGGTATCGATGCGGTGGCCATGTGCGTCAATGACATCATCTGCTGCGGTGCGAAGCCCCTGTTTTTTCTGGACTACATCGCCTGTGGCAAGAATGTGCCGGAGAAAATTGCCGAAATCGTGGGCGGCGTGGCCGAGGGCTGCGTCCAGTCCGGTGCGGCACTCATCGGCGGCGAAACCGCTGAGCATCCCGGTCTGATGCCCCAGGAGGACTACGACCTGGCCGGCTTTGCCGTGGGCATTGTGGACAAGAAAAAAATTCTGGACAACACCCGGATGAAAGCCGGCGATGTGGTCATCGGTCTTGCCTCCACCGGCATCCATTCCAACGGATTTTCCCTGTGCCGTAAGGTCTTTGACATCGACAACAACCCCAACTCTCTGTACGTTCCCAACGCCGAGCTTGGCGGCAAGAGCATTGCTGAGACCCTGTTGACCCCTACAAAAATTTATGTCAAATCCATCCTGGCCCTGCTGGAAAAGGTGGATGTGAAGGGCATTTCCCACATCACCGGCGGCGGTTTTTACGAAAACATTCCCCGTTCCATCCCCAAGGGCCTGTGTGCGGAAATTGACAAGGCATCCATCCGTGTTCTGCCCATTTTCGACCTGTTGGCCAAGACCGGCAACATCCCCGAACGGGATATGTACAACACCTACAACATGGGTGTGGGCATGAGCGTAGTTGTCCCGGCTGAGCAGGTGGACAAGGCGATTTCCATTCTGACTGCCAACGGCGAAACCGCTTATGTCATCGGTAGAATTATCGAATCCGACGAGCAGGTGATCCTCAAATGAGCGCGCGGATCGCAGTTTTGGTATCCGGCGGCGGCACCAATTTGCAGGCCTTGATCGATGCCCAGGGGAGCGTGCTGAAAAGCGGAAAAATTGAATTGGTCATCTCCAACGTCCCCGGGGCGTACGCTCTGGAACGGGCCCAAAAGGCGGGCATCGCCACGGAAGTGGTGGTCAAAAAGGAACTGGGCAGCCAGGCCGCCTTTGAAGAAAAACTGATGGAAATTCTGGACGGAAACGCCATCGATATCATCATTTTGGCCGGATTTATGACCATCCTGACGGAAAAATTTACATCCCACTATCCCAAGCGGATTCTGAATGTCCATCCCAGTCTGATCCCCGCATTTTGCGGCGAGGGCTTTTATGGACTGCGGGTGCATCAGGCGGCACTGGATTACGGCGTGAAAGTCACCGGTGCAACGGTGCATTTTGTCAATGAGATTCCCGACGGCGGTGAGATTATCGCCCAAAAAGCGGTGGAAATCCAGGAGGGGGACACCCCGGAAATTTTGCAAAAACGGGTCATGGAGCAGGCAGAGTGGCTTCTGCTTCCCCAGGCCGCGGAAAAGGTTTGTGCACAACTGTAAAAGGCTTCTCCTCAAGGAGAAGGCTTAGAAAAATTGGAGGTTAGTTAATGAACGTTTACGAAGTCGCCACCATGGCGGAAAAACTGAAAGACAACACCTATCCCGGCCGGGGTATCGTTTTGGGCGTAACCCCCGACGGCAAAAAGGCCGTAGCCGCCTACTTTATCATGGGTCGCTCTGTCAATTCCCGCAACCGCGTTTTTGTGCAGGAGCCGGATGGCATCCGCACGGAAGCACATGACCCCAGTCTGATGAAAGACCCTCATTTAATTATCTACCATCCTGTCCGGGAGGCTGGTTGTGGCCTGATCGTCACCAACGGCGACCAGACGGACACCATTTGGCAGTATCTGGCCAAGGGCGAAAGCTGGGAAGCAGCTCTGCGTACCCGGTGCTTTGAGGATGACGGCCCCAACTGGACACCCCGCATTTCCGGCTTGCAGGCAGGCGATGGCAGCTACAAGATGTCCATTCTGAAATCCAACGACCCTGAGGGTACGGACTGTGCCCGGTTCTTCTACGAATATCCCGCCAAGGCAGGCTTGGGCCATTTTCTGCACACCTATGTGTGCGATGGCAATCCTGTGATTCCCACTTTCCAGGGTGAGCCGGAGCGTGTGGCGATTCTACAGGATATCGACGCATTTACTGCCGAATTGTGGGAAAATCTTAACGAAGCCAATAAAATTTCCCTGTTCGTTCGCTATACCGACCTGGCCACCGGCGAAAAGGAACAGAGAATTATCAATAAGCACATTTGAGGAGGGTACAGAAATGAACGAATTTGAACTGAAATACGGCTGCAATCCCAATCAGAAGCCGTCCAAGATTTATATGCACGATGGCAGCGAGCTGCCCATCACCATTCTTAACGGTCGTCCCGGCTACATCAATTTCCTGGATGCCTTGAATTCCTGGCAGCTGGCCAAGGAGTTGAAGGAAGCCACCGGCATGGTGGCCGTCACCTCTTTCAAGCACGTTTCTCCCACCTCTGCCGCCGTGGGCAAAATCCTGCCCATGGATCTGAAAAAAGCTTGCTTCGTGGATGACATCGAGGGTCTGGACGAGAGTCCTTTGGCCTGTGCATACGCCCGTGCCCGTGGTGCGGACCGGATGTGCTCCTTCGGTGACTGGGTTGCTCTGTCCGATGTGTGCGACGAGCTCACCGCAAAGCTTATCGCCCGGGAAGTTTCCGACGGCGTGATTGCTCCCGGCTATACCGAGGAGGCTCTGGCAATCCTGAAAACCAAACGGAAGGGCGGCTACAATGTGGTGGCCATCGATCCGGACTTCGTGCCGGCTGAACAGGAGACCAAGCAGGTCTTCGGCGTAACATTCCAGCAGGGCCGGAACAATTTCAAGATCGATGAATCTCTGCTCCAGAACATCGTCACCGAGAATAAGAATATCCCTGAAAGTGCAAAAATCGACCTGATCGTTGCCCTGATCACTTTGAAATACACCCAAAGTAATTCCGTCTGCTTTGCTTACGACGGACAGGCCATCGGCGTGGGTGCCGGACAGCAGTCCCGTGTTCACTGCACCCGTCTGGCCGGCGGCAAGGCCGACACATGGTTCCTGCGTCAGCATCCCAAGACCCTGAGCTTGCCTTTTCGTGAGGATCTGGGTCGTCCCAACCGGGACAACGTCATCGACGGCTACATCAACGGTAACGAAGAGGATGTGTGTGCCGATGGCATTTGGCAGAACTATTTTACCTGTCAGCCGGAGCGTCTGACGGAAGAAGATAAGCGTGCTTGGCTGTCTTCCCGGCAGGATGTGGCACTGGGCAGTGACGCGTTCTTCCCCTTTGCGGACAATGTCAAGCGTGCCTACGCTTCCGGTGTCAAGTACATCGCCCAGCCCGGCGGCTCGATCCGGGACGATTTGGTTATCGAGGAATGTAACAAGAAGGGCATCGCCATGGCCTTCACCGGCATGAGATTGTTCCATCACTAAGCTGAGATATAATATATAGGATACAAGATATAAGATGTTCTATGGGTGTAAGCTGGAGGAATTATCGTGTCGATAGATTCTGTAATCAAACAGAAAAGCATGGCTTTTGCAAGGCGGATTGTGCGATTGTATCAGTATTTGAGCAAAGATCATAAAGAATATGTGATGTCGAAGCAGATTCTTCGGAGTGGAACCAGTATTGGTGCCAATATTGCAGAGGCAATTTACGGCAGCAGTCGCAAAGATTTTGTGGCAAAATTACAAATCGCGCAAAAAGAAGCGGCAGAAACGCTATACTGGTTGGAATTGTTGCAAAGTTGTGACTATATTCCCAACAATTTGTCCGTGTCCTTGCGGGATGATTGCAAAGAACTGTTGGCTATGCTAGCGGCATCGATAAAATCCTGTACAGAATGAGTGTATCTTATATCTCATATCTTCTATCTTTTATCTGAGGAGATTTTTACATATGCGCTTAATTGTTGTCGGTAGTGGTGGCCGTGAGCATGCCATCATCAAAAAACTGAAAGAAAATAAATCAGTGTCCGCCATTTATGCCCTGCCGGGCAATGGTGGTATTGCCGCGGATGCCACTTGCGTGAACATCGGTGCCACGGATATCGACAAAATCGTGGAGTTTGCCGTTCAAAACGCCATCGATTATGCGGTAGTCGCCCCGGATGACCCCCTTGTTTTGGGCTGTGTGGATCGGCTGAATGAAAAGGGCATTCCTTGTTTCGGCCCGGATGCCAAGGCGGCTATCATCGAGGGAAGCAAGGCTTTTTCCAAGGAGCTGATGAAAAAGTACGGCATCCCCACCGCCAAATATGCAATATTCACAGAGCTTTCTCAGGCCTTGGAATATCTGAAAACCGCCCCCATCCCCACGGTGGTGAAAGCAGACGGCCTGGCTCTTGGCAAGGGCGTGATCATCGCCCAGACCCGGGAAGAAGCTGTGGAAGCGGTCACCGACATGATGGCCAATGCCAAGTTCGGTAAATCCGGTTCGACGGTGGTCATTGAGGAGTTCCTCACCGGTGCGGAAGTGTCTGTTTTGGCCTTTACCGACGGAAAAGTGGTCAAGCCCATGGTATCGTCCATGGACCATAAGCGTGTGGGCGACAATGACACCGGCCTGAACACCGGAGGTATGGGAACGGTTGCCCCCAACCCCTATTACACAGAAGAAATCGCGGCACAGTGCATGGAAGAAATCTTCCTGCCCACCATCGCCGCTATGAATGCAGAGGGCAGAACTTTCAGAGGGTGCTTGTATTTCGGCCTGATGCTTGCCCCCAATGGCCCGAAGGTCATCGAATACAACTGCCGTTTCGGCGACCCGGAGACCCAGGTGGTGCTTCCCCTGATGGAAAGCGACCTGCTCACCGTTATGCAGGCTTGCACCAACGGCACATTGGCGGAAACGGAAGTAAAATTCGCCAAAAAACACGCTTGCTGTGTGATTCTCGCCTCCGGTGGCTATCCGGAAAGCTATCCCAAGGGTTTTGAGATCACCATGACGGCGGAAGCCGCGGCCCACACCTATGTGGCCGGTGCAAAACTGGAAGATGGGAAGCTCCTGACTTCCGGCGGCCGGGTCACCGGCACAACTGCCGTTGCGGATTCCTTGGAAACCGCGGTAAAAGAGGCCTACCGCCTGGCAGACGGCGTGCAGTTTGAAAATGCTTATCGCAGAAGTGACATCGGTCAGCGTGCCTTGCAGGCAAAAACAAGATAACTGGGAGGATAATCCATGGTATATCGCGTATATGTAGAGAAAAAACCGGGTCAGACCCATGAAGCCGACGGCCTGTTCCGGGAAGTGCAGGAGTTTTTGCAGATCAAGGGGCTCTCCGGTATCCGGGTACTGAACCGCTATGATGCGGAGAATTTGGATGCAAACCTCTTTTCCTATGCTGTGAGTGCGGTATTTTCCGAGCCCCAGGTGGATGATGTTTCCTATGACGCCCCTGCCGGACAAATCGTCTTTGCGGTGGAGCCGCTGCCCGGTCAGTTTGACCAGCGGGCGGATTCTGCCGCCCAGTGTATTCAGATTTTGGGTCAGTGCGAGCGTCCCATTGTTCGCTCCGCCAAGGTCTATGTGCTGGAAGGGGATCTGAGCGAAGCGGATGTTGCTGCCATCAAAAAGCACGTAATCAACCCGGTGGAGTGCCGGGAAGCAAGTCTGGAAACCTGTGAAACCCTGGCGGTGGAATATGCCGTTCCCCAGGCTGTGGCTACCGTTGACGGATTTATCGCCATGGACGAAAAGGCACTGTCCGAACTGCTGGACAGCCTGGGCCTTGCCATGGACCTGGACGATCTGAAATTTTTGCAGAATTACTTTGCCGCAGAGGAGCACCGGGATCCCACCATCACCGAGATCCGGGTGGTGGACACTTATTGGTCCGACCACTGCCGGCACACCACTTTTTCCACCCACATCGACGATGTGAAGATCGATGACCCGGCAGTACAGGCCGCTTATAAGCGGTATCTGGCCGCCCGGGTAGAGGTCTACGGGGAAGAAAAGGCCGCCAAGCGGCCCCAAACGCTGATGGACATTGCTACCATCGGTGCGAAGACCCTGAAAAAACGGGGTCTGCTCCCGGAATTGGACGAGAGCGAAGAAATCTACGCCTGTTCCATCCGCCTGACCGCAAAGGTCAACGGGGAAGACCAGGACTGGCTTTTGATGTTCAAAAATGAGACCCACAACCACCCCACGGAGATCGAGCCTTTCGGTGGTGCGGCTACCTGTATCGGCGGCTGCATCCGGGATCCTCTTAGCGGCCGGGCCTATGTGCATCAGGCTATGCGTGTCACCGGTGCGGCAGATCCCCGGAAGGCTCTGAGCCAGACTCTGCCCGGCAAGCTGCCCCAACGCAAGCTGTGTCAGACTGCCGCCGCAGGCTATTCTTCCTACGGAAACCAGATCGGTCTGGCCACCGGCCATGTGGCGGAAATCTACCACGACGGATTTGTTGCCAAACGTCTGGAATGTGGTGCAGTTGTGGGTGCGGCACCGGCGTACAATGTCCGCCGGGAACGTCCTGCCCCCGGGGATGTGATCATCCTGCTGGGCGGCCGTACCGGCCGGGACGGCATCGGCGGTGCAACCGGCTCAAGTAAGAGCCACAATATGAAATCCCTTACAACCATGGCATCTGAGGTACAAAAGGGCAATGCTCCGGAGGAACGGAAGATCCAGCGGCTGTTCCGTAATCCGGATGTCACCCGGCTGATCAAGCGGTGCAATGACTTCGGTGCGGGCGGCGTGTCCGTCGCCATCGGCGAGCTGGCAGACGGCTTGCAGATCGATCTGGATGCGGTGCGTAAGAAATATGAGGGTTTGGATGGCACGGAACTGGCCATTTCCGAATCCCAGGAGCGGATGGCCGTTGTGGTGGAAGCCAAGGATGCGGACAAGTTCATTGCCTTTGCCCAGGCGGAAAATCTGGAAGCCTATCAGGTGGCGGTGGTCACCCAGGAGGCCCGGATGGTCATGCGTTGGAGGGGCGGGGAAATTGCCAATCTGAGCCGGGCATTTTTGGACACCAACGGTGCCAACAAGCATGCCAATGTTCAGGTCAGCAAGAAAGACCTGTCCGCTTTGAGCAAGCCCCTGTACAGCAATTTGGGAGAAATGGCCGGCGATCTGAAAACCGCCAGCCGTCAGGGTCTTGTGGAGCGGTTTGACGGCTCTATCGGCACCGGCTCTGTACTGATGCCCTTCGGCGGCAAATATCAGCGCACACCTGCACAGGCCATGGCGGCGACCCTGCCCATGCTCCCCGGTCAGGTTACCGACCAGGCCAGCGTGATGGCCTGGGGTATGGATCCCGACCATATGTGCATCGATCCCTACACCGGTGCCAAGGCGGCTGTTTACAGCAGTGTGGCCAAATTGGTTGCCGCCGGTGCGGATTACAAAAAAGCCTATCTTTCCTTGCAGGAATTCTTTGAAAAACTCCGTACGGAGCCCCAGCGTTGGGGCAAGCCCTTTGCGGCCCTTTTGGGTGCGTTGGATGCCCAGCTGGAACTGGGTGCGGCGGCCATCGGCGGTAAGGACTCCATGTCCGGCACATTCCTGGATTATGACGTGCCCCCCACGCTGATCTCCTTTGCCATTGCACCCATTGATAAAAATCAGGTGCTGACTCCCGAATTTAAGGAAGCCGGCCACAGCGTATATCTGTTTGGCACTGCGGACGATACCGCCGAGAGCATGAAGAAGTCTTGGGAAGCCTTCCATGATCTGCATTTGGCAGGCAAGGTCAAGGCCGCCTGGGCGGTGGAAAACGGCCTGGGCGAAGCGGTGATGAAGATGTCCTTCGGCAACCGCATCGGCTTTGCGTCCTGCGAAGGTGTGGGTGAAAACTGGCATATGCCGGGCTTCTATGGCTTCCTGGTGGCGGAATTGACCGAGGATGTAGAGCTTCCCGGCGTGATGAAGATCGGCGTGACCACGGAAGAAGCGGTGATTAATCTGGATGGAGACCGTGCGTCCATTGCGGAATTGCTGGCCATCAACGAGGGCGTTTTGGAAAAGGTATATCCCACAAAGACGGTCGAAAAGGAAACAGAAATTCCGGTGTTCGGCTACACAGGCGGCTGCAACGCCGCCCCGGCTGTGAAGACAGCCAAGCCCAAAGTGCTGATTCCCGTGTTCCCCGGCACCAACTGCGAATACGACTCCGCCCGTGCGGTGATGGCCGCCGGTGCAGAGCCGGAAATCTTCGTGGTACGCAACCTCAGTGCTGAGGATGTGAGCCGGAGCGTGGAGCAGTTTGCAGATAAGATCGCCCAAAGTCAGATGATCTTCATTCCCGGCGGTTTCTCCGGCGGTGACGAGCCGGACGGCTCAGCCAAGTTTATCACGGCGTTCTTCCGCAATCCCGCTATCAAAGAGCAGGTGACCAAGCTGCTGGATGACCGGGACGGCCTAATGCTGGGTATTTGCAACGGCTTCCAGGCGTTGATCAAGCTGGGCCTTGTGCCCTTTGGCAAGATCGTGGACACCGACGATGCCTGTCCCACCCTGACCTACAACACCATCGCCCGTCACCAGTCCAAGATGGTGCGTACCCGGGTTTGTACCAACAAATCTCCCTGGCTGGCAGGTACGGAAGTGGGCGAAATTTATACTGTGCCTGTTTCCCACGGCGAGGGTCGGTTCTTTGCGAGCCCGGATCTGGCACTGCAACTGGCGGCCAACGGACAGATCGCCACCCAGTATGTGGATTTGAACGGCCAACCCACCATGGACACCGCCTTCAATCCCAACGGCTCTCTGTTCGCCATCGAGGGTATTACCTCTCCTGACGGACGGGTGCTGGGCAAGATGGGCCACAGCGAACGCTGGTGTAGCGGCCTTTACCGGAATGTTCCCGGTGCGTACGATATGAAGCTGTTTGCATCTGCGGTGAAATACTTCAAATAATAATCAAGAGGGCGGCCATTGGCCGCCCCTACTTTAATTTTTGGCAGATTCTCTTCTGGGTGAGTGCGTACAGTTCCATCGCTGCCAGACTGACCGGCACCCAAAGCAGGGAAAAAGCGGGGCATATCTGTCCCCGGAAATGGAAAAACTGATCCCGGTAATCCCAAACGCTGTGATCCCGGTTCACAAGAAGGCCTGTTGCCAGCTCCAATCCGGTGATCACCGCCGCACCCAAAAGAGGGCGGACAGGAACGGGGATTCTTTGGAATTTGGATGCACCGCCCCCCACCAGCAGAAAACACAGCCCGCCCAGCAGGAACATACTGCCGTGACTGCGGCCACGCCATAAAAATTCCAAAATCATATACGCCGTGCCGCCGATGTAAAACAAAATACAGCCCCGCAAAAACTTCATAAAAACCCCTCCGGGAATAGTGTTCCCGGACTGGGCGGTTTTACACGCTTAACATTCCCATCAGTTCTGCCAATTTACAGCAATTTTCCCGTTGACGTGCGGCGATGTCGGTGAAAACCGGGCCGTATTCGCCGTCAAAAGCCCGGGCGTTGCAGGCGGACAGGGCTTTCAAGGTCTGTCCGTAGCATTTTCGCAGTGCCGGTTCGATTTTTTCTGGGGAGAGGGGAACCGTACCCGGCTTCATGGGCGTGCTGCCCGCCATGCGGAAGACACCCTTGATGCACCGGGCACAACGTTGCTCATTCTCCTGCAGCTGCTGTAAAATGCTCCGTCCCGGTCCTTGCATTTGCCGGGAAAGGGTGCTGTACAGGGTTGCCCGTGCCAAACATCCTGCCGCCAGACCGGGAAGACCGTCCGTGATGGGGGGCGTTTCACCCCGCACCCTCTGCCAGATTTTCACCTGTTCATCCATGTAAATTCCTCCTTTTACAATCTCTTTAACAGTATAGTGGAGCACCAGTGGAGAGATACCAAAATATTTTGCTGTAAAATGTTGTATTTTTTTAAAATGCCATTGACAAATACGTGGAAATATGGCAATATATTGTGGAGCGGATTTTATAAAGACACAAGATGTTGCGTTCGTTGTCTTGTGTTTTGTTTTGCGATTACATAGGAAAGATAGGTGTATTTCAATGATTCACAGTATCATCAAGCGGGATGGCCGCGTTGTTTTGTATGACCAGAACAAGATCGCTGCGGCGATTCTGAAAGCAATGGAAGGCTCCGGCGAGGGCAACGCCGCCGATGCCGCCCGTGTGGCCAATGACGTCCAGCGGGAACTGGAAAATCGCTTCAACGCAGAAGCACCCCATATTGAAATGATCCAAGACACGGTGGAACAGCAGCTGATGAACCACGGCTTCAACGCTACCGCCAAGTCTTACATCCTGTATCGGGCCAACCGTACCCGGGCAAGAGAGGCCAGCACTTCTTTGATGAAGACCATCGATGAGATCACCAACATCGATGCCCGTATCAGCGACATGAAGCGGGACAACGCCAACATTGACGGCAACACCGCCATGGGCTCCATGCTGCAAATCGGTGCCGCAGGTGCCAAGGCTTACAATGAGATGTATCTGCTCCGCCCCGAGCATGCCAAGGCATACCGGGAGGGCGACATCCACATCCACGATTTTGATTTCTATTCTCTGACCACCACCTGCTGCCAGATCGACATTCTGAAGCTGTTCCATGGCGGTTTCTCCACCGGTCACGGCTATCTGCGGGAGCCTCAGAGCATCCAAAGCTATGCGGCTTTGGCGGCCATCGCCATCCAGTCCAATCAGAACGACCAGCACGGCGGCCAGTCCATCCCCAACTTCGACTACGCTATGGCCGAGGGCGTGGCAAAGACCTATCGCAAGGCTTTCTCCCGTCGTCTGCGGGACGTTGTGGAAGATTATATGGACCTGGAAGATGAGGGCGAGAATATTTCCAGCATCATCAGCCGGGTGGAAGCGGCTACCGGAGAATTTGCCCGTTTGGAAAGCAGCAAGGCTTACCTGGACGGTATTGCCGAAGCCCTGTTCAGTAAATACGGCGTGACCATGGAAATGGCAGGTAAACTGGTGGATCGGGCGGCAAAACGTGCCGCACAAAAGACCAACCGGGATACCAAGCAGGCCATGGAAGGCTTTGTACATAACCTGAACACCATGCACTCCCGTGCCGGTGCTCAGACACCCTTCTCTTCCATCAACTACGGTACGGATACCAGCCCCGAGGGCAGAATGGCTATTAAAAATACGCTGCTTGCCCTGGAAGCCGGTTTGGGCCATGGCGAGACCTGTATTTTCCCCATCCATATTTTCAAGGTCAAGGAAGGCGTCAACTACAACGAGAGCGACCCCAACTACGATCTGTTCCGTCTGAGTATGCGGGTCAGTGCCAAGCGGCTGTTCCCCAACTATACCTTCCTGGACTCTCCTTTCAACCTGCAATACTATGTCCCCGGCCGTCCGGAGACGGAAGTGGCCACCATGGGTTGCCGTACCCGTGTTATGGGAAATGTATACGATCCCAGTCGTCAGATCGCGTACAGCCGTGGCAATTTGTCCTTCACTTCTATCAACCTGCCCCGTATCGCCATTGAAAGCAAGGGCGACGAAAAGGCGTTTTATGAAAAATTGCAAGCCATGCTGGAGCTGGTTGCTCAGCAGATGCTGGATCGGTTTGAAATTCAGGCCAACAAGCACATCTATAACTACCCCTTCCTCATGGGTCAGGGCGTTTGGCTGGATGCGGATCACCTGGGATTGGATGATGACCTGCGGGATGTGTTGAAACACGGCACGCTGTCCATTGGCTTCATCGGCCTTGCCGAGACCCTGACTGCCCTGTACGGACAGCACCATGGTCAGGATGAGCAGTTGCAGAAGAAGGGCTTGGAGATCATCGGCTTTATGCGCGACTATTGCGACCGTAAATCCCAGGAAATGAAGATGAATTTCACCTTACTGGGTACTCCGGCGGAAGGCCTGTCCGGCCGTTTCATCCGCATGGACAAGAAGCGTTACGGCAAGATCCCCGGTGTCACCGATCGGGAGTATTACACCAACAGCTTCCATATCCCCGTCTGGCATCCCATCTCCGTTTACGACAAGATCCGCCTGGAAGCACCTTACCATGCCCTGTGTAACGCCGGCCACATCAGCTATGTGGAATTGGACGGCGACGTGGCACGGAACGTGGAAGCCTTTGAGTCTGTTGTCCGTTGTATGCACGATCACGGCATCGGCTACGGCTCTATCAACCATCCTGTGGACCGGGATCCCATCTGCGGTTATGTGGGCATCATCGGCGATGTGTGTCCCCGTTGCGGCCGCCGGGAGGGCGAGCAGATCGACCCGGAGAAGGCGGAGCAACTCAGAAGAATGTATCCCGAAATGCCTGCATTTCAGGGAATTCAATAAGGAGGAAAGAGTATGACAGTCAAAACACAGAGCGAGAAAATGGGCCAGGGCGTAGGCTTTGAGCGGATCCGCCGGATCACCGGTTATCTGGTGGGCACCATGGACAAGTGGAATGACGCCAAGCGCGCTGAGGAGCGCGACCGTGTTAAGCACAGTCTGAACGCCAATGCTTGATCTTTCCGGACTCGTCAGCGACAGCATCGTAGACGGCCCGGGCATCCGGGTGACCGTCTTCTGTCAGGGATGCCCCCACCACTGTGTGGGATGTCACAACCCGGAGACCTGGGAATTTGGCTGCGGCACGAAAGTGACGGAGGGACAGATACTGGCCGAGGTGCTGAAAAATCCCTTGTGCCGGGGTGTGACCTTTTCCGGCGGCGAACCCTTTGCACAGCCGGAGGGCTTTGCCGTGCTTGCAAGATTGCTGAAAGAAAAAGGCTATGAGGTGGCGTCCTATACGGGATACACATTTGAGGAGCTGCTGGGCGGCACACCGGAGCAAAGAAAGCTGTTGGAGAGCATCGATGTACTCATTGACGGCCCCTTTGTGCAAGCGGAAAAAAGCCTGGAGCTGAGCTTCCGGGGAAGCAGAAATCAACGGATTCTGGATGTGCCGGCAAGCTTGCAGGCCGGACGAGCCGTTTTGATGACCAGTCCCCGGTGGACAGGCGAATATGAATAACATAAAGAGGCGTGTTGCGAAACTGCAACACGCTTCTTTTTGTAAATGGAAAATATTTCCCAAACGCTATTGACTTTATCACGCTGATGTGATAAAGTAACACAAACCAACTTGCAGGAGGCGGAATTATGGGGAAAATTGAGAAAAAGTATCTGGAAAATCTGTATCGGGCGATCCTGGCTTTGGAGACGGAGCAGGAGTGTGCCGCGTTCTTTGACGATATTTGCACCATTCAGGAATTGGAGTCCATTTCTCAGCGGCTGGAAGTGGCCCGTCTGCTCCACCAGGGCAAAAATTACGTGGATATCAACAAACTGACCGGTGCAAGCACCGCCACCATCTGCCGGGTCAGTAAGTGCCTGTCCTATGGGGACGGGGGATACAAAGCGGTGATCGAGAAATTGAAAGTGGGTGCAGAAAATGACCTTTGATCAAAGTATTTTACGTAACGACGAAAAAGCAGTTTTTTCTCTGCGGAGTCTCTACTTGCAGTATGGCTACCGCCCCTTTAAAATGCGTAAGTTTGAAGAATACGACCTCTATTCCAAGAACAAAGAGTTTTTGGTATCTGAGGGCGTGATCTCCTTTACGGATACGGACGGAAAGCTCCTGGCATTGAAGCCGGACGTGACCCTTTCCATTATCAATAATGCCAAGGATCTGCCCGGCCAGGTGGAGAAGCTTTTCTACAATGAGAATGTGTACCGCATTTCCGGAGATTCCCGCTCTTACAAGGAGATCATGCAAACCGGCGTGGAATGCGTCGGTGCGGTGACGGAAGCCCAGCGGCTGGAAGTGACCGTTTTGGCTGCACAGAGTTTGGAGCTGATCAGCAGTTCTTTTAAGCTGTGCATTGCCCACATGGGTTTGGTGCTGGCGTTGCTTAACCAGGAAGATGTGGAGGAAAAGGTCTGGGAGCAGGTCTTTACCGCCATCAATGAGAAAAATGCCCGTCTGCTGGAAAGTGTTTGCACAAAAGAGCAGTTCGAAGCGTTGAAGGTACTGCTGGTTACATATGCCCATCCGGAGGTTATGATCGGAGAATTGTCCTGGATCGCAAGATCCCCCGACGCCTGCGACGCGATGTGGGAATTGAAGAATGTGGTGGACGGTCTGCAAAAGGACTTTGCGGGCAAGATCGTCATCGATTTTTCCGTCGTGAGCGACAACAGCTATTACAGCGGCATCGTGTTCAAGGGCTTTGTGGACGGCATTGCCGACCGGGTGCTCTCCGGCGGTCAGTACGACAAGCTCATGGAAAAAATGGGAAAAAAGGCCGGAGCCATCGGCTTTGCCGTGTATCTGGACACCCTGGAGCGGCATGAACAGTCTGCCCAAGTGCAGGAAAAGCCGGTGATCAACGTGGCTCTGCCCAAGGGCCGCCTGGGTGAAAAGGTGTACGCCATGTTTGAGGCCGCCGGATTCCAGTGCCCGGCCATCAAGGAAAACAACCGCAAGCTGATCTTTGAAAACGCCGAAGTTGGCATCCGTTTCTTCTGGGTGAAGCCCTCGGACGTGGCCATTTATGTGGAACGGGGTGCGGCGGATATCGGCGTGGCCGGCAAGGATATTCTGTTGGAATACGCTCCGGATGTGTTTGAATTGCTGGATCTGAACATGGGCAAGTGCCGCATGGCGGTTGCCGCGAAAAAGGATTTTGTGGACGATTCCTCTAAGACGCTCCGGGTGGCGACGAAATTCTCCAATATCGCCAAGACCTATTACAAGGAAAAGTGCCGGGATATCGACATTATTCACTTGAACGGTTCCATTGAGCTGGCACCGATTTTGGGTCTGTCCGATGTGATTGTGGACATTGTGGAGACGGGAAAAACCTTGCTGGAAAACGACTTGGAGCCCATCGAAAACATCGTGCCCATCAGTGCAAGGCTGATCTCCAACAAGGCGTCCTACAATTTTAAGACCGCACGGATCGAGCAGATCCGCAAAGAACTTGCAAAACAGGTGGTGACGGACTGATGATCAAAATTATGAAATACGGCACCATCAGTGCTGACGAGATATTTGCCAGAAACGAAAGTGAACTGGATGTTTCGGTTATCGTTTCGGATATCATTGCGGACGTTCGCAAGAACGGAGATGCCGCACTCATGGCCTATGCCAAGAAGTTTGACAAGGCAGATCTCACCGCATTGGAGGTTTCCCAGGAGGAGATCGACGAAGCCTTTGCATCCGTAGAGCCGGAGTTCTTGGAAATACTCCGGGAAGCGGCGGCCAATATCCGTGCTTTCCATGAAAATCAGGTGCGTCAGGGCTTCCGGTTGGAACGCTCTGATGGCGTGGTCGTGGGACAGAAAATCACCCCCATCGAAAAGGCGGGTCTCTACGTTCCCGGCGGTACGGCGGCTTATCCGTCCACAGTTTTGATGGATTCCATCCCGGCCAAAATCGCCGGGTGTAAGGAGATCTGCATTGCCACGCCCCCGTCCGCAAACGGCAAGATCAATCCCGTGATTTTGGCGGCGGCCAAGATCGCCGGGGTGGATCGGATCTTCAAAATGGGCGGTGCACAGGCCATTGCCGCGTTGGCTTACGGCACCCAGTCCGTGCCCAAGGTGGACAAGATCGTCGGCCCGGGAAACGCCTTTGTTGCCGAGGCAAAACGGCAGGTGTTCGGCCGGGTGTCCATTGACATGATCGCCGGGCCCAGCGAGATTCTGGTCATTGCTGACGGCAAGAGCGACCCTGCCTATGTGGCGGCGGATCTGCTTTCCCAGGCGGAGCATGATAAGATGGCCAGTGCGGTTTTGGTAACGGACAGCATGGATTTGGCACAGCAGGTGCAAATGGAAATTGAAAAGCAATTGGCGGTTTTGCCCCGGGAGGAGATCGCCCGGACATCCATTGAGAACAACGGAAAGATTATCGTTGCAGAGGATTTTGACGATGTGCTGAAAGTAGCCAATGAGATCGCTCCGGAGCATTTGGAGCTGTGTGTGGACAATCCCTTTGACTATCTGGACAAGATTCAAAATGCGGGCAGTATCTTCATGGGCCGCTATTGCCCGGAAGCCTTGGGCGACTATTTCGCCGGCCCGAACCACACTCTGCCCACTTCCGGTACAGCAAGATTCTCAAGTCCTCTGTCCGTGGATGATTTTATCAAAAAGACCCAGTTTACCTACTACACCCCCGAAGCGTTGGCCAAGGTGGGGCAGAAAGTGGCATATTTCGCGGAAAAGGAGGGCCTTTCCGCCCACGCACGAAGTGCTACCATCCGATTGGAGGGAGAGAAATGAGCAGATTCTTCAATCCCCGGCTGGCATCTTTGGAGGCATATACGCCCGGGGAACAGCCGCGGGATAAGGCTTATATTAAACTCAATACCAACGAATCCCCCTATCCGCCGTCCAGAGGCGTACGCAAGGCGATCAACCGCCAGCGTATTGATGATCTGCGGCTGTACTGCGATCCCAATGCAACGGCATTGAAGGAAGAACTTGCCAAGCTTTACGACAAAAAGCCCTCGGAAATTTTTGTTTCCAACGGTTCGGACGATATTCTGAACTTTGCGTTTCTGGCTTTCGGTGCGGACGGAATTCTGTTTCCGGATATTTCCTACGGCTTTTACCAGGTATTTGCCAATCTGCACGGTCTGCCCTTTGAAAAAGTACCGCTGAAATCGGATTTTTCCATTGACGTGGACGACTACTGCAAACAGAACAAGATGGTGGTCATTGCCAACCCCAATGCCCCCACCGGCATGGCGTTATCCCTGAAAAAGATCGAGAAAATCTTGAAAGCCAACCCGGAAAACGTGGTACTGATCGACGAGGCCTACGTGGATTTCGGCGGCGAAAGCTGTGCCGATTTGATTGAAAAGTATCCCAATCTTCTGTGCGTGCAGACCTTTTCCAAGTCCCGGAGTATGGCCGGTGCGAGACTTGGTTTTGCCATTGCGTCGGAAGAGTTGATTGCCGATCTGGAAAAGATTAAATACTCCACCAACCCCTACAATGTCAATGCTCTGACTCAGGCGGCAGGGGTGGCGGCGATTCAAGATAACAGCTACTATATGCGTAACTGCCGCCGGATCGTCAAGACCAGAAATTACACCAAAAAGGCGTTGGAAAACCTGGGTTTTGCGGTTTTGCCCTCCAAGGCAAACTTCCTGTTTGCCAAATGTGAGCAGTTCAGCGGCCTGGAACTGTATCTGCTTTTGAAAGAAAAGGGCATTTTGGTACGCCATTTTGAAAAAGACCGCATCAAGGAGTTTAACCGCATCACCATCGGCAGTCAGAAGGAGATGGAAGCCTTCATTGCTGCGGTGGAAGAAATTTTAGGAGCGTGAACCTATGAGAATTGCAAAAATAAGCCGCAAAACTGCGGAGACGGATATTTCCCTGGCCCTGAATCTGGACGGCACCGGTGAGGCAAAAATCGACACCGGCTGTGGCTTTTTGGACCACATGCTGACCCTCTTTGCCCATCACTCCGGTTTTGATCTGGACGTGACCTGCAAGGGTGACACGGATGTGGATTTCCACCACAGCGTGGAGGATATCGGCATCGTTTTGGGTGACGCACTGGCTCAGGCCCTGGGGGACAAGAAGGGCATCACCCGTTACGGCAGTTTCATTCTCCCCATGGACGAAGCCCTCATTATGACCGCCATCGACATTTCCGGCCGGGGACATCTTTCCTACGGTCTGGAAATTCCCGCCGCACGAGTGGGGCAGTTTGATACGGAACTGGTACAGGAGTTCTTCATCAGCCTGGCCCGCCGGGCGAATATTACCCTGCACATCCGCCAGCTGGCCGGCTTCAACACCCACCACATCATTGAGGGTGCGTTCAAATCCGTGGCCCGCAGCTTGGGCATTGCTGCCAAGATCGACCCCAACAAGGCGGATGCCATTCCCTCGACCAAAGGAGTTCTTTGATGATCGCGATAATGGATTACGGCGTGGGCAACCTGTTTTCTCTGGTGTCCTCGCTGAAAAGCATCGGTGCTGAAGCGGTGGTCACAGACAGCAAGGAAATGATCGCCGCGGCAGATAAAATCATTTTGCCCGGCGTGGGTGCGTTCGGCGATGCCCGGAAAAAATTAGCCGAAACAGGAATGGACAAGCTGATTTTGGAGGAAGCCAAGAAAGGCAAACCCATTATGGGTATTTGCCTCGGTATGCAGCTGCTGTTCGAACGGGGTTTTGAGTACGGCGTTCACGACGGCTTGGGACTGCTCAACGGGGAAGTGGTCTCCATGCAGGGGGTTGTCCCGGCGGAGTACAAGATTCCCCACATCGGCTGGAACGGCCTGATTTTCAAAAAAGAAAATCCGCTGTTCAAGTATATCAAAGATGGAGATTTCGTCTATTTCGTCCACTCGTACTATGCAAAAAACTGCGAGGATTCCTTGCTGGCTACCGCTGAGTACGGCCCGGAGCTGACGGCGGCAGTTGCCAAGGGCAACATCTACGGCTGCCAGTTTCACCCGGAAAAAAGCGGCAGCGTGGGCTTAAATATTTTGAGGGGGTTTGCAGATTTATGATCTTATTTCCTGCAATCGATCTGTATGACGGCAAGGCGGTGCGGCTTTTCAAGGGCGACTACGCCCAGATGACCGTGTACAGCTATAACCCCACCCAGATTGCCCGGGATTTTGAAGCCAAGGGGGCAAAATACGTCCACTTGGTGGATTTGGAAGGTGCAAAGGACGGTACCACGCCCAATTTGGATATCGTCAAGCAAATTGCCGGGGAAACATCTCTGTTTACGGAGATCGGCGGCGGCATCCGGAGCATGGAAACGGTGCGGGCCTATCTGGAAAACGGCGTTGACCGGGTGATTTTGGGTACAGCCGCCGTCAATGACGAGGCATTTCTGAAAGAAGCCATTGCCGCTTATGGCGAACGCATCGCCGTGGGCGTGGACGTGAAGGACAGCTTTGTTGCCATCAAGGGCTGGACGGAGAACAGCCAGTACAGTTGCTTTGATTTCTGCCGGAAGATGGTGGATTTGGGTGTAAAATACCTCATATGCACCGATATTTCCAAGGACGGTGCTATGCAGGGCACCAACCGGGAGCTGTACCGGCAGTTGTCTGAGAGATTTGCGGTGAATATCACCGCGTCCGGCGGCGTGTCCACGCTGGAAGATATCCGGGCTCTGCGGCAGATGGGCCTGTACGGAGCCATTATTGGCAAGGCCTACTACAACGGTGCCATCGACCTTGTTGCGGCATTGGAGGCGGCAAAATGATTACAAAAAGAATCATACCCTGCCTGGATGTGCGAAACGGCAGGGTGGTAAAAGGTACGAATTTTGAAAACTTAAACGATGTTTCCTCTCCCGTGGAGTTGGGGAAGTTCTACAGCGACTGCGGTGCGGACGAGCTGGTGTTTTATGATATCACCGCATCCAGCGACGGAAGAAAGCTGTTCACCGACATTCTGACCCAGGTGGCGGAAAACATTTTCATTCCCCTGACGGTGGGCGGCGGCATCAACACGGTGGAGGATTTCGACCGGGTGTTAAAATGCGGTGCGGACAAGGTCAGCGTCAATTCCGGTGCGATCCGCAACCCGGACCTGATTAAGCAGGCGGCGGAAAAATACGGCGACCAATGTGTTGTCATTTCTGCGGATGTGAAGCGTGTCAATGGGCAGTTCCGGGTGTTCGCCAAGGGCGGCCGGGAAGATACGGGCATGGAAGCCATCTCCTGGATCAAGCGATGCGTGGACAACGGTGCGGGAGAAGTGGTGGTCAATTCCATCGATACCGACGGCGTCCGGGGCGGCTTTGATCTGGAATTGCTGAAAGCGGTGTGCGATGCGGTAAAAGTGCCGGTTATTGCTTCCGGCGGTGCAGGCTGTGAGCAGGATTTTGTGAAACTGTTCCGGGAAATCCCCACCATCGATGCAGGCCTGGCGGCATCCATCTTCCACTTTGGACAGGCGAAAATCTCCGATTTGAAACAAACACTCAAAGAAAACGGCATCCCCGTTAGAATTTAAGAGGTGCGAAAAATGGTAAATATGGACGAACTGAAATTTGACAGCAACGGGCTGATTCCTGCCATCGTGGTGGATGCCCACAGCAAAAAAGTGCTGACTCTTGCCTACATGAACAAGGAAAGCCTGGCCATTTCCATGGAAAAGGAGCTGACCTGCTTTTACAGCCGTTCCCGTCAGGAACTGTGGCTGAAAGGGGAAACCAGCGGCAATTACCAGCACATCGTGTCCATCACCGCTGACTGCGACAAGGACGCTTTGGTGGTCATGGTGGAAAAGGACGGCCCGGCCTGCCACACCGGCACGGACTCCTGCTTCAATGACTGCGTTTTCCAAAGCGAGGAGCGACACGAATTTGCAATTGACGGACTGTATGACCTGCTGGTGGGTCGTAAAGAGACCATGCCCGAGGGTTCTTACACCACATACCTGTTCCAAAAGGGCATCGACAAGATCTTGAAAAAGGTGGGCGAGGAGTCTACGGAGGTCATCATCGGCGGCAAGGCCGGCGACAAGGCCGAGACCGTTTACGAGATCGCAGACCTTGCCTACCATGTGATGGTGCTGATGGTGGAAATGGGCATCACCATGGAAGACGTCCGCAAGGAGCTGGCATCCCGGCACGTTATCGATCATAAAGTCAAGCAGGAGAAAATGACAGGAAAATAAGATTAAAAAAGCGAGGTGAATTTCACCTCGCTTTTTTGTAGTCTGAAAGTAATGTGTATTCAATGATTAAAGGCTGGTTTGCGTTCCGGTAATCTTCCATGATTTTTGTTGCTTCATCGGAAGTGACCGATTTATAATCCGCAGGCTGATCACTCTCCGACCGAAAGTAGAAATCGTTATCGTTGGCTTCTGAAATGTCGCTGATCATTCCAATGTCCATTGCATGCTGGGCATCAGATGTAATTCTTTCAACGAAATCAAGGGTGCCGCCATCTAATCTATAAAAATCGTAGCCAGTGGACACGCCCCCAGACCATTGGTTTTCCAGATATCCGTTTTCGTATAAGTAATAACGATACCGTTCGCCGCTGTCGACAAGATGGATCACTTCCCCCTCGGATATCGTGTACAGATCGTATATGAAGGGTTTGCTTATATCGGATATGACCAATTCCTTTTGACCATTATTATCCAGATCAATCAATGCAAATCCGATTTCGGAAAGGGCAGAATTGCGGCGATACATATAGCTGAGTTCGGGGTTTTCGGGAACCATTGTTGTTTCGTCATCGTTCCAGGGGTAGGCATTTATGATATTGTTGATAATCACATCATATTCTTTGGGAAGCGGAACGGTGGGGCTGTTTGCATCGATATTGGCTGCGTCATTCTGAGCACAGGCGGAAAGGGATAAAGAGATACATAATAAAACCAACAAGATGATCGACTTTTTGCCCATAAGCCTTCCTCCTTAGCGTTGCGGGTTTACATAACTTTGTACATTTATATTTTAACGAAGCGAAGCTGGCAAGTCAAGTATAAATACCCTTAGTTTATAAATAATAGCATAGAATTTTTAATAGTAAACCGCCAAAGGCAGTCAGCGAACAGCTGACTGCCTTTTGTATATCCTTATGGCCGCAGGCCCATGCCGCCTTCCAGCGTGAGGGTCTCGCCGTTGAGGTACTTGAAGTCCGGGTTGGCAAGCTGAACGCAGACTCTGCCGATCTCTGTTTCGGGGTCACCAAAATGCCCGGCCGGGGGCATTTTTACATTGGCCTTAAAGGCATCGGGATAGGCTTTTTCAAAATTCTCCAACTGGCTCGTCCAGGCCAGGGGGCAGATCACATTTACATTGATGCCGTCCTTGGCCCATTCCGTTGCTGCGACACGGCTCAGACCCCGGATGCCCTCTTTCGCCGCCGCGTAGGAGCATTGTCCGTAGTTGCCAAACAGTCCCGCACCGGATGCAAAGTTGATCACAGAACCTTGCGTTTCCTTCAAATAGGGGTAGCAGGCTTTCATATAGTAGAAGGTGGCGTACAGGCCGGAGAACATGGCAAGATTGAACTGCTCCGTGGTGTGGTCTTCCAGTTTGACACCGGAAGCGGAGGCCTGGGCATTGTTGATGAGTACGTCAATTCTGCCGAATTTGTCCACAGCGGCCTTGACCACGCCGTTTACAACGGCTTCGTTGTCAGCACCGTCACTCACATCCGCCGCAATGGGGAGCACCTGAATTCCGTAAAGACGTTCCAATTCCTCCTTGGCATCTTCCAGTTTCTTTACATTTCTGCCGGTGATCACCAGATTTGCACCCTCTTTGGCATAAGCGGTGGCGATACCGTAACCAATAGAGCCGCATCTGCCGTCACTGAGGACTGCCCGGCCCGCACCGGTGATGATGGCTGTTTTTCCTTGTAAAAATCCCATATTTATTTCCTCCTTGTAAACTTGATGAGTACAGTATAACACAAAATATCCGTTTGTAAATACTCTCGATAAACAAATATCGATAAATTTTTAGTGAATTATTTCGGAAAATCCATACGCTTTGCGTAATGGGTTGATTTTAGGGGGTATTTATTGTATACTGCTTATAGAGTATGCACAGAAAGAGAGACCGGAACTATGAAAAAAATAGCAATGATCGTGACTGACGTAGCCCTGACAGGGGAAAAGGGCCTGGGAAGAATGTTCTATCTGGCGGAGCTGTTCTGCAAGAACGGTTTTCAGGTGGACCTCTTCACCAGCCGCTTTCAGCATTGGCTGAAACGCTTCCGCACCCAGGAAGAAATGGATGCCATTCAGGCCGCATCCAACTGCAATGTGATTTTTAAGGATGAACCCGGGTATACCAAAAACGTGCAAATTAAGCGTATTTTCAGCCGCCGGGTGCTGACCCGGAATATCATGGAGCATATCGAAAAGGAATCCTACGATCTGATCTATTCTCAGATTCCGGACAATCATCTGGCGTCCGTGGCCGCGGTTCATGCCAAAAAACGGGGCATCCCCTTTGTGGTGGATATTGAAGACCTGTGGCCGGAAGCCATGCGGATGGTCTTGGATGTACCCGTAGTCAGCGATGCGCTGTTCTCCTTTTTTGCCTCTGCGGCGAAGAAGACCTACCGCCTTGCGGATGCGGCAGTGGGCTCTTCCGATACCTACCGGGATGAACCGCTGAAATATAATGTGAAAGTGCCCCGGTCTGTTACAGTATATGTAGGAAGTGAATTGGGCGAGTTTGATCAGGAAGCCGCTGAAAATCTTTCTCAGGTTGAGAAACCTGAGGGGGAATTCTGGGTCACCTATGCCGGAACTTTGGGTACAAGCTACGACATTGCTACCTTGATCCGTGCGGCGGATATTCTGGAAAAGCAGGGCGTAGAGGGCCTGCGGATCGTCCTTTTGGGCGATGGCCCCATGCGTGGCGAGTTTGAGAAGATCGCCGGGGAATTGTCCGGTAAGGTCACGTTCCACGGCTATGTGCCCCACAGCCTCATGGCGGCCTATCTGGTGAAGTCGGATGTGGTGGTGAACTCTCTGGTTCGCAAGGCGGCCCAGAGCATCGTGTCCAAGATCGGCGATTATCTGGCCTCCGGCCATCCCATGATCAACACCGGACTGGACCCCGAATTTTGGCAAAAGGTGGAGCAGGACGGCTTCGGCATCAACGTAGAACCGGAAGACCCGGAAAAGCTGGCGGAAGCGATCCGTATGCTGATGGAGAATCCGGAAAAGTGTGCCGAAATGAGCAAAATCGCCCGGAAAATCGGCGAGGAACAGTTTGACCGTCCCCATTCCTATCAAAAGATCGTGGATATGGTGAAAGGACTCGTGGACTGAAAGGAAAAGAAAGATGAAACAGTATGATTATCTGATCGTTGGTGCCGGTCTTTACGGTGCGGTTTTTGCCTGTGAAGCAAAGAAAGCGGGCAAAAAAGTGCTGGTGGTGGACAAACGCAGTCACGTTGCCGGCAATGTCTACACCGAGAAGATGGAAGACATCAACGTCCATGTTTACGGTGCCCACATTTTCCACACCAACAACAAGGAAGTGTGGGATTATGTGAACGATCATGCCACCTTCAACCGGTTTACCAATTCCCCCGTGGCCAATTATAAGGGGGAGCTGTACAGTCTGCCCTTTAATATGTATACATTTAATAAGATGTGGGGTGTGATAACCCCTCAGGAAGCGGCGGAAAAGATCGAGGAGCAAAAGCGTGCCGCCGGGATCCGGGATCCGAAGAATCTGGAAGAACAGGCCATCTCCCTGGTGGGAACGGATATTTATGAAAAACTGGTAAAGGGCTACACGGAAAAGCAGTGGGGCAGAGCCTGTAAAGATCTGCCGGCCTTCATCATCCGCAGGCTTCCGGTGCGATTGACCTTTGACAACAACTATTTTAACGCACTGTATCAGGGAATTCCCATCGGCGGATATACCGCTATGGTGGAGAGCATGCTTAGCGGTATCGAAGTGCGGCTGAATACGGACTATCTGGCACAAAAGGCGGAGCTTGATTCACTGGCGGAGAAGGTGGTCTATACCGGAGCCATCGATGCTTATTTCGACTACCGGCTGGGTTGTTTGGAGTACCGTTCTGTCCGGTTTGAAACGGAAGTGCTGGATATCCCCAACTTCCAGGGCAATGCGGCGGTGAATTACACCGATGCGGAAACACCCTGGACGAGAATTATTGAGCACAAATGGTTCGAGTTCGGCACACAGCCCAAGACCGTCATTTCCCGGGAGTACAGCTCTGAGTGGAAACCTGGTGACGAGCCCTATTATCCCGTCAACGACGAGAAAAACGGCACGCTTTATCAGCAGTATAAGGCTCTGGCGGAGCGGGAAGATCATGTGATTTTCGGCGGCCGGCTGGGTGAATATAAGTACTACGATATGGATGCGGTGATTGCCGCCGCACTTCAAATGTGCAAGAAAGAACTGCGAAATGGAGCGTAAGCATATGTTGTCTGTGGATCTTTGCCATGAAAAACTCATGGAGAACATAAAACCCGCCCTTGCCTATGACGAAAGCAAGGATTTTGACACCTGGCGGGAGCAGGTGCGGGAAAAGCTGACACAGCTTTTGGGTGAGATGCCCGCTGCACGGTGCGACCTGAATATTCGGATGGAGTGGGAAAAAGAGCACGAGACCTTCTATGAGAAGCGTCTCTTGTTTACGCCCGAGGAAAATGTGGACATTCCCTGCCATCTGTTGGTGCCAAAAAATGTGCAACTGCCCTGCCCGGTGGCGATTTGTCTGCAAGGCCATACCACCGGTATGCATATCTCTCTGGGCAAGACGATTTACCCTCAGGATGCGGACTACATCAATGGCGGTGACCGGGATTTGGCGGTGCAGGCCATCCAAAATGGCTACGCCGCGTTGACCATGGAAATGCGGGCCTTTGGCGAGCTGAAAAGCCAGATGTACCTGAATAACTATCCGGATGCGGAAACCACCTGTGCCCATCCGGCTATGACGGCCCTTTTGATGGGGCGTACCTTGATCGGCGAACGGGTGTGGGATGTCTCCCGGGCGATTGACATGCTGGAGACCATGCCGGACGTGATCGATACCAAGAAGATTTTGCTCACCGGTCAATCCGGTGGCGGTACGGCTACGTATTATGCCGCTTGCATGGAGCCCCGGATTACCATGGCTGTACCCTGTTGCAGTATCTGTTCTTATAAAAGATCCATCGCGTGGCGGCAGCATTGCGTTTGCAACTACATACCGAATATCGCAAAGTATGTGGACATGGGCGAGCTTGCCTGCCTGATCGCACCCAGACCGCTGGTGATTATTGCCGGTGTGAAGGACCCGGATTTCCATATTGACGGCAGCCGGGAGATCGCCGAAACGGTGCAGAAGATCTACGACAGGGTGGGTGCGGCGGACAAATTCCGTCTGCTGGAAGGCCCGGAGGGGCACCGATACTACGCAGGCCTTGCCTGGCCCGCTGTGCATGAATTGTTTGATTGACAGTAAAAACCGAGTGAAGAACAATCTTCACTCGGTTTTTTGGTTATACTATCCGCAAATACAATAGGAAAGGGTATTGTTATGTGCACAGCGATTACCTATCAAACCAAAGATCTTTATTTTGGACGCACGCTGGACTTGGAATACGCCTACAACGAAGAAGTGGTGGTTACGCCGCGGAATTTTCCGCTGATTTTCCGGGACAAGGGCGTGATGGAGCATCATCATGCCATCATCGGCATGGCCACGGTAGCAAACGGTTACCCCCTCTACTACGAAGCGGCCAACGAGCACGGCCTTGCCATGGCAGGGCTGAATTTTCCGGGCAATGCCTGTTATTTTGAAAAAGATCCACAAAAGGACAACGTTACCCCTTTTGAGTTGATACCATGGATTTTGGGACAATGCGAAAATCTGAGCCAGGCCCGGGAAAGATTGAAAAATCTCAATCTGTGGAAGCAGAATTTCAGCCAGGAGCTGCCTCTGTCACCGCTCCATTGGATTGTGGCAGATCGCACAGGGGCTATTACGGTGGAAAGCGTGGCGGAGGGTCTGAAAATCTATGAAAACCACGTGGGGGTGCTGACCAACAACCCCACCTTTGACTATCACATAAACCGGCTGTGCGATTTCGGCAATCTGAGCCGGGAACAACCGGAAAATCGGCTTTGGGGTATGGAATTGACGCCGTACAGCCGGGGGATGGGGGCGATGGGCCTGCCCGGAGATCTGTCGTCGGTGTCCCGCTTTGTCCGGGCGGCATTTACCAAATGCAACAGCGTGTCGGAAGATGGGGAAGATGAAAGCGTCAGCCAGTTTTTTCACATTTTGGCTGCGGTGGAGCAGACTCGGGGATGTGTACGGCTGCCGGACGGCCAGGATGTGATCACCATATACACGTCCTGTATCAACACCCAAAAGGGCATCTGCTATTACACCACCTATGAAAACCGAAGCATCAGTGCCGTGGATATGCACCGGTGCGATTTGGACAGCATGGAGCTTTTTGCGTATCCTCTGGAAAAGAAATCGAATATATACAGACAAAACTAGTTGATTTTCGTTGACAAATCCTGTATGATTGTCCTGTCAGAAATATCCTGTGACAGCAAGATTTATAAATAAAGGAGATCATTATGGGTAAAAGCGTCAGTCAGATTTTAGATATGATCCGGGAAAATAACATTCAGATGGTGGATTTCAAAATGGTGGACATCAACGGTCAGTACCGCCATGTCACCATTCCGGCACAGAATTTTTCCGAGGATACCATGAAAAGCGGCATCGGATTTGATGCCTCCAACTATGGCTATGCCGTGGTGGAAAAGAGCGATATGGTGTTTATTCCCGATCCCGATACCGCGGTGATCGACCCCTTCTGCACCGTTCCCACTCTCTCCATGACCGGCAACGCCATGATCATCGACACACCCCAGAACCGCCCACTGCCTCAGTATCCCCGGAATATTGTCCGGGCGGCTGTGCAGTATATGCGCGACTGCGGTGTGGCGGATACCATGAAGATTTTGCCGGAATTTGAGTTCTATCTGTTTGATCAGGCTGGCTGGGAAGTCAGCGGCCGGGAGATCAGTGCCTTTGTGGATGCCAAGCAGTCTTACTGGAACAGTGCATCTGAGGGTCTGGGCGTGGTAGTGCCCAAGCAGAAGAATTATCACATTGCCAAGCCTTTTGACATTTCCTATGAGTGCCGCAGCGAAATGTGCATGCACATGCTGGATGCCGGCATTGAGATCAACTACCACCACCCTGAGGTGGCCGCATCCGGCCAGTTTGAGATCGAGCCTCAGCTGGGCGAAATGGTGCACATGGCGGATGCAACTATGATGATCAAGTATATCATCCACAACACCGCTTTGAAGTACGGCAAGACCGCAACCTTTATGCCCAAGCCCATCTACGGCGAGGCCGGCAGCGGCATGCACGTGCATATGCTGTTGCTGAAGGACGGCCAGCCTGTCTTCTCCGACGACAACGGCTACGCCCACTTAAGTGAAACGGCCCATTATTTCATGGGCGGTCTGCTCAAGCACATCGCATCCCTGTGTGCACTGACCAACCCCAGCACCAATTCCTTCAAGCGGCTGGTGCCCGGCTTCGAAGCACCTGTGACCGTGGGTTACGCCACATCCAACCGCAGTGCGGTTATCCGGATCCCTGCCTATGCCAAGTCCCCGGATAAGCGGCGGTTTGAGCTGCGCAATCCGGATGCTACCTGTAACCCCTATTTCTGCTATGCGGCGATTCTGATGGCCGGTCTGGACGGCGTGAAGAACAAGATCGATCCCCATGCCAACGGCTGGGGCCCCTTCGATGTAAATCTGTATCACCTGCCGGAGGAGGAAAAGGCAAAGCTGCAAGGTCTGCCCACATCCCTGCCGGAAGCACTGGATGCATTGGAGAAGGATCACGACTATCTGACTGTCGGCGGCGTCTTCCCGGAAGAACTGCTTCGTAATTTCATCAAGACCAAGCGGGCGGAATGTGCGCAGTTGTCTGCCATTCCCCATCCCGCGGAGTACGACAAATATTTCAATCTGTAAAAAGAAAAAACCACGGCTTTGCCGTGGTTTTTTGCTGCTTAGAGCCATGGAATTATTTAGAGTTGAAATATACAGCAGAAAATGATATAATGTCGCAAAGAGATTGTATAGATGAAAAAAAGAGGAAGTCTGCACGGGCGGTGCAGCAAGAAAAAGAGAACGAGGAAAACACAATGCAAAGAGAGAAAAAGTTGGGCGGAGTGAAGAGCCTGATCCGCAGCGTCGAGGGCTTGATAGAACTGCTGATCCTAACGATGATCTACTATTTCATTTTCCGCAATAATTATGACAGCAGTTTGTTTCCGGAGTATGACGGCTACGGAAAGTATGTCCTGTGCGGCCTTTATGGTCTGTTGGTCATGGTGCTGTTTTTCGGCATGGATGGCTTTAAATTCGGATACCTTCGCAACGGCGATGTGATCGTATCCCAGATCATCGCCCTGTTTATTGCGAATTTTATCACCTATTGGCAGCTGTGTCTCATCGCCAACGATCTGATCCCCCCCGCACCGATTCTGACCCTGATGATCTTTGGTGCAGCGGTGGTTGTGGTGTGCACGCTGGTCTATTCGGCGATTTATCACCATTTGTATGTTCCCAAAGAAATGGTGATGATTCTGGGCCGGGATGAGTCTGTGATTTTGAAATTCAAGATGGAGACCCGTCCGGACAAGTACCATGTGAAAAAACTGATTTCCATGGATGAAGGCCTGGAAAGCATTTGTGAGCAGCTCGTTAACTACGATGCGGTTATCATCAACGATGTGCCTGCGGATCTGCGTAACGATATTCTGAAATTCTGTTATCGCAACAAGATTCGCGTATATCTGACCCCGAAGATTACGGACATCATCGTCTGCGGTGCAGAGAGAATCAATTTGTTTGATACGCCCCTGATGCTGGTCAAGGGAACGGGCCTTACACCGGTTCAGCTCCTGGTCAAGCGGATCATGGATCTGGTGCTGTGCCTGCTGATGATGATTCCTGCTACCCCCATCATGCTGTTGATCGCGTTGGCGATCAAGCTGGAAGACGGTGGCCCGGTGCTTTACAAGCAGGCAAGAGTATCCTTGGATAACAAGGTATTTGATATTCTGAAATTTCGCAGCATGATCGTGAATGCGGAAAAGGATGGAAAGTCCATTCCTGCCAAGGGAGGCGACCCCCGGATCACCAAGGTGGGCCATTTTATCCGTGCCACACGGCTGGATGAGCTGCCCCAGCTGCTGAATATCATCAAAGGCGATATGAGTTTGGTTGGCCCCCGTCCGGAACGGGTGGAGCATATGCACAAGTACGGCAAAACGGTACCGGAATTTGATTTCCGAACCAAAGTCAAGGGCGGCCTGACCGGCTATGCCCAGATTTACGGCAAGTATAATACTTCGCCCTATGACAAATTGCGTCTGGATATGATGTACATTGAGAACTACTCCATTACGCTGGATATCAAACTGATTTTGATGACTCTGCGTATCATATTCAGCAAGGAAAGCACGGAAGGCTTTGATCATTCCTCCAAGCTGGATCGCCGTGCCCGGAAGGCACTGAAGCAGATGCACAAAGAGCAAAGGCAAAGAGAGGAACAGAAAGAAACCGTAAAACCGTAAAATAACACAACGCAATTAAGTTAGCTGTCATTGCGAACCGGCGCGCACGCTGGTGTGGCAATCTCCTTCTGTTTGGGGGATTCCCACGCCAGTTTGCGAACTGGCTCGGAATGACATTTTTTATGAAATGGCATTGCCGGATAGAGTCCTGAACGGTTTTGTGATATTGTCACGGAACGCAGGAAATTTCCTTGTTATAGTATAGAAAACAAAAGGAGGTATTTGTTATGACTATGTTTGGATGCCAGGCGAGACCCAAAACGCCTACCATTATTGAAAAGATTTGTCCCCAGTGCGGACACGAGATAGAAATGTTCTCCATTGACGAGCGGATGCCCTGTGAGCATTGCGGATTTGTGGCATACAATGATACCCTCAGCTGTGTGCAATGGTGTGCCCATGCCAAGGAATGTGTGGGCGAGGAAATGTACAACGCCATGATGGAAATTCTGAAAAATCAGAAAGAGGGAAAAACGGCGTGAAAAGAAGAATTATAGAGATCGACCGGGAAAAATGCAACGGCTGCGGCTTGTGTGCGGATGCCTGTCACGAGGGTGCCATCGGTATGGTAGACGGAAAAGCCCAGCTTCTCCGGGACGACTACTGCGACGGCCTTGGAGATTGCCTGCCGGCCTGTCCTGTGGGGGCAATCACCTTTGTAGAGCGGGAAGCAGAGGCCTACAACGAAGCAGCGGTCAAAGCCAATTTGGAGAAACGGAAAACGTCCCGGCTAGGAAATTGGCCGGTGCAGATCAAGTTGGCACCTATGCGTGCACCCTGGCTGGATGGCGTGGATCTGCTCATCGCCGCGGATTGTACCGCCTATGCCTATGCCCGGTTCCATGAGGATTTCCTTCGGGGGAGAGTGGTGCTGGTTGGCTGCCCCAAATTGGACGGCATTGATTACAGCGTGAAACTGGCCCATATCCTCCGGGAAAACGACATCCGCAGCGTGACGGTTGTACGGATGGAGGTTCCCTGCTGCGGCGGCTTGAAATTTGCGGCCAAGAAAGCCTTGCAGGAAAGTGAGAAGTTTATCCCCTGGCAGGTGGTGACTATTGGCACGGATGGGAAAATCGTATAGGGGCGACCATTGGTCGTCCGCAATAACAGAAAACCAGGACTGGAAACAGTCCTGGTTTTATTTTCGATTGGGATGAAGTGGTTGTGGGTTGTTGGTCAAACCAAGGATATAATCTACGGAAACATTATAGAATTCGGCTAACAACTTTAATTTTTCTCCGCTAATATCCGCCTTTCCGGTTTCGATTTTGCTGTACTGCTGTTGAGTGGTTTTAATAACTTTGGCAATTTCTGTTTGGGATAGATCCCGATCTTCTCTTAAATCACGAATTCTGTTCATATTTCTCCCCCCAGAATGTTTACTATATTATAGTCTACATCTTATAGGTGTATTGACTTTTACACCTAACAGGTGTAAAATGACTATAAAAATAATTAACAAGGGAGATTTTTATGATCGAAATTTTTTTACACAACGTAGCATGGCTTCGCAGGCATTACGGACTATCCAAAAAAGAAATGGCACAAAAGTTAGGAATTGGAGTAGGGTCGTTGAACAAAATAGAAAAAGGGGAACTGCCAGCCGGTTTGAGAATTGATGTGTTGTTCAATATTTATAAGGAGTTTGGCATTTTTATGTCAGATGTTGTATCTGTTCGTTTGGGGTGCGATGAATAAAAGCTGTCCATTTACCATCATCCCTAGTGTCCGTTCCGAGGAGTGAAGTGTCGGGCGGCAGATTGCCGCCCCTACTTTTTTCTATCGTTGCATAATCGGAAATTTACTGATATAATAAGAAAAAATCAGAAAAAAGGACGAATATTATGAACGAGAACATTACTTTTGCCGATCTTGGGTTGTCCGAACCCATGATGAAAGCCTTGGAGAAAAAAGGCTACGGCTATCCCACCACCATTCAGGCAGAGGCTATTCCCCACTTCATGCAGTGGCGGGATGTGATTGCCAAGGCTCCCACCGGCACGGGCAAGACCTTTGCCTTCGGCATCCCCATGATCGAGCATGTGGATGCGGCTTGCGAAGATGTGCAGGGCCTGATTCTGGCCCCCACCCGGGAATTGGCAATTCAGATCGGTGACGAGCTGCGTGGCTTGCTTGCCTACTATCAGGGTATCCGGGTGGCGGTGCTGTACGGCGGGGCCGGCATCGGCGGGCAGATTCAGCAGTTACAGAAGAAACCCCAGATCGTGGTGGCCACTCCTGGCCGGCTGATGGACCACTACAACCGCAAAACCATCCGTCTGGATAAAATTCAGACCGTTGTGCTGGATGAAGCGGATCGGATGCTGGATATGGGCTTTTTCAAGGACGTGACGAAGATCATCGAAAAGGTGAAAAACCGCAAGAATCTGGGTCTGTTTTCCGCGACCATTTCCCAGGAGGTCATGACTGTTTCCTGGATGTATCAGCGGGACGAGGTGGAAATCACCGTTGAGCCAAAACAGCAGGACAAGCCGGATATTGACCAGTACAGTCTGACGGTCACACCCCTGGAAAAAGCGGAGACCACTTTGCGTCTGATCCGCACCCAGGGCTACGAGCGTGTGATCATTTTCTGCAATACCAAGCATATGTGCCAGCGGCTGTGCGATGAATTTCAGCGTACGGGACTGGACTGCGGCTGTATCCACGGTGACATCAAGCAGAGCATTCGGGAGAAGACCATGCAACGCTACCGTGACGGCAAGCTTGCGGTGCTGATCGCAACGGATGTGGCATCCCGGGGTATTGACGTGGATGATGTGGAATGTGTCATCAACTATGACATCCCCGAAGAAAATGAATATTACGTACACCGCATCGGCCGTACAGGCCGGGCAAGACGGAAGGGAAGTGCATATTCTATCATAGGCAACTTCCCGGAAAAGGCCAAGCTGGACGAGATCGCAAAATACTCCGGCTATACCATCCGACCCATGGTTTTACAGGCTGACGGAACGCTGACGGAGGAGGCACCTGCCCCTGTCGCACCCAAGCCCAGGAGAAAATTCCGATGAACGCCCGGGAAGAAGGGTTTCTGCTTCTGAGCAGCACCCTGGGAGACCCGTCACGCAGACCCCTGACCACAGCACAGCTGCGAACCCTTGCTGCGCGGGTTTCGGTCATGCCGCAGCCAACCCAGGACCGGGACTTGACGGCGGCGGACCTGATGGCTTTGGGATACGACCTCGACACGGCTGCACACATAGTGAAATTGCTGGATGATACCCAACTGCTGCACTATTACCTATCCAAGGCAAAGCAGGCGGATTGCGTTCCTGTGACCCGGGTCAGTCCGGAATACCCTGTCCATATGCGAAACCGCCTGGGGCTGGACAGTCCCGGCGTTCTGTGGGCGAAAGGGGATCTGTCCATTTTGCAGATGCCCATGATCGCCCTGGTGGGAAGTCGGGATATTGCTCCGCAAAATCGGGCATTTGCCGCCAAAGTGGGAGAGGAAGCCACAAAACAGGGATTTGTTCTGGTGTCCGGCAACGCCCGGGGAGCGGACCGCATCGCCCAGCGTGCCTGTATGGCCGCCGGCGGGCGGGTCATCAGCGTGGTGGCCGATGAACTGATGAAGCAGGCGTGCACAGAAGGCGTGCTGTATCTCAGCGAGGAAGGATTCGATTGCCCCTTTACATCCATCCGGGCCCTGAGCCGAAACCGGGTGATTCACGCTCTGGGAGAAAAAACGCTGGTGGCTCAGAGTGATCTGGGCCGGGGCGGCACGTGGAGCGGTACGGTGCGGAATCTGAAAGAGAATTGGAGTCCGGTTTTTTGCTTCCGGGATGGGAGCGAGGCGGCCTTGCGGCTGGAACAACTGGGTGCGGTACTGATTGTACCGGAAGAGCTGACAGACCTGAACAGATTGCAGACAAAAACCATCAGCTTTTTTGGAAAAAACTAGAAAAAATCAAAAATGATAAAATTATAGTTGAAAAATACACATAGAAGATGTACAATAGGAAGTGCTAATGCGGTCTGCCACAGGGCGGGCCGCCCAGAGTGTCAAAAAAGCCGTCAACCGTTAAAATGCTTACTGCACAACTCGCCCTCTAACGTATCAACATACGCCGACGAGTGCGAGTTGTTTGTCTTATCGGCTTCCTTGACCTCTGCCATTTCGTTAGGGGGTTATTCTATGTGTGGAATAGTTGGATATGCAGGAAATCACCAGGCCGCTCCCATTTTGTTGGAGGGCCTGTCTAAATTGGAATACCGGGGATATGACTCCGCAGGCATTTGCGTCCACGGCACGAAGGAAATGCAGGTGGTCAAGGCCAAGGGCAGATTGCAGGTGCTTTGCGACAAGACTGATAACGGTCAGTCCGTGCCCGGCACAGTGGGCATCGGACATACCCGTTGGGCCACCCACGGGGCACCGTCGGATGCAAACAGCCACCCCCACCTTTCGGACAGCGGAAAAATTTCTGTGGTGCACAACGGCATCATTGAAAACGAAGCGAAACTCCGGGCCCAGCTGCTGGAAAAGGGCGTGAAATTCTATTCCGAGACGGATACGGAAGTGGTGGCCAATCTGGTTGGCTACTATTACGAGCAGACCGGAAATTTCATCGGTGCGGTGCGTCAGGCCCTGCCCCGGTTGGAAGGCAGTTATGCTTTGGGTATTTTGTGTACGGATCTGCCGGATACCATCGTGGCCGCCAAGAAGGATTCGCCCCTGATTTTCGGTTACGGCGACGGAGAAAACTACATCGCTTCCGATGTGCCCGCCATTTTGAAGCACACCCAGACCGTCTCCTACATGGAAGACGGGGAAATGGTGATATTCAATAACAAAAGCGTCCGGTTCTTCGACTTTGCGGGCGAGCCCATTGAAAAGAAGAAAGAGACCATCACCTGGGAGCTTTCCGCGGCGGAACGGGGCGGCTTTGACCACTTTATGCTGAAAGAAATCTACGAACAGCCCAAGGCTCTGCGGGATACCCTCAGCCCCCGACTGAAAAACGGGGAAGTGGTGCTGGACGGCATTGACCTGTCTGCGGAGTATCTGAAAGACGTGCGGAAGATTTATCTGGTGGCCTGCGGCTCGGCCTACTATGTGTCGGTGCTGGCCAAGTATATCATCGAAAAGTCTTGCCGCATCCCCACGGAAGCGGTGATGGCATCGGAATTCCGGTATGCCGACCCGGTGGTGGATGAACACAATCTGGTGATTATCATCAGCCAGTCCGGTGAGACCGCCGATACCCTGGCGGCTCTGCGGGAAGCCAAGCGTTTGGGTGCCAAGACCCTGGCGGTGGTGAATGTGGTAGGCTCTGCCATTGCCAAGACCGCCGATCAGACCATCTATACCTGGGCGGGCCCGGAAATCGCCGTGGCCACCACCAAGGCGTTCTCCACCCAACTGGCGGTGGTGTACCTGCTGGCGGCCTATATGGCCAGACAGTTGGGTACGATGGATGATGAGACCTACCGGGACTGGGTGGAGGCTTTGGAAGCTCTGCCCGCCGCCGCGGAAAAGGTGCTGTCTGAGGAAAACGTCCAAAAGGTGCAGTACTATGCCAGCCGCTATTACGGCCACCACGATGCCTTTTATATCGGCCGGAATGTGGATAGTGCCATCTGCCTGGAAGGCAGTCTGAAACTGAAAGAGGTTGCCTATTTGCACAGCGAGGCGTACCCGGCTGGCGAATTGAAGCATGGACCTATCTCCCTCATCGAGAACGGCACTTTGGTAGTGGCCCTAGCAACCGTACAGCCGCTGTTCGATAAGACCATGGCCAACGTCCGGGAGGTCAAAGCCCGGGGTGCGGATGTGCTGTGCGTGACTTTGCAGGAAACCGCAGAAGAGGCCGCAAAACAGGCAGACGGCATTTTGACCGTACCTACCGTATTGCCGGTGTTGCAGCCCAGTCTGACGTTGATCCCGTTGCAGCTGCTTTCTTACTACGTTGCACTGAACCGGGGCTGCGATGTGGATAAACCCCGGAATCTGGCAAAATCCGTCACGGTGGAATAAAATACGAAATGTTCACAAATTTGTGATGTGTTGTTCAAAACCTTGCGTTATGATGAATGCGTAAAGGGCAGCGGAAGCTGTGAGCCGCTCCTTTTACTTTGCAAGACCTCTTTTTATACCTCTCTTCTTTCCAAACCCTTTATGGGGGAAATCAGCTGCCGAAAGGCAGCGGATTTTTTTAAAAACCTCTTGCAATGTAAAAAGATAGTGCTATAATGAGCAAGGAATTTTTGTTTGAAAGAAGGCTTTATTCATGGAGATCCTGCTGGCCATTGGTATTGCAATGTTTGCCGGTCTTTTTTTGTCTCGCCTGACCTCTAAGTTTAATCTGCCCGATGTGACCAGTTATCTGGTGGCGGGCGTGCTGGTCGGGCCGTTGGTGCTGGGTCGCGTGGGCGTTCCGGGCCTGGGCTTCAATTCTATGGAATTTGTGGAAAAAATGGGACTTTTGTGCGATGTGGCTCTGGGGTTCATAGCATTTTCTATCGGAGGCGAGTTCCGTATTTCCGCTTTGCGTAAGACCGGACGGCAGGCAACCGTCATTGCCATTTTTCAGGCATTGGCTGCAACGGTTTTGGTGGACCTGACCTTACTGGGTCTGCACCTGATTTTGGGCGAGGAGCGGCTTCCCGTTTCCACCTGCATCATTTTGGGTGCCATTGCCACCGCAACAGCTCCGGCAGCTACCCTTATGGTTATCAATCAGTACAAGGCCAAAGGCCCGCTGACGGATATTCTGCTTCCCGTTGTAGCGTTGGACGATGCGGTGGGCCTGGTGGTGTTTGCGGTGTCTTCCGGCATCGCCCGGGCACTCGTCAGTGGCTCGGTAAGCGTGATTTCTCTGCTGGTCAATCCCATGATCGAAATTTTTGGCTCTCTTTTGCTGGGTGCGGTAATTGGCTGGGTGTTCAGCATGGTGGAGAAGTTCTTTAACTCCGGTTCCAAGCGGCTGAGTCTGGCGGTGGCGTTTGTGATCATCTGCACCGCCCTTTCCAAGCTCCGTTTCCATTTTGACAGCGGCTTGGAGATTGGATTTTCCTCTTTGCTGGTGACCATGATGTGCAGCTGCATTTTCTGCAATCTGTGTGACTTTTCCGAGGAGATCATGAACAAGGCCGAACGGTGGACAGCACCCATCTATGTGCTGTTTTTCGTGATTTCCGGTGCGGAACTGGATTTGACGGTCTTTGGCGATATCGTGGTGGTAGGCATTGGTGTTGCTTACATCCTCAGCCGCTCCGCCGGCAAGATTTTCGGTGCGTCAGCCAGTGCCCGGCTTACCCGGTGCGAGCCCACCATCTGCAAATATCTGGGCATCACGCTGCTGCCCCAGGCCGGTGTTGCACTGGGTATGTCCGTTGTGGTGGCCGCAGAATTTGGCGAAGCCGGTGCATTGATCCGGAACATCGTGCTGTTCTCTGTGCTGATTTATGAATTAGTCGGTCCGGTGCTGACCAAGATGGCACTGACTGCCGCCGGAGAGATCAAACCCAAGCCGAATGTCAAACGCGGACAGGTATAAACTTGACAATTTTCGCCTTTGCGGTATAATACTTATAGAACTTGAAGAAAAATAAGGGGTTGTTTCCTATGTTTCATACTATGACCATCGCTGGCCTGGAACGGCATTTGCCCATTTGCCGGGTAACGGACGAACTGTACATTGCCGGCTTCGTGATCTTCGGCGACCCGGAGCTGACCGTGGCCTGTGCTGCGGAATTGCTGAAAAAAGCACCGGAATACGATTATCTCATCACCGCCGAGGCTAAGGGCATTCCGCTGATTCACGAGATGGCCCGCCAGGCAGGGAATGCCAAGTATGTGCTGGCCCGTAAGGGTGCAAAGCTGTACATGCGTGATGTTTTTGAGGTGTCTGTCAATTCCATCACCACCGCCAAGGAGCAGCACCTGTATCTGGACGGTGCGGATGCGGAGATGATGAAGGGCAAGCGGATTCTGATCGTGGACGATGTGATCTCCACCGGCGAGAGCCTGACGGCTTTGGAAGCATTGGTGGAAAAGGCCGGCGGTATCGTGTGCGGCCGGATGGCCATTTTGGCTGAGGGTGATGCCCAGGATCGGGACGATCTGATCTACCTGGAAAAGCTGCCCCTGTTCCACCCGGACGGCAGCGTTATGGCGTAAAAGTGCACCCTGCGGCCACAGCCGCAGGGTGTTTTTGCCGAAATGTAGGGATAAAAAGCAGTTGAAATTGGTTTTTTTATCTGCTATAATACAGCCATGTTCCATGCAGGGTTAGTTTATCGGTAGAATTTCTGCTTCCCAAGCAGACTGGGCGGGTTCGACTCCCGTACCCTGCTCCAAAAAGAATGACCACCAATAGGTGGTCATTCTTTTTGGTAGGAAGTGGTGCGGAGTCGAAAGGCCGTTAAGAAAACATGCCGGGGGCATGTTTTTAGGCCGTGGGAGACTCCATTGATTGCAGACCGCGGCCCGTAGGGCTGTGGGCAAAATCAATTACAATAAAGGAAATGTCCCTTGCTCCCAATAAAACAGCACCGCCAACTGGCGGTGCTGTTTCTGCGTTCCCTGGTAGGCCTATCGGCTGTCTGATGCGTCTTCGATGGGCGGTAAGCATTCCATTTCAAACAGGCATCTGATCATTTCCTTAGTCAGATATTTTCTATCCACAAAGGAATCTTCGTCCGGTGGGGCATAAATATAGTTTTCACAGGCATTGGAATAAGGGCGTTTGCTTTTAACTTTTGGAAAAATGCAGTGCCCACAGAAAACACGCATAATTCGCCCCTCAGTCAAAATGTAATGCTGACGAAAATACTTGCAGGTTTTACAGGTTGCGTCTGACATGAATATCACCTCAGGTATAGTTTAACCTGTTCCAGGTTAAAAGTCAATAATCTATTTCAGGTTATAGTAGAATGATTTTGAGGTGAGAGTATGTACAGTCGCATAAGAGATTTACGAGAAGACCGAGATCTGACGCAAACCCAAGTCGCCCAAATGTTAGGCATGTCCCAAACCGGATATTCTAAATATGAAACAGGGGAGAACGATATTCCTACTGCTATTTTGATTAAACTGGCTGATTTTTACGAAACAACGACAGATTACCTGCTTGGTCGGACTGATGTAAAAGGCCCCCCTTGTGTAAAGGGGGTTGGCAAAAATCTTTGATTTTTGCCTGGGGGATTGTAGTGTACCAAAGAGGAACAATCCCTCCGTCATTTGTTCGTCCATCACAAATGCCACCTCCCTTTACACAAGGGGTGCAAAAGGCCGCGGCGAAAG
>JAZOBY010000075.1:0-46230 GCA_045596215.1 Faecousia sp.
AGTGTAGCACAGTCGGTAGTGCATCTCACTCGTAATGAGAAGGTCGCCTGTTCGAGTCAGGTCACTAGCTCCAATAAAATCGTTACCCCCTTCGGGGTGAGGATTTTATTCTAGATGCGACCTGACTCGAAAGATTTAATGCGGCGCGGATGAGCGCCGCCGGCGAGGGCTAGACCGAGCCGAACAATAATTTGCGAAGCAAATGCAAACGAGTCAGGTCACTAGCTCCAAAGCCCTAAGGACGATAAGTTCTTGGGGCTTACTTCTTACCTATTACATCTTCACTATTACCTCAAAAAGTCCTTGAAGCTTTGAAAAGTAATAAGTAAGAAGTAAAAGGTAATAAGTATTTTTGCAAGGCGTCGCCTTGCTATTTTTCTTTTATGCTGTTATAATTATTTAAAGAAGAGTGGTAATATTATGGCTGAATTAAGGTTTGTAATTTTGTTAAACAAAGTAAAAAAGAAAGTGTGCTAACCAATCAACTTTACAAATTTAAGCTTATATGGTACTATGGTTAAAAAGGGGGAGTGGTCAAAATGCTTTTGGCGGAATGGCTCAAAGAATTGCAGATGGACGAGGGAGACATCGGGGAAATTCTCGCAAAGGACGCATATTACGGAAGTCAGATTGCACCCTTAGCAGAAGGCTACATGAATGGCGGTGCCGGGCGTGTTTTTAAGTCCTTTACAAATGATGAAGCGAAGGCGGAGAGAGAAGCGGCACTGTCGTGGCTCGGCAAGGCACGGCAGCTGGCACAAACAGAAGAGGAAGACTACATGCTGCAGCTGCTGTTCTGGCTGCACTGTATTCCGTATTTAGAGCAGGACTATCGTCGCCTGGGAATCGGACAAGACATTCTGATTAATTCCCTGATGGATCTTACCTACAAGACCCGGGAGTGCAGGAAGAAATTTGGCTGCTGCGGCGTCACCACACAGCGGTATTATCGGTTCTTCCGTTTGGGGATGTTTGGATTGGGCCGCTTGCAGTTTCAGCCCCTGGCTTACGAAAAGGAAACGTATCATTTCGGCGGTTATACGATAAATCAGGGAGAGCGTGCCTACGGTTGCCACATACCTTCCTCCGGAAAATTGACACCGGAGCTGTGTATGGATTCTCTGGATCGTGCCTACAATTTCTTTAAGAAGGATATTCGGGGGGATATCCTGCCGGTGCGTTGCAGTTCCTGGCTTTTGTACCCGCCGTACGTAGAAAAGGTGTTCCCGGAAGGCTCAAACATGAAATCGTTTGCACAGATGTTTGATATCGTATCTACTGCCCAAACGGCAGAAGATCTTTATATTGCACAGGCTGTTTTCGGTAAGCACGCATGGGCGGATATTGACAGCTTTCCTCAAGAAACGGCCTTGCAAAGAAACTTCGTTTCCTACATAAAATCCGGCGGAGGTTTTGGCAGCGGTTACGGAATCCTGCTTTATGACGGTGTCAGAAAAGAGATTATCAATAAACCTATTACGTGACGGGTGGTTTCTTTTCTTGGCGGAGAAGGAGGGATTTGTTTGCATTTTGCCGTTGGCAAAATAATTGTGTTGTTGCAGTCCAGCCGGCAACAGTCCACCGGACTGTTGCTGGCTTCGGCTGGACGAAGCCGAACAATAATTTGCGAAGCAAATGCAAACGAGTCAGGTCACTATTTCACATCAGCTCTGCCCATGCTTCACTTAAATCCCTTGCACCACCGATGCTTATATGCTATACTAAAACCAAGGCGGTGGTGATATGAAGAATTTTAAGAAACTGCTCTTAATGTTTGTCTATGTTTCGATACTTGTTTTTTCCTTTGCAGTACCTGTTTCTGCTAACTCACCTGCACCTGCTGTTTACCTGACGGTTACGCTATCAAATCTACCAGATGATGCGGTGTATGCAGACTTGTTGATCAAAATCAGTCCAGATGATCCGAACTTTGTGGAAACCCAGCCAAATGATTATTGGGACGCTACTTCAAAATCAACGGAAATAGGCGACTACTCAGAGGATGGGTTCCGTAGTTTTACGTTTCATTATAAAAATGCAAGATCAAACATAAAGATTGAGCATTATGGTGATTTATATTTTGTAGATTTTTGCAATGGTTTGGAGTATCAGGATTATCTGACCCAATACGAAAATCTGCGCAGTCATTACAGAGACGTTAAAATTGCTCTGTTAGATAAAGATCTCAATTTCATTACTGTTTCAGAGGCGACACAATTACCCAAAGAGGATAATGTGTTTGTTTTTGATGGTGAGATGCATTATGATTTTGATACCAATAGCTTGGATTTTGATACACGGATTAATCCGTATTCCTTGATAATCGGCGGTTTCTTTTCGATATTGATCATGCTGAGCTCTGTTGGTGTGGAGACACTTCTGGCCTTCTTCTTCAAGTTTAAGGGGAAGCAAGTGCTGACAATACTTGTAGTTAATGTGTGTTCACAAATTATAATGCGGGTACTCTATTTCGCATTGCCGTTTACCTATTTAATTGAAACAATTATTCTTGAAATTTTGATTTATACTATCGAATTCTTGATTTATAAGAAATGCTTCAAGCAAGTGCGTACACGCGAGATTGTTTGTTATACCATAATAGCAAATACTTGGAGCTTGATATTGGGAATTCTGCTGGATTGTTACATACTTACTTAAAAGCCTAGGTTTTCAGGCACATTTTATTTTTAGCATCAATTATATAGAAAAAGCACCCGGAAGGGTGCTTTTTCTTGGCGGAGCAGGAGGGATTTGTTTGCATTGCATTTCTGCTGTAAAAGATTGATTTCTGCTTACAGGCCACCACCTGCAATCAGAAATCAATGGATTTTCCCACGGCCTAAAAACATGCCCCCGGCATGTTTTCTTAACGGCCTTTCAAATCCCTCTCAATAAGAAAAGAAACCACCCCAATGGGTGGTTTCTTTTCTTGGCGGAGAAGGAGGGATTTGAACCCTCGATACCCTTTTGGGGTATACACGATTTCCAATCGTGCGCGCTCGGCCAGCTACGCGACTTCTCCAAATATATGCTGTTTGGCGGTCAGCTTGCATATAATACTACATTTGGTTGGGTTTGTCAAGACCTATTTTTCAATTTCCAGCAATTATGACGCTTTACATCAGCTTAGGGATTTTTCTATGGAAATACTTGCACATTATCACGTTTGGTGGTATAATAAGCAAAATTATTGTGGATAAGTATGGATAAGGAGTCGTTATGGGACAGCCGCAATACCACCTGGAAGGAATCGTACGCACCCGCAACGAGGGTATGGAGGACTTTGAAGGTCCGCTGGACGTTATTTTCCTGCTGCTGAGCAAGAATAAAATAGAGATCCAGGACGTGTCGATTACGGCTATTTTGGAGCAGTATCTGGCTTATCTGGACGAAATGAAACGCCTGGATATGGAGGTCGCCAGCGAGTTTATCACCATGGCATCCCATCTGATGCTGATTAAGACCAAGATGCTCCTTTCTGCTGCGGAACAAGCAGAGGCGGAAAGCGAACTGGATCTTCTGCGTCAGAGCCTGATTGAGCGTCAGCGTCGGGAAGCTATCGAACAGATCCGTGTGGCCATCACATGGCTGGAGCCCCGCAATGAGATCGGCCGCTGCGTGTTTACAAAAGAGCCGGAGCCCTTACGAAAGGATCAGACCTACCGTTATCAGCACGAAACGGCGGACCTGCTGCGTGCTTTGGACGAAATTTCTGAACGGAGTCAGCAACGTCTGCCGCCGCCCACGGTGAATTTCAAGGGCATCGTAGGCAAGGAACGCTATCCTGTGACCCGCAAGGCCACGGAAGTGATCCGTCAGCTGATTTTGCGTGGCGTGGAACGGCTGAAAAACCTGTTTAAGGGCAACAAGAGCCGGTCTGAGATCGTGGCAACGTTCCTGGCGGTGCTGGAGCTGTGCAAGACCAATTCTGTAAATCTGGAAGACGATATAAACGGAGATAATCCCAATGTCCGTCTTGTGGATGAGAAAAACGTGAATGTAGAGGAGATGACCTGATGGAACAAACAGAACTGCAAAGAGCCATTGAGGCCATTCTCTTTGCCGCCGGTGAGCGGATCGAAGTAAGCCGCCTGGCCATGGCGTTGGAAGCAGACCCCAAGGATATCATTGCGGCGGCGGATAAGCTGATGGACGAGCTGTCTTTTGATCGCCGGGGTATTCGCATTTTGAAGCTGGATAACGGCTATCAGATGGTTTCTTCCGGTGAGATGGCAGACTTTGTGACCAAGGCGTTGGAAACCAGAAAACCGCCGAAGCTCTCTGCTTCCCAGTTGGAGACCCTGACCATCGTTGCCTATTATCAACCAGCAACCAAGGCTATGGTCGAGCAGATCCGGGGTGTGGACAGCTCTTACTCTGTGTCTGCATTGCTGAACAAGAAGCTGATCGAGGAGGCAGGTAGACTGAACGTACCCGGCCGTCCCATTCAGTATAAGACCACACCGGACTTTTTACGTACCTTTGGTATTTCCTCTTTGGAAGAATTGCCGGCCATTGAGAAGGTGAACTTTGGCGAACCCATCGAAACCATGGAGCATACGGAAATTCAGGAGCCTGCTCCCGTGGAGGAAGTCTGATGGGCTGGCTGATTGCTCTGGCGGTCCTGGTTTTACTGGGATGCCTGCCCTTGGGCGTTTGTGGGATTTACGCCGCATCCGGTGCGACTGCAGATTTGCTCATCGGTCCGGTGAAGATACGCGTATTTCCCGGAAAGAAAAAGGATAAAGCAGGGAAACCGAAGGAAAAGGAAGAGAAGAAACCAGCCACAAAAACAGAAAAAACAGAACCAAAGCAGGAAGAAAAAAAGGGCGGAAGCTTTACGGATTTTCTTCCTCTGGTGAAAGTGGCGACGGATTTTTTGGGTGACTTTCGCAGAAAACTGCGGATTAAGCGGCTTACCATGTATCTGTGTATGGCAGGTGGCGATCCCTGTGATTTGGCCATCAACTATGGTCGGGCCTGGGCGGCTGTGGGCAACTTGATGCCTCAACTGGAACGGTTTTTCGTCATTAAAAAGCGGGATATCCAAGTCGCTTGTGACTTTACACAGCCCCAGACCACCATCTATGTCCGCTCAGATGTTACCATCACTCTGGGCAGAGCGTTGGGCCTGCTGCTGCGGTACGGTTGGCGTGCTTTGAAAGAATATCTGAAAATTGTCAACAATCGAAAGGACGGTACAGTAAAATGAGTAATAACGTTCCCAATATGTTGGAAAATACCATCGCGAAGATCAGAGAGATGGTGGATGTGAATTCCGTGATCGGCGATCCCATCACCACTGCTGACGGCGTGACTATTATTCCTGTTTCCAAGGTCAGCGTTGGCTTCGGTGGCGGTGGAAGCGACTATGTGTCTAAGAATGCGAATAAGCAGGAAAACCCTTTTGGCGGCGGTGCAGGCGGCGGTGTCAGCGTGACCCCCATTGCATTTTTGATCGTGAAAGAGGGCAACGTGCGGATGCTGCCCGTGGCAACACCGGCCAATACCACAGCCGACCGTTTGGTGGAAATGATCCCCGATACCTTGGATAAAGTTTCTGCTTTTATCGATTCTCACACCAGGAAAAACGCAGAATAATTCTCATGTCCCGGGTCAAACTAAGCCCGGGTGAGAAAGATGAAACGATTTTTTGCCGGGGCGGCGGCTGTTTTGGCCGTCGTCCTGTTTTTAAGTTTTCCGGTGGGGGCAGTTTCTGCTCAGAAAGCAATTTTAATGGATGCTCAAACCGGACGGGTGCTGTACGAAAAGAATGCAGACGACCGAAGTCTGATCGCCAGCACTACGAAGATTATGACCGCACTGGTTGTCTGCGAGCATTGCAACGTCCTGGATCGGATGAAGATACCCAAAGAGGCTGTGGGTATCGAGGGCTCCTCCATGTATCTGAAAGAGGGGGAAGTGCTGAGCATCCAGGAACTGTTGTACGGCTTGATGCTTCGCTCCGGTAACGATGCCGCCGTGGCCCTTGCTATTTACTGCGGCGGTACGGTGGAAGGCTTTGCGGCCATGATGAATGACAAAGCAAGAGTCCTTGGCTTGGCCCAGACCCATTTTGAAAATCCCCATGGCCTGGACAGTACCCATCATTATTCCACTGCCAGAGATTTGGCGGTGCTGACGGCCTATGCCATGAAAAACCCCATCTTTTATCAAACGGTATCCACAAAGTCCGTTACGGTGGGTAGCCGCACTATGCAAAATCACAACAAACTCTTGTGGCGTGTGGAGGGTGCAGATGGGGTAAAGACCGGATATACCAAGGCGGCAGGTCGGATATTGGTATCCAGTGCCACCCGGGATGGACGGCGGCTGATCTGCGTTACCATCAACGATGGTAACGACTGGGTGGATCATAGCACATTACTGGAAAAGGGCTTTTCCGAGTATTCGGTTAAGCAGTTGATTCGCTCAGGGGAGCACCTGGGCTATGCCACGGTTTTCTCGGGAGAAGAAGCACGGGTGCCCCTTTTGGCGGCGGAGGATTTCTCCTTTCCTGTCACACAGACAGAACAGGCACAAATCATCCTGCCCGCACCGGGATTTGTATATGCACCGTCTGTAAAGGGGAAGTGTGCCGGGTATGCCTATGTGTGCATTGGCAATGAGCCGGTGGGAAAAGTGAAACTGGTTTACGGACAAACTGTGGAGCGTACGGTTCAGACTAAAAGACCGAATCTTTGGGAACGCTTGTTTGGAGGCAGAGAATGAAAGAACGATTACAAAAAATACTCTCCGCCAGAGGTGTGGCGTCCCGCAGAAAGGCGGAGGAGTGGATATTGTCCGGGCGGTTGCAGGTCAACGGCAGGATTGCCCAGTTGGGAGAAACGGCTGACCCGGATGTGGATGAAATATTGCTGGACGGGAGACCACTCCCGTCCGGACAGCCTCATGTGTACATTATGCTGAATAAGCCGAGAGGCTATGTAACCACCCTTTCCGATGAAAAGGGGCGGCAGAATGTGGCCCAGCTGGTTGCGGACTGCGGTGTGCGTGTATACCCGGTGGGGCGATTGGATATGGATTCCGAGGGGTTGCTGCTGCTGACCAATGACGGGGAATTTGCCAACCGCTTGATGCATCCGAAACACGAAGTGGAGAAGACTTACGAGGTTTCCGTGAAAGGGTATCATGCCGCATCCACGACGCTACTGTGCCGACCCATTGAATTGGATGGTTATCCCATCCGTTCGCCCCAGGTAAAACTGGTGCGTGCCGAGGGTGACCGGGCAAAGTATTTGGTGACCATTCATGAGGGACGAAACCGCCAGGTACGGCGGATGTGTGAAGCCGCAGGGATGCAGGTGCTGCGTCTGCGTCGCATCCGGGAAGGCTCTCTGCGATTAGGCAATTTGCCCCTTGGAAAATGGCGTAATTTAACGGATGAAGAGGTTGCAGGGCTGTAATAGTCCTGCAACTTGCATTTTTTGGCAGGAACTCTTGCAAAAATGCAAGATATATGCTATATTGATTGCACAAATGAAATGAGGTGTTTGTTATGCGCCAGGATATTCTATCTGTTTTGAAATCAAGGGAGGCAACCTTCTCCAAAGGCCAGCGTCGGATTGCCCAATTTATCTTGGAATCCTATGACAAGGCCGCCTTTATGACCGCCAATGTTTTGGGTAAGACGGTGGGAATTTCGGAGTCCACCGTGGTTCGTTTTGCGGTGGAATTGGGTTACGACGGATACCCCAGCATGCAAAAGGCACTGCAGGAAATGGTGGTCAACCGCCTGACGGCTGCCCAGCGGATCGAGGTTACCAATGACCGCATCGGCGATCAGAATGTGCTGTCTATGGTGTTGCAGTCCGATATGGAAAAACTGCGTCAGACCGGCGAGATGGTGGATCATTCTGCATTTGATGCCGCAGTCAATGCGGTTCTGGGTGCGGAGCGGGTGTATATTCTCGGTGTCCGTTCTGCCGCACCTCTTGCCAACTTCCTGGGGTACTATCTGAACTATATGTTCCAGAATGTGCATATTCTTACCGCGTCCGGTGCCAGCGAGATGTTTGAGCAGATCGTAGGTGTCAACTCCCGGGATGCGGTGATCGCGTTCAGTTTCCCCAGATATTCGGCCACGACTCTGAAAACAGCTCAGTACTGTCACAGCACCGGTGCGACCGTAATTGCGGTGACGGATTCCAAGCGGTCTTCGCTGGCCCAATGCAGTGATTATGTACTGGTAGCCAAGAGTGATATGGTGTCCCTGGTTGACTCCCTGGTGGCACCCCTGAGCGTGGTCAATGCACTGATCGTTGCCATTGCCGCAAAGAAAGAAAAGGAACTGTCCAAGACATTCCAGGAACTGGAGCACGTTTGGGCGGAGTACAATATTTACGAAAAGCAGGAAGAAAACGGATGAATGTGGATGTGATCGTCATTGGCGGCGGCCCCGCGGGGATGTTCGCTGCCATCACAGCGGCACACAGAGGCAGCCGGGTACTGTTGCTGGAACGCAATGACCGTTTGGGAAAGAAGCTCCTCATCACCGGTAAAGGCCGTTGTAACGTGACCAATGATTGCGATTCCCAGGAGGTCTTGCAGAATATACCCAGAAACGGCCGCTTTCTTTACAGTGCGATGGCCGCGTTTCCACCTGCATCGGTTATGAAATTCTTTGAATCCCATGGCTGTCCCTTAAAAACAGAACGGGGCAACCGGGTATTTCCGGTGACGGACAAGTCCATGTCCGTGCTCAACTGCTTACAGGACCAGTTGCGTCAAAATCATGTAACGGTTCGTTCAGAGCGTGTGTGTGAGATTTTAACACGGGAAGGCACGGTGTCCGGTGTGCGGACTGAGAAAAACACATACATGGCTGACAAGGTAATACTGGCTACCGGCGGCCTTAGTTATCCCACCACCGGCTCCACCGGAGACGGCTACGAAATGGCCAAGGCGTTGGGACACACCGTGACCGCTCCGGAGGGTTCTCTTGTTCCTCTGGAAACTGCCGGGCAGGACTGCCCCGACATGCAGGGATTGAGCCTTCGCAATGTGGGCGTGAAGCTGATGGGCGAAAAGAACAAGGTAATCTACAAGGACTTTGGGGAGCTGTTGTTTACCCATTTCGGTGTCTCCGGACCTACTGTTTTGTCTGCCAGTGCCCATTTGAAAGGGAATTGCCGTCTGGTGATCGATCTGAAACCGGCATTGGACGAGGGCAAGCTGGATGCTCGGATTCTGCGGGATCTGGAAATGTACCAAAATCGCAGTATGGAAAATGCACTGACCGATCTTCTCCCCAGAAGTATGATTCCTGTAGTTTTGCACAGACTGAGCATTGACCCCAATATGCAGGCTAATTCTCTGACACGTCAGCAGCGGCGTGCCATGGTGGAACTTTTGAAGGCATTTTCCTTGGATATCACGGGAAAACGCCCGGTTTCCGAGGCGATTATCACCTCCGGTGGTGTGAAAGTCTCCGAAATTGATCCTAAGACTATGGAGTCCAAATTGGTTCCCGGGCTTTACTTTGCTGGGGAGATCATCGACTGTGATGCCTATACCGGCGGATTTAATCTGCAAATCGCCTGGGCGACTGCTTATGCCGCAGGTTTGGCTGTTTCTGATGAAATCCGGCATTGACAAATGTTCTAACTTATAATAAAATACTTTGAGAAACCCAATGTAATTTGGAGGTATAAATATGTACGAGAAACTCGTTTCCTATGCAGCAAAGCAGTTGGAATTGGATCTTGCTGAGATCACTCCCGACAGCAGTTTTGAGAGTTTGGGTATTGATTCTCTGGACATCGTGGAAATGATCATGGATCTGGAATCCGAACTGGGCGTAGAATTGGATCTGGAAGATCAGAAGATTGCTACTTTCGGCGAACTGGCTGCTTTCATTGATTCCAAGGTTAACTAATTCAACCAAATAGCCTTGTTATGGCTGACCGGCTTATAACAAGGTCGCACTAATCGGGGAGATAGCGGTGCCCTGTTGCCTGCAATCCGCTATAGCAGGGATGAATTCCCACACCCGGGCTTGTTTGCGTGCCGTCCGGCCTTCGCAAGCGGTGTTGACGAACCGGTCTTGCGCAACGGAATCCCGTGAACCATGTCAGGTGGGGAACCAAGCAGCATTAAGCGGATCTTTCCGTGTGCCGCGGGGTTGCCGGTTCTGAGCTGGCTGCGTTGTTACCGGGCATACAGCAGGTTCAAATGTGGGTGTGCGATCTTGTTATGAGCCGGTTTTATTTACATTCAGAAAGGAGGGGACGTGATGTCCGCCTATCAAGCACTATATCGTAAATACCGTCCCCAGACTTTTGATGACGTTTCCGGTCAACTGGCGGTGACCCAAACCTTAAAGACGCAGTTGATGACCGGAAAAATGAGCCATGCGTATTTGTTTACAGGCTCCCGGGGTACCGGCAAGACCAGCTGTGCCAAGATTTTGGCCAAGGCGGTCAACTGTCTGAACCCCCAGGACGGCAACCCTTGCAACTGCTGTGAGGCCTGCCGTACCATTGATTCCGGTGCTTGCATGGATGTGTTGGAGATCGACGCTGCGTCCAACAACGGTGTTGACAATGTCCGGGACCTCCGGGACGATGCCATCTACACACCTTCTCAGGTAAAAATGCGTGTGTACATCATCGACGAGGTGCACATGCTCTCCATTTCGGCGTTCAACGCCCTTTTGAAGATCATCGAGGAACCCCCGGAGCATTTGCTGTTCATCCTGGCAACCACGGAGCTTCATAAAGTCCCGGCAACGATTCTGTCCCGGTGTCAGCGGGTTTCTTTCCGGCGGATCAGCCAGGAGGATATTGCCCAGCGGCTGCAATATGTTGCCTACCAGGAAAACATCGATCTGGACGATTCCGCGGCCCGGGTGTTGGCCCGAATGGCCGACGGCGGTATGCGTGACGGTCTGAGTTTGCTGGATCAATGTGCATCGGCAACAGCCGGCGAATTGACCGCCGAGCGTGTCTACGCTTGCCTGGGTATTGCCGGTGAGCGGAAAGCTGCGGAAATGATGGGATATATCGCCTCCCATAATACCGCCAAGGCTTTGGAATTGCTGAACAAACTCTATTCCGACGGTAAGGAATTGGGAGCACTGCTGGATGAACTTGCCTGTCTTGCCAGAGATCTTCTGATTTTGAAGACGGCACCCAATGCGGGACTCACCATGCTCTCCGGCGTGGCATCCGACAAAGAGGCAACAGCCCTTGCCATGCAACTGTCCTCTGGGGAACTGGTGCAGATCATGGAAAGCCTGGAAACCACCATGTCCGGCTTTACTCGCAGTGCCAGTCGTAGAATGGATGCAGAGCTGTGTCTGATTCGCCTGTGTCAACCGGAGCTGCAGCTGGACGCTCAGAGCCTGAACGCCAGACTGACCCGGATGGAGGAGCAGTTGAAGAGCGGTAGTTTTGTGACCGCAGTTGCTACACCTCAACCCATAAAGGAAGAGCCCGAAGAGGAACGCCCCCCTATGCCAGGCGACGAGGATATCCCGCCTATGGCGGATGAGCCGGATATTCAACAGGTCGCCGAGGATACCCCCATGGGCTTCTGGGCGGAACTGGTTGCGGCCATCCGTCAGGAGATGAAACCGCCCTTGGTCGGCTTCTTCACAACCGGCGAAAATGCCACTGTACAGGGTGTACTGCAAGGCAACCAGGTGGTTTTGCGGTGCGATAATAAGTTTATTCTGGATATGGTGAACAAGCCGGAAGTTTTGGAAATGGTTGCACGTAAAGCGACATCGGTTTTAAACAAAGCTGTTACAGCCAGGGCGGAGGACGCTTCCTTGAAACCCCAGTCCGGTGGAAAAATGGAACGGCTTATGGATTTTGGCCGTGCCCACAGCAATATCGTGAATATTAAGAACAATTAAGGAGTTAACTATGGCAAAGAATAATTTCCGGGGTATGCCCGGTGGAATGAACCAGATGGCCATGATGAAGCAGGCCCAGAAAATGCAGCAGGAGCTTCTGCGTATGCAGGAAGAACAGGAAACCAAGGTGTACACTGCATCTGCTGGCGGCGGAATGGTCTCTGCCTCTGTCAACGGTAAGCATGAGGTGGTGGAGTTGACCATCAACCCCGAAGCAGTTGATCCTGACGATGTGGAAATGCTGCAAGATATGGTTATTGCCGCTGTGAATGAGGCAATGCGTACCGCAGATGCGGAAGCAGCCAACAATATGTCCCGGTTGACCGGCGGTCTGAACCTGGGAGGACTGTTCTGATGCAGTATTTTCCTACCGCATTGCAGGAACTGGCTGATCAGTTTGCCCGGCTTCCAGGTATTGGCGGAAAGACGGCACAAAGATTGGCTTTTCATGTGCTGGAATTGAACGATAGCGATGCCAAGGCTTTTGCTGAGGCGATTCTCGCGGCGAAGCAGACCGTCCATACCTGCCCTGTGTGTCAGAATTTGACGGATCGGGAGGTCTGTCCCATCTGCGACAATGAGATGCGGGACGCAAGCACGATTTGTGTGGTGGCAGAACCCCGTGACGTGATCGCCATGGAGCGAAGCCGGGAGTTTAACGGCCTTTATCACGTTCTGCATGGCGTGATTTCGCCGCTGAACCACGTGACTCAGGACGATATCCGCATCAAGGAACTGCTGATGCGTGTGGCGTCTGGACAGGTGCGGGAGGTCATTATGGCCACGAATCCGGATACGGAGGGCGAGGCTACGGCCATGTACATTTCCCGTCTCCTGCGGCCTATGGAGGTCAAGGTGACCCGTCTTGCCTACGGTGTGCCCGTGGGCAGCCAACTGGAATATGCCGACGAGGTGACCCTCTCCCGGGCTCTGGAAGGCAGACAAGAGATTTAACGTATAAGTGTCATTGCGAACCAGTGACCGATGTCACTGGTGTGGCAATCTCCTTAATCAATGGGGATTCCCACGCCAGTGTGCTCGCTGGCTCGGAATGACTTTTTCATTAGAGGTGAAGATGTGAAAGTAGTTTTTCTATTTGGAAGTGCCGCGGTGGGAAAAATGACCGTCGGGCAGGAACTGATGAAACGGACAGGTCTGCGTCTGTTCCATAATCATATGACCATTGAGCCGGTGTTGGAGGTTTTCGGCAGCTTTGAGTCCAAGACCATTCAGCGATTGCGGCAAGTGATCTTTGAGGATTTCGCCCAATCCGACAATTACGGCATGATTTTTACCTTTATGTGGGCGTTTAATTGCCAAGAGGACTGGGATTTTGGTGATCATGTGCGACGGATATTTGAAGAGAGAAAACCGGAAACGGAATTCTACTACGTGGAACTGGTTGCAGATCAGCAGACCAGACTGGAACGAAACACCACAGAAAATCGTCTTGCCCACAAAGCATCCAAACGGGACCTGGAAGCATCCAAAGCCCGACTTTTGCGGGACGATGCAAGATTCCGTCTGGAAAGCCTGCCGGGTGAAATACCCTTTGAAAACTATTTGAAGATCGATAATACCCATCTGACGGCAGAGGAAGTAGCGAAGCAAATTCAGGAACACTTTCAATTATAAGAAACGGCTGTGCAATTCAAATTGCACAGCCGTTTTTATATACTACCAAACCACCGTCCTTGCGAGGAGCGAAACAACGTAGCAATCGTCAGCAAGCCTGAAGGGGATTGCCACGCCAGTGTGCGCACTGGCTCGCAATGACAAGGAATTTACACCTTATGCTCGCAATAGATACAGCGATAGATGTTGGCCTTGGGGTCAGTGAGCTTTGCCAGATGGGGGAGCTCCTGTTCCACCTGGCAAATGCACTTGGGATTGGTACAAACCCGGTCACGCAGATAGCCGCTTGTATCCACAGTCTTGCGGATGGGGTCCTTTTCTGCTTCTTCCAGCAGTTTCAGAATCAGTGCCATACGCACGTATTTGCCGTTCAATGCCTGGCGGAAGTAGGCCGCCCGGGGATCGTTGTCCACAGCAACGCTGATCTCGTTGACGCGGGGCAGGGGATGCAAAATGCACATTTTCTCCTTGGCCAGAGACATTTTGGCCGTGTCCAGAATGTAACTGTTTTTCAACCGCTCGTACTCTTCCGAAGAGTCAAAACGCTCTCTTTGGATCCGGGTCATGTACAGCACGTCCAGCTTGGGCATGGCCTCATCCAGAGAAGATACTTCTTCATAGGGAATGCCGTACCGCTCCAAAACATTAAAGCGGATAAAACCGGGGATTTTCAGTTCATCCGGGGAAATCAGCACGAATTTCACATTCTTGTACCGTGCCATGGCCTCAATGAGGGAGTGAACTGTGCGGCCGTATTTCAGATCGCCGCACAGGCCGATGGTCAGATCGTCCAGTCGGCCCATTTCCCGGGAAATGGTGAGAATATCCGTCAGTGTCTGAGTGGGGTGGTTGTGACCGCCGTCACCGGCATTGATCACAGGCACAGTTGCATTATTCGATGCAACATAGGGTGCACCCTCTCTGGGATGGCGGATGGCCATGATGTCCGCGTAGCAGGACAGGACCTTGGCGGTGTCAGCCATGCTTTCACCTTTCGAAGCAGAGGAGGATCCGGCTTCGCTGAATCCCAGTACGCTGCCGCCTAATTCCAGCATCGCAGCCTCAAAACTCAGCCGTGTGCGAGTAGAGGGTTCGAAAAACAGAGTGGCCAGCTTCTTGTAGCGGCATTTTTCTCGATAATTCTCAGGGCGGGCAATGATGTCCTTCGCGGTGGTGATCAGATTATCCAGTTCATCCACCGAAAAATCCAGGATGCTGATCAAACTTCTCATACCTTTGCTCCGTTCACAGCCAAATAGTTCTTGATACGGGTAACGTTTTCTTCATTGGCGGGGTCTTCTTCCAGGTATTCAATGATGTCGTACACATCCACCACGGAGTAGACGGGGAAGCCGAATTCTTCCTCAATCTCCTGCATAGCACCCTTTTCGCCCTGGCCCTTTTCCTTTCGGTCTACCATGACAAAAGTTGCGGCAACCTTCACGCCTTCCAGGCCACTCAAAATAGCCATGCTTTCCCGAATGGCGGTACCGGCGGTGATTACATCTTCCACGATGACCACTTCTTCTCCGGCCTGAGGAATGTAGCCCACAAACACGCCGCCTTCGCCGTGATCTTTCACTTCCTTGCGGTTGAAGAAGAAAGGAACGTTCAGTCCGTTCTTGCTCAGGGCAACTGCGGCAGATACCGCAATGGAGATGCCCTTATAGGCAGGGCCATAGAGGACAGTGGGCTTGTCGCCAACCTTTTCAAAATAGGCTTTGGCGTAAAATTCGCCCAATTTTGCAATTTCCTCGCCGGTCTTGATCATACCGGCGTTGATGAAATAGGGGATTTTGCGGCCGGATTTTGCAGTGAAGTCACCGAATTTCAGCACACCTGCACCTTGCAGGAACTGGATAAATTCTCTTTTGTACTGTTCCATAGGGGATCTCCTTTATATAAGAAATTTACAGATGCTGCGTCTGGGAGCCGGTGGGATTTTTGATACTGTAGCCCACATTGACCAGGTGGTCTGCCACACGCTCCAAGCCTGCAACAGTTGAGGTATAGTAGGGACTGTGGGTCACGCTGCATCGGCCCTCTGCAAGGCGGGCATAGTGTTTGGCAGTAAGCTCTTTTTTCAGGCTGTCCACACAATTCTCGTGGTTGGTCAGCTCATCCAGTATCGCGTGATCAGCGTTTTCGAAAGCACTTCGTGCAATACGGAACATGGAAAGGACCTCGTCACACATACTGCGAATCTCAGACATAGCCTGGTCGGAGTAGGAAAGACCTTTCTGACGCATTTCCTGGCTGATCTCAGCAAAATTCACCGCGTGATCGCCGATGCGTTCCAGGTCGTTCAGCACGTGGAAGTAGGAGCCGACCACAGCTTCATTTCCGGAATCCAGATGCTCAGACGAAAGCTTGATCAGGAAAGCGGTGAGGGCGCCATTTGTAAAGTCAATGATGGACTCATTTTCGTTGATTTTCTTGTCCCATTCGCCGGACCCTGCAAGTATTGCCTGCAAGGAAAGCTCGGTGGATTCTTCTGCAAGCTGCATCATATAGCCAACTTCTTGCTTTACCTGGGCCACGGCGGTGGAGGGCATAGCAAGCATACGGTCATCCACAAAGCGAAGGGAATGGGTATTGGAAGCTTTGTCTGTCTTTTCCCGGATGACTCCTTTGGAGAAGGCAACCAACTGCTTAACAAAGGGCAGCAGCGAACAGGTGGTAGTGACATTGAAAATTACGTGGAATACAGATACACGCATTTGCAGTGCCATTGCACTGTCTCCCGGGACAAGAGCGGTTAGAAGATCCACAGTCGGTTGACGGAAAATCCAAATGAGAACCGTGAAAATGATTGTACCGATAATATTGAAGGTGAAATGGATCAACGCCACGCGCTTGGAATTGGTGCCTGCTCCCACAGATGCCAGTAAGGCGGTGACACAGGTACCGATATTGGCACCAAGGATGATGAAAAGTGCCAGATCCAGATCCATAACACTGGTACCGACCATTGTGATAACTACGCCGGTGGCGGCCGAGGAGCTTTGGAGCAGAGCCGTAAAGATCACGCCAACAAGGATCAGAAGCAGGGGAAAATCGATGACACGGAAAATGTCTGTGAACAGCCGCTTGACCAGGGGATTACCAAATGCATCGGGGCTGCTCATAATATTCAGACCCACGAAAATTAGGCCCAGGCCGCTGCAGAGCAGACCGGCGATCTTGATCTTCTCCTTCTTGGAAAAGCCCATCATAACACCGGCAAAGGCCAGAAAGTACATTGCCAGATTAAAGTAATCATTTTTCAGTGCCACGAGCACGCCGGTGATGGTGGTACCGATATTGGCACCCATAATCACGGAAGTTGCCTGGACAAGGGTCATAACCCCGGCGTTGACAAGACCGATGACCATAACCGAAGTTGCGGATGAACTCTGAATAATGGCAGTGACACCGGCACCGATAGCGATAGCAGAGAATCTGTTGCCGACGATCTTGCCAAGCATCTTCTGCATACCTTCGCCGGCACTTTTTTCCAGTGCTTCACTCATAAAATTCATGCCGACGATGAAGATACCAACGCCGGACAGCAGCCAAATCAAATTTTGGATCAACTGCCAAATTTCTTCTGTTGTAAACATTGCCAATTCTCCCAGTCAGAAGTGTAATTAGTCACAGAATTCGGCAAGACAACGCTCGTATGCCGCAACCGGATCTTCTGCGGCAGTGATGGGCCGACCCACAACGATGTAGTCGGAGCCGATTGCCTTGGCAGCGGCGGGGGTCATGACTCGTTTCTGATCGCCGGCATCTCCATCGGCGAAACGGACGCCGGGGGTGACGGTCAAAAATTTCTTGCCGCATTGGTCATGTACTTTGCCGGCTTCCAGGGGGGAGCAGACAATGCCGTCCAAACCGGCATTTTTTGCGTTTTGGGCATAGTGCATGACCACCTGATCGATGGGTGTTTTGATCAGAAGATCCTTTTCCATGCTTTCCTGATCAGTGGATGTCAGCTGGGTGACAGCGATCAGCAGGGGACGGGTGCCGTCTTCCCGGGTCAGACCCTCCAGTGCGGCCTTCATCATGGCAGTTGTGCCGGCGGCGTGCAGATTGCAGATGTCCACATCCAGATGGGACAGAACGGACATGGCTTTTTTAACCGTATTGGGAATGTCGTGCAGTTTCAAATCCAGGAAGATCTTATGGCCACGAGCCTTGATCTCCCGAACGATGCTGGGGCCTTCTGCATAGAAAAGCTCCATGCCGATTTTTACGAAAGGTTTTTTACCCTGGAACTTATTAAGAAAAGCAAAGGTTGCCTCCTTAGAGGAAAAGTCGCAGGCTACGATAACGTCCTTACCCATGATTTACGCCTCCTATTATATCTTTCAAATTTTCAATTCTGTATTTCTCCATCACCCGGGGCAGATCTCTGACGATGTCTCTGCAAATATATGGATTTACCAGATTGGCAGCACCAATCTGAACAGCGGTTGCACCGGCCATCATCATTTCCACAACATCCTCGGCACAGCTGACACCGCCCATGCCCACAACGGGGATGTTGACGGACTGAGCCACCTGATAGACCATACGAACAGCCACCGGGAAAATACCGGGGCCGGAGTAGCCGCCCATGGTGTTGGCAATGATGGGTCTCCGCTTATTCAGATCAATACGCATACCCAGCATGGTGTTGATCAGACTGATGCCATGCGCACCGGCATCTTCGCATGCCTTGGCAATGGCGACAATGTCGGTGACATTGGGGGAGAGTTTGATGATCACCGGTTTCGTGGTGACCGCCTTGACCGCCCGGGTCACTTCTGCCGCGGCTTCCGGGGATGTACCGAAACTCATGCCGCCGCCGTGGACATTGGGACAACTGACGTTGACTTCCAGCCAGCCCACCTGTTCCTCTTTGTCCAGTTTCGCACAGGTATAGGTGTATTCCTCCACGGAAAAACCGGAAACATTGGCCATGACCGGCTTGTAAAAACACTTTTTCAGCTTGGGAAGTTCCTCAGTAATCACTTTTTCTACACCGGGGTTTTGCAGGCCTACGGCATTGATCATGCCGCCGGGGCATTCTGCGATCCGGGGTGTGGGATTGCCGAACCGGGGTTCTTTGGTCGTACCCTTAAAGGAAAATGTACCCAGTTCGTTAATGTCATAGAGTTCAGCAAACTCGTAACCGTAGCCGAATGTGCCGGAGGCGGGGATGACCGGATTGCTAAGCTCAATGCCGCAGAGGTTTACGTTCAATCCCATAAGATTTCCTCCTTCTTCATCACAGGGCCTTCTTTGCAGATGCGTTTGTAGCCGGTGAGGGTCTTGCAGGAACAGCCCATACAGGCACCGAAACCGCAGCCCATGCGCTCCTCAAAGCTCTTCTGGCCGGATGTGGTGGTTGCTTTGTATACGGCTTTGAGCATGAGGTCAGGGCCGCAGGTGTAGAAATAGGGGTAGTTTACCGGTAGAGCGTCGGTTACGAAGCCCTTTATGCCATAAGAACCATCCACGGTGGTCACTTGCACATGACAACCCATGGCCTTGAATTCTTCCTCATAGAAAATTTCATTTGCGGTATTGAAACCGAGAATAACGGAAACAGCTTTGCCCTGTGCAACCAATTTCTTCGCCAGGTTGTACATGGGCGGTACGCCAACACCGCCGCCTAAAAGAACCGGTGCGTCTCCGGACAGGGACAGGTCATATCCGTTGCCCAATCCGGTGAGAATATCCAGCTTTTCACCTGCTTTCATGCCGGCCATGGCGGCTGTGCCCTTGCCAACCACTTTGTAGATAATGGTCAGGGTCTTTTCATCATAATCGCAGACGGAAATGGGCCGACGCAGGAACATTCCGTCCAATTGGATGTTCACAAACTGTCCGGGAGCGGTGATGGCGGAGGTGTCGCCGCCAAGCACCATTTTGTAGACGCTGTCCGTCAATGCTGCATTGCTGAGAACGGTAAAAATACTTTGCTTCATGGGTTACCCCCTTAGGCATCAATCGTCGAAATTGTCAGAGTGGTCTCTTCCAGCACGTCCAGCAGAACCTTAACGGTATCCAATGCGGTGAACATGGTCACGTTGTATTCCGTTGCAATCTGGCGGATCTGCACGCCGTCATCCTCGTTGTGACCGGGATTGCGGGTGTTGATGGCGTAAGCGATGTGACCTTGCCGCAGAGCATCGGGTATTTCGCTGCTGCCCTCGCTGATCTTTCTCAGCACGTGTGTGCGGATTCCGTTGGATTTCAGGAACTTTGCAGTGCCGGCTGTGGCTTCGATATTGAAGCCCAGATTGTAGAAACGGCGAATGAGGGGCAGAGCCTCTTCCTTGTCCCGGTCGGCGATGGTGACCAGAACTGTGCCGTAATTTTGCAGATGCATGCCGGAGGCTTGCAGAGCCTTGTAAAGTGCCCGGGTCATGGTGTTGTCGTATCCGATGGCTTCGCCTGTGGACTTCATTTCCGGGGACAGATAGGCATCCAGGCCGCGGATTTTATTGAAGGAGAAGACCGGTGCTTTGACGTACCAACGCTCTTTTTCGTCGGGATAAATGTCGAAGATACCAAGTTCTTTCAGACTCTTGCCCAAAATCACCTCAGTGGCAATATCCGCCAGGCTGTAACCGGTGGATTTACTGAGGAAGGGGACGGTACGGGAGGAACGGGGATTGACTTCGATAATATACACGTTGTCATCCTTGTCCACGATAAACTGGATGTTGTAAAGACCGATGATGCCAATGCCAAGACCCAATTTCTTGGCGTATTGCAAAATTGTGCCCTTGACCTTGTTGGAGATGGAGAAGGAGGGATAGACAGAGATGGAGTCGCCGGAGTGGATGCCGGTGCGTTCTACCAGTTCCATAATGCCGGGAATAAACACATTCCGTCCGTCACAGATGGCATCCACTTCCACTTCCCGACCTTCGATATACTTATCCACAAGCACAGGTTTGTCTTCGTCGATCTCAACGGCCGTTTTTAGATAGTGCCGCAGCTGCTCTTCATTGGCGACGATCTGCATGGCCCGCCCGCCCAGAACGAAAGAGGGACGTACCAGCACCGGATAACCAATTTCAGCGGCGGCCTTGATGCCGTCCTCAATCTTGGTGACAGCCTGGCCTTTTGCACGGGGGATGTCCAGCTCATTCAGAAGATTTTCAAATGCGTTGCGGTCTTCCGCCTTGTCAATGGCAGCACAGTCCGTGCCGATGATCTTCACGCCCCGGTCATGGAGCGGCTGTGCCAGATTGATTGCAGTCTGGCCGCCCAGGGATGCAATCACACCCACGGGCTTTTCAAACTCGATGATGTTCATCACATCTTCGGGAGTCAGGGGCTCAAAGTACAGCTTGTCCGCTGTGGTATAGTCAGTGGAGACGGTCTCCGGGTTGTTGTTGATGATGATTGCCTCATAACCGGCCTTTTTGATGGTCATGACGGCATGGACGGTGGAATAGTCAAATTCTACGCCCTGACCGATGCGGATGGGGCCTGCACCCAGCACGATGATCTTCTTTTTGTCTGTAAGAACGGAAGCATTCTCGCCGCTGTAAGAGGAATAGAAATAGGGGATATAGGCATTGGTGTGGCAGGTATCCACCATGCGGGACACGGGTAACAGGTTGTTTGCCTTACGGAAATTGTATACATCAATTTCCTTGCATTTCCAAAGTCTTGCCACGTACTTGTCGCTGAAGCCCATCTTCTTGGCAGCAGTCAGCACAGCAAGGTCATTGACATGGATTTTCAGATTTTCCTCCATATCCACGATATGTTTGATGGCTTCCAGGAAATAGGGCGTGATCTGTGTGACTTCGTGGATCTTTTCCACAGATACGCCGTGATAGATCAGTTCGGCAATGGCAAAAATATTGTCGGAGCGGAAGACGCTGATATAGTCCAGCAGTTCTTCTACGCTCATATTGTCGAATTTGTGATGATAGATGTGGTTGGCTCCGGTTTCCAGCGAACGAATGCCTTTGAGCAGAGATTCCTCCAAGGTAGAGCCGATACCCATGACTTCGCCGGTGGCTTTCATCTGGGTACCCAGCACGTTGGTGGCGGAGGTGAACTTGTCAAAGGGGAAACGGGGGAGTTTGGCAATCACATAGTCCAGCTTCGGCTCAAATGCGGCAGTGGTGTTGGCAATTTGAATCTCGTCCAGAGTCATGCCAACAGCGATTTTGGCGGTGACTTTTGCAATGGGATAGCCGGATGCCTTGGATGCCAGAGCAGAAGACCGGGATACTCTGGGATTGACCTCAATCAGATAGTACTCAGAGGAATGGGGATTCAGAGCGAACTGTACATTGCAGCCGCCCTCGATTTTTAGCTCACGGATCAGCTTGATGGCAGAATCGTTGAGCATTTTCAGATCATGGTCATTTAGGGTCATGATAGGTGCGACCACCAGGCTGTCGCCAGTGTGAACGCCCACGGGATCGATGTTTTCCATGCCGCAGATGGTAATGGCGTGGTCAGCTCCGTCACGCATGACTTCGAACTCGATTTCCTTGTAGCCCTTAACGGATTTTTCCACCAAGACCTGATGAACAGGGGAGAGCTTGAATGCGTTCAGACCGATTTCAATCAATTCTTCCTCATTGTAGGCAAAGCCACCGCCGGTACCGCCCAAGGTGAATGCAGGACGCAGTACGACGGGATAACCGATCCGTTTGGCAGCCTCTTTGGCTTCGTCCAGGGAGTAGGTAATCTCGGAGGGAATGACCGGCTCACCAATGGACTGGCAGAGCTCCTTGAACATTTCCCGGTCCTCGGCACGCTCGATAGATGCACTGGGCGTACCCAACAGTTCCACCCGACATTCCTTCAAAATGCCCTTTTTCTCCAACTGCATAGCCAAATTCAGGCCGGTCTGACCACCGATACCGGGAACGATGGCATCGGGACGCTCGTGGCGGATGATTTTCGCCACATATTCCAAGGTCAGCGGTTCCATATAGACCTTGTCGGCAACGGTAGTATCGGTCATAATGGTGGCGGGGTTGGAGTTGACCAAAACCACCTCATAACCTTCTTCCCGCAGGGCAAGACAAGCCTGTGTGCCGGCGTAGTCAAATTCCGCGGCCTGGCCGATGATAATCGGGCCGGAGCCAATGATCATAATCTTTTTGATATCTGTACGCTTTGCCATAAGAAAGCCTCCATAACTCGTTTGTATATTATTTGCCGTTTCTCTCTTTCTCTAACCAAACCAGTTTACCGTCGCAGACGGTGGCCATACATTTGCCCCAAACACGCCATCCGGCGAAGGGTGTGGACTTGCCTTGGGACTGGAATTCGGCCGGTTCGACGATATAACTCTGCCGCAGATCCCACACACAGAAGTCGGTGGTCATGGAAATACGGAAGCGTTTTCTGGGATTGGTGACCAGCAATTTCAGCAATTTCCCCAGAGAGATCACATTTTCTTTTACAAGATATGTGTAAAGCAGGGGGAAGGCGGTTTCCAGACCGACGATGCCGAAGCTGCTGCCGTCCAGACCCTTGCTCTTTTCTTCCTCAGAATGGGGTGCATGGTCAGTAGCGATCATGTCGATGGTGCCATCCTGAATGCCGGCGATCAATGCCTCGCGGTCGGCCTTGCTGCGAAGAGGCGGATTCATCTTATACCGGCCGTCTTCTTGCAGGAAGGAGTCATCCATGAGCAAGTAGTGGGGGGCGGTTTCACAGGTGACATTCAGCTTTTCTGCCTTGGCCTTTCGGATCAGCTCCACGGATTCCTTGGTTGAAACATGGCACACATGGTAGGCACATCCCGTCTCTTTTACCAAAGCCAGATCCCGCTCAACCTGTTTCCACTCGCTTTCAGAACTGATACCCCGGTGATGATTCTCTCGGGCGTAGTCGCCATCGTGGATATAGCCGCCGTTGAGCAAATCATTGACTTCACAGTGGGCGACGATGAGCTTATTCAGCTGCTTGGCCTGTTTCATGGCGGCACGCATCATGTCGTCCCGTTGGATGCCTTTGCCGTCGTCAGAAAAGGCGATGACCTGCTGGGCCATGGCTTTCATTTCAGAGAGATTTTCTCCCTTTTGGCCTATGGTGATGGAACCGTAGGGATAAATGTGGATCAATCCGTCTTCCTTGATGAGATTCAGTTGCTCTTTCAAATGTGCCTTGGTGTCCGGAACAGGGTCCAGATTGGGCATGGTGCAGACTGCTGTGTACCCGCCGTGTGCCGCTGCAAGAGAGCCGGAGAAGATGGTCTCTTTATAAGAAAAACCCGGCTCTCTGAAATGCACATGCACATCACAAAAGCCGGGAAAAACAGCGTATTCAGGGGAATCGAAAGTACACAGATCAACAGAGGAAAGACGATCCAAAATAGAAACACGAACACTACTGCCACAGATGGCATCGAGCATAGCCGCATTCTGATTCTGCATAGTCATAAAAACTCCTTTCGCAGTGGGGATATGTATCTTTCTTATCCAAAGCATTATACCACGCATAGGAAAGTGTGTCAATGAAATTTCGATATAAAAAGTCGCCGGGTTTTCCGGCGACTTTTGTCAGATATCATAAATATCTATAATCAGAGTTGAATTTCCTCACTCACTGCCAGCAAGAGGATACCAACGATCACAACAGCGATGAAAGCGTAAGTTTTCCAGGAGAGCTTTTCTTTCAGGAAAATACGGGAAAGCAGCAGAGATACGATGCAAACAGAGGAAAGAATGGGAGCAGCAACGGCATCCACACCGCCGAGGGCATACACATATGTAAACTGGCCGGCAGTCTCAAATACGGCAGCAAGGATCTTGTCTTTATGCTGAGGCACAGCACCAAATTTAACCTTCTTGGCCTTCATGAAAATGAACAGACACAGAGCAAACAGAGCAAAGGTCAATTCATAGCTGGTGTTGGCAACGTCTTCCAGGGTATCCTCGGTTACATCTACCAGGGGAGAATTGGCAACATCTTCGATCAGGAAGAACGCATCATCCAGGAATGTGCCGAAGGCATCCAGCAGGGCGTACACAAAGGGCATACAGAAGGCAATAATAGCCAGGGCTTTGCCGTACTTCTTTTTTCTGGGGGTTTCGCCGCGATTTTCCAGGAAGCTGACGCCCAAAACACCGACTGTGATAACGGCAATGGCGACCCAGGTCAGCCAGGAAATCTCTTCTTGCAGGAAAATGACGAACAGAAGCGTACATATAACGCCTGCTGTATTCTCAATGGGGTCGGAAATGGATTCCTCCAAGAAACGCATGCCAAAATAGGAAAACGCCATGGAGATGATGTAGAACAGGGAAACGGGAAGATAGTGGATGATATTCATGGGGTTGTAGTTGATATCCTGTGTCAGCAGGGTGAAGATGGCGTGAGCACCCATGACGATACCAACCCAGACGCAGATCTTCAAATGAGAATATTTCTCGTTAGGCTGAGCACCTTTTTTGTAGAACAGTTCTGCCGCACCCCAAAGAACAGCGGTGGCAATGGAAAAGAATAACCAAGACATAGTTTTTTACCTCTTTTTTATAAGTTTACCAGACCTGCATCCAGCATTTTTTGCAGGCTCATCAAAATGCCAAGTTTGGCATGATGCCAAGTCAAGCCACCCTGGAAATATACCGCATAGGGCGGGCGGATGGGGCCGTCAGCGGAAAGCTCGATGGACGAACCTTGAACGAATGCACCGGCCGCCATAATGACCTTGCTGTCGTAACCGGGCATATCGCCGGGAATGGGTGCTGCATAGGAATCTACGGGTGCGGCGGCTTGAATGCCCTTGCAGAAGGCCACCATGCCGGCTTCGCTTCCCAGTTCCACAGCCTGGATGATGTCGTGGCGTGTTTCGGTTGCATTGGGAATGCAATGGAATCCCAAAGGCTCGTACAGATTGGCGGCGAAGATCGCACCTTTTTCAGCGGCGGCAACTACGTTAGGGGCCAGGAAAAAGCCCTGATACAAGGAAGGCATCAGTCCCAGGTTTGCACCCACTTCCTGTCCCAGTCCGGGGGCAGAAAGACGATAACCGCAACGGTCAATACAAGCCTGCGTACCGGCAATGTAACCGCCGATGGGGGCAAGTCCGCCGCCGGGATTTTTGATCAGAGAACCCACGGTCATATCCGCACCTACGTCGGAGGGCTCAATGGTTTCCACAAATTCGCCGTAGCAGTTATCCACCATCACCAGCACATCCGGCTTGACGGATTTGCAGAATGCGATCAGCTCACCGATTTGCGTAACGGAGAAGGTGGGGCGGGTGGCATAACCCTTGGAACGCTGAATGGTAATCAGCTTGGTCTTTTCATTGATGGCCTTGCGGATGCCGTCATAGTCAAAGCTGCCGTCTTCCAGCAGATCCACCTGGCGATAGGTCACGCCATACTCAGCCAAGGAGCAGGGGCTGGGGCGAATGCCAATGACTTCCTGCAAGGTGTCGTAAGGCAAACCCACAGGGGAGAGCAGTTCATCCCCGGGCAGAAGGTTGGCTGACAGTGCCACTGTCAGAGCATGGGTGCCACAGGTGATCTGGGGACGCACCAAAGCGGCCTCAGTGTGGAATACGTCAGCATACACACGTTCCAAAGTGTCCCGGCCCATATCGTCATAACCGTAGCCGGTTGTGGCGGCGAAGCAGGCGGCACTGACCCGGTTTTTCTGCATGGCGGAAATCACTTTTGCCTGGTTGTATTCAGCCACCTGATCGATGGCGGCAAAGCGTGCTTCCAGTTTTTTCAGTGCGGCTTCACCATAGTTGTACACAGCGGGGGAGATACCCATGCCGCCGTATAGATCCAATAAATCTTCCATTGTATCAATCCTCTATTTTAACAGTATTGAGCAGTTTGTCTGCAAGATCGTTCAGAGCATCAGGGCGGGATACGATCAGACCGGCGTCCGATTCGCCAAGGATGAGCAAGGTATCACCGGGTTGAATGTTGAACATTTCCCGGGCTTCCTTGGGAATTACGATCTGCCCACGGTCGCCGACTTTGGCAGTTCCAAAGACCCGTCGGGTGTTGGTTTTTCCTAAAATGTGTTTGCCAGCGGCCATAATTGCCTCCTTTCACACTTTTCATACTTTTCATACTTGCGAATTATACAAAAAAACGTCCTGGTTGTCAAGTAAAACCGCATAAAAAATGTCATTGCGAACCAGTGACATCGGGCACTGGTTTGCAATGACATAATCGTTTAATCGTTTCTGCGTCTGCCGCCGAAGATCATCAAGAGTCTCAGCAATTGAGCAAGGGCGACGGCGGTGGCGGCCACATAGGTCATAGCCGCAGCGGTAAGGGTCTTACGTGCACCCTTTTGTTCGTCCGCAGTAAGAAGTCCGGCTTCATCAATGGCTTGCATGGCACGGCGGCTGGCGTTGAACTCCACAGGAAGTGTTACCAGTTGGAATACCAGAGACAGCCCAAAACAGGCGATACCGGCATACACAAAGCCATAGGAAACGGTTTCGCCAAAGCTGAAAAGCAAACCCAATATAATGAGTGGCATGGCCAATTTACTGCCGATGTTGGTAATGGGAATGATGGCAGCCCGGAGCTTGATGGGTGCATAGTTGTGGGCGTACTGTACTGCGTGACCGGCCTCGTGACAGGCAACGCCGATGGCGGCTACGGAAGTGGCGTTGTATACGCTATCCGAGAGTCGGATCACGTTGGACTTGGGATCGTAATGGTCGGTCAGATTGCCGCCCACCTGTTCAATGCGAACACCGGAAACGCCGTTGGCAGACAGCACCCGTTGAGCGGCCTGAGCACCTGTAAGACGGCGGGCTGAAAGCATTTTAGAATAGCGTTTAAATGTGGAGTTGACATTGGCACTGGCGATCATGGCCAAAATGACACAAGGCAACACCAGCACGATGTATGTTAAGTCAAATCCATAATAATATCCGAACATAGCAGTCTCCTTTACGTTTTACATAGTATCATTATACCCGCTTTGCGGGAAAAAGCAATGTTAGATTATTGCATTTGTGATATAGTTCTATTATACTGAAAGTAATGGAAAACAGATGAATTTTTTGCAAATTTTAGTGAGTAAAATCCTTCTTTCATGTGTTTTAGGAGTAAAGAGGTGAAAAAGATGGCACGATCCGGCATGAAAATCGGTTTTCAGGACGGAATATCTTTGGAAACCATTATCCATACGTATTCGGACCCTCTTGTGCGATTTGCCTGCTGTTATGTGGCAAGTCCCGATATCGCGGAGGAACTGATGGAAGACGCATTGACAGATGTGCTGATCCGGGACAGAAGATTTGAAGATGAGGCCCATTTGAAAGCATATCTTTACAAGGCTGTTCGCCATCGTTGTCTGAACTTTTTACGCTTCCACAGGAAATTTGTTCCCATGGAAGATGTGGAAGGTGTGCTCTTTTCCGGAGATCTGGAGGAGGACGCCATCAAAAAGGAGCGTGACCGGGCGGTGTTTGCCTGCTTGCAGGAACTGCCATTGCAGTATCGCCAGGTTCTGATGCTGACGTATTTTGATGGCTTTTCCGTCTCAGAACTCTGCAACATTTTGTCCCGTTCTCCCAAGCAGGTGTACAATCTGCTGAGCCGGGCAAAGACCTCTTTGAAAACACTGCTTGAAAAGGTGGGAATTTCTCATGAAGACTTATAATGAAAGAATGGAGTCCATCCAGAAGAAACTGCAAAGCAGACGGGCACAATTGGCAGCCGTGAAGACCACAGCCTGCTTGCTGTGTATTTGCCTGCTGGTTGGCGTGCTGATACCACATTTTCAGAAACCGGATGACATTGAACAATATGCCGAGAATGAATATTACAAGGTCATTGAGGCAATCAACCGGGATTTTCGGCGTACAGAAAACAGTTGGGAATATTTGCACTGGGAGGATCTGTTCTGGGGTGATGCTTTTTTGGAGAATGAATCCGGATCCAGATTTGAGGAGGAACTTGTGTACGCACCTGGTGCAGTACCGGATACCGATACGAGCATCAGCGGAAGTGCAAATTCCTCTGTGGAGATCACGGATCATCAGGTACAGGGAGTTTTGGAAGGCGATCTGATCAAACGCAGCGAAACCCATATTTTCTATTTAAACAACGCCGTTCTGGAGATTTACGAGATCAACGGCGAGGATACAAAGAAGATTAACACGGTAAACGTGGGCACGAACTGGAATTCGGATTCGGAAATGTATCTGTCCGCGGATGCAAGCCGCCTTACCTTGATCCTGTCCGGTTTTGACGCTATTTTCAGCGAGGTAAAAAAGGAAAGCTATGTACAAATAGTTTCCTTAGATGTGTCCGATCCCATGAATGTGACAAATGTGGCATCCTTTTATCTCACAGGTGCGAAGCAAACCTGCCGTTTGGTGGATGACCAACTGATGCTGATCAGCAGATTCTGTATCCAATATGAAATGGATTTTGATGACCCGGCAACCTTCCTGCCTCAGTATGGCACACCGGGTAATATGCAGTGCATCCCTGCGGACAACATCGTAATTCCGGACAGGCTGAATGACCGCTACTACACGGTGGTGACATTGCTTGACAATAACGACCTGTCCTTGGTGGACACCGGTGCGTTTATGTCCTACTCTGCGGAGCTTTATGTGTCCAAGGAGCGCATCTATGCCACCCGTAGTTATTCCGGTGAAGAGAAGCTCGATGATACCAGTTCCCTGAGAAAGTCCATGACGGAAATTTCCTGCATGGAATATGACGAAAACGGTCTGACCCTGGAAGGTTCGTTCCATGTGGAAGGTACTGTGAAAAATCAGTACAGCATGGATGAGTATGCGGGTGTGTTCCGCATTGTCACCGGAACGACCAAACGGGAAACGATTACCCATGAAACCGGATATACCACCGTTAAGGTGGAGGAGCGGAACGCGAACCTGACCTGCTTCAAAGTCGACACATGGGAGCAGCTGGCCCAGGTCGCCCAGTTTGCTCCGGAGGGGGAAACGGTGGAATCCGTCCGCTTTGACGGCCATTACGCCTATGTCTGCACCGCTGTGGTGGTGACGCTTACCGACCCTGTGTTCTTCTTCGATATGACAGATTTGAATAACATCTCCGTTAAGGATACCGGCACCATCGACGGCTATTCCAGTTCCCTGATTCAGCTGGAAGACGGATTCCTGCTGGGCATCGGAGTTGACGAAAATTGGAATATGAAGGTTGAGGTCTATACGGAGTCTGCCGACGGCGTGGTGCCTGTCTGTGAATATATCTACAACAGCAGCTTTGCCAACGAGTATAAGGCGTACTTCATTGACCGGGAGAATAACCGGTTTGGCATCCCTGTGCAGGACGGATATCTGCTTTTACAGTTTGATGGATATGAACTCCACGAGATCGCAAAGGCGGAAATCAATGGCTCTTTGAACAGCACCCGTGGTGTTGTCATTGACCAGTATCTGTATGCTTTCAGCTCCAACGCATTTGATGTGGTCAAAATTGGCTGAGAATGTGATTTTGTCACAGAAGTCCTCCAAAATTTGGGGTAAGATAAGATCACAAAACAAAACAAGGAGGACAAAAAGATGTCAGTTCTGAATATTACGAAAGAAAATTTTGAAAACGAAGTTGTCAAGAGTGAAAAGGTGGTCCTGCTGGACTTCTTCGCATCCTGGTGCGGACCCTGCCGGATGGTAGGCCCCATCATTGACGAGATCGCCGAGGAAAATGACCACATCGTGGTCGGCAAGGTGGATGTGGATGCCCAGACCGAATTGGCAACCCAGTTCCAGGTTTACAGCATCCCCACGCTGGTGGTGATGAAGGACGGCAAGGTGCTGACCCAATCCACCGGTGCAAAATCCAAAGCACAGATCCTGGCAATGATTCCTTAAATTACGCTACGGCCCGCTGCAAAAGCAGCGGGCCGATTTTAATGGTGACAATATCACAGTAAAGGTGACAATCCTGGGTTATACTACAATCAAAAGGAGGTAATCCCATGGAAAAGGTTTATGATGTTTTGGTATTGGGTGGCGGTCCGGGAGGATATACGGCGGCGATGTATGCGGCACGTTCCGGACTGAGTACCTTGGTTTTGGAGCGGCTGGCTGCCGGCGGACAGATGGCACTGACCCATCAGGTGGACAATTATCCCGGCTTTGACGAGGGCGTGGACGGCTTTACTCTGGGTATGAAAATGCAGCAGGGGGCGGAACGGTTTGGTGCACAGACGGTCTATGCCGATGTGCAGTCCGTGGAATTGGAAGGAAAGATCAAAAAACTGCATACGGACCAGGGGACATTCTTTGGCCGTACGGTCATTGTTGCCACCGGTGCGAACCCCAGAAAGCTGGGACTTCCTATGGAACAGGAGCTGACGGGCAAGGGCGTTCACTACTGCGCCGCCTGCGATGGAATGTTCTACCGGGGCAAGACGGTCGTATTGGTGGGTGGCGGTAATTCTGCCGTGGCGGATGCCTTGATTCTTTCCAGAGTGGCAGAAAAAGTGATCCTTGTGCATCGCAGAAACACCCTCCGGGCCTCTAAAATCTATCACGAGCCCTTGGAACAGACGGAGAATATCGAATTTCATTGGAACAGCGAAGTGGTTTCGTTGCATCATGGCGACCGTCTGGATGGCGTTACCATCCGCAACCGGGAAAGCGGAGGGGAGGAAACCATTGCCTGTGACGGTGTTTTCATTAGTATCGGCAGAGAGCCGGCCACGGCCCTGTTCGCTGAACAGCTGAAGCTGGATGAAGCAGGGTATATTATAGCCGGCGAATCTACGAAAACCAATCTTCCCGGCATCTACGCGGTGGGAGATGTGCGTACCAAGGCGGTGCGTCAGATCGTAACCGCCACGGCAGATGGGGCAGTTGCCGCCCACGAAATTGAAGAATATCTGGCGGTAGCCGTTGCGTAATGCAGAATCCTGTGGTATAATGTCTCCATAATTCACGGGAGGCGAGGATGTGCACTACGCAACCATCAAAAACTGCGATATTGCCAACGGCCCGGGTGTTCGGGTGAGCCTGTTTGTATCCGGTTGCACCCATCATTGCAAGGGCTGTTTCAATGAAGTGGCCTGGGATTTTGCATACGGCACGCCTTTTACAGAAGAAACGGTGGAAACCATTTTGGATATGCTTCGCCCCAATTATATCCGGGGTCTGACACTCCTTGGCGGTGAACCCTTTGAACCCCAAAACCAAGGACCGATTGTGGAATTGTTACGGCGTATCAAATCGGAAATGCCGAACAAAAGCATATGGGCCTTTTCCGGGTATCTGTTTGAGAAAATCACATCCGGCACGTTGGGAGATTGGAAAATTACAAAGGAGTATCTCAGTTATTTGGATGTTTTGGTGGACGGTCCGTTTGTGGAAGAAAAGAAAAATCTGAATCTCCAATTCAGAGGCTCGGAAAATCAGCGGTTGATTGATGTACCTGCATCACTGCAAGCAGGAAAAGTTATTTCATGGGAAGATAAGGGGATGCACGTATGAGTACCATTGCAGTAAAGAAAGTAAGAGCAAATGCCATTCTACCCACCTACGGCTCACAGGAAGCGGCGGGGGCAGACCTGTACGCCTGCCTGGAAGAACCTGTGACAATTGGAGCGGGGGAGACGGTGTTCATCCCCACTGGTATTGCTATGGAAGTCCCTAAGGGCTGTGCCGGCTTGGTGTATGCCCGGAGCAGCTTGGGTGCAAAACGGGGTCTTGCACCAGCCAACAAAGTAGGCGTTATCGACAGCGACTACCGGGGAGAGATCTCCGTAGTGCTCCACAATCACGGGAAGGTGGAACAGACCGTCGCACCCGGTGAACGGATCGCTCAATTGTTGATTACCCCTGTGCTGACACCGGCATATGAAGAAGTGGACGAACTGACAGATACCAGCCGGGGTACCGGCGGGTTTGGTTCTACCGGAAAATAAGAAAAAAGGCTGCAAATGCAGCCGTTTTTTGTTAACTGATCTTAATGCCGTATACCTTTTGTCCCCGGGTGCCGATTATCAGCATATCATTAAAGACAATGGGAGAGGCTTCCACATTGGAGCCCACATTGATGGTATCCAGCGTATTGCCTGTTTGACCGTCCAACAGATGGGCATTGCCCACGGAGTCGAAAATGATCATATAGGCGTTTCCGTCCTCAGAATAGACGGCAACAGGAGAGCTCCAACAGTATTTCATATTCTTCTGCCAGATCACCTCGCCGGTATCGGTGTCCAGAGCCAGCATGGTGCCCTCATATTCACTGGGGGACTTGGCAACGTGGAAGAAGATCATGCCTTCCAGTTCCGTACCCTTTTGTCCCAACAGCGGGGTGGAGAGGATACCGCCGGACACGTTCTTGTTGTAGACGATGTCAGACCAACTCTTTTCCCACACAATCTCGCCGGTGACAGCATTCAGCTTATACATATAGCAGGTGCCGTCGGAGTATTCCATGGAAGTGCCCAGATACAGATAACCCTGACCGTCATCGCCCCACTCAAAAACTGCAGTGGCATTTTGGTCGTCCTTGATCTCCTGTGCCCACACAAGTTTCATGGTGTTGATATCGATGCAGAAGTAGGTGCCCCGGTTATCGCCAACATACAGGTAGTTTTCTACCATGATGGGGCTGTTTTCAAAGCCAAGATCCTGACTGGGTTTGGTGTTCAGATCGGTCATATACCGATTGAATACAGGCTTGTCCGGGTTGATGGAAAGTGTGCCTGCGGCTTTGTTGTAGTTGGTGTTCAGCTTGATGGTGTAAATCAAGCCGTTCTCGCCGGGCCAGATCAGAGTATCCGTTTCTGCATCCACCAGAGGAGAAGCGTCGAATGCACGCCAGGAACGGATGTTAAATTCCTTTTCATAGCCGTATTCGTACATGATGGAGCAGTCGATCAGGCTGATGATATACATTCGGGGATGTTTCTGTTCCCGGGTGCGGTCACCGGAGCCCACGTACATGATGGGGTAGCCACGGGGATCCAAAGCACCAGCACCCTTAAAGGCCATGCCGATGTAGAGAGGATCTCGGGTATACTCGCCGGTTTCCAGATCGTAGAAATAAATATGGCCGTCCAATGTGGCGTAGATTACCTCTACCAAATCAGCCTTAGCCTTGGCCTCCGGTTTGAGATTCATGATGGCTTTGGTTTCCTCGTCCCATTGCACCACAAGAGGCTGACCGGTCCAACCGGCACCGGTCCATGCACCGGAGCTTGCTTTGGGCAGGGCGGAGATCGTCTGCTCCCAAACAGGTGTCAGCTTCTTGTTTACCACATTGACTGTGCCGTAGGTAGCACCGTTGCGGTAGTTGTTGCCACGGAATCCAGCGATGCCGGGCAAAGCGAAATAGGAATCACCGGAACCGAATTCAATGGCTTCCGGGCGATTGTAGCTGCTGACAAAAGAGCCGTTTACATTGATTTCCCATTTGACATTCCAGTTGGCGGGGTCAGAATTCTCTGTCTTATGGGGGGTAGCGGGCAGACTGGGGGTAGTAGGTGCAGGGGGAACAGAAGAGGCTGGCGGGGCAGAGGAAGAGGGGGTAGAAGTGCCGCCAGAAGAAGGCTGCTGCCCGGAAGACGGTTGATTCATCTGGACATTATCCAAATTACTCAGCCGGTTGCTGCACAAAATGGTAAAAATCAGCACCGTGATCACTACCAGATAGACCGGGATGGTCAGAATCCGCAGAGTCTTTCTCTGGGAACGGGACGGACTGTGAAAACGCATGATTTCCAACACCACCGCCAGCAACGCAACCACGCCAAGCAGTACGGCGAACAACGTCACAGCAGAACTCAGGGTCTGCCGGATCGCTGCGTTACCGGCAGAAGCACTCAGCACCGGAATCTGAAAAAACAGATTGTTCATGGGAATCTCTCCAATCAGCTTGTTTTTTGCTATTATACCACCAGTTGCTATTTTTTGCAACCACCAAAGAAAGGCAATGCCCCTGCTTTTGGCAAGGGCAAATAATTATGCATCTATTAAGTTTTCCATACCATTCCGGTCGGTGATTTCCACGGTGCCACGGGTGAGCTTGACATAGCCTTCGTTTTGGAAGTAACGAAGCATCCGCGTGACCACCTCCCGGGCTGTGCCCAAGTGATTGGCAATGGCCTCGTGGGTCAGTTTCAGAACAAGAGAGTCCTCCAAAGCGGCTTCATCCAACAGAAAACCGGCAATTCGCTTGTCCACACTTTTCCACATAATCTGTTCCATGAGCCACATGACCTCGGAAAACCGGGTGGCCATGAGTTCGTTGACATAGTTGGCCAAGGGTGCGGATTCCTCCAAGATCTTCTTGAAGATGTAGGGAGGGAGAATGAAGACCTCGGACTCTTTTTCCGCGGAGATCATAATTTCAAACTGCACACTGCGCATAACACAGGATGCGGAAAACAGGCAGATATCCTGATCCAGCAGGCGATACAGGGTAATTTCCCGCCCATCTTCGGACAAAATGTAGGCCCGCAACTGACCGCTTTTGATCAGTACCAAGCCGGCACAGTCAGCAGAGCCGTCGTGCAGTACAGCACCCTTACCCAAGGTGCGTGGGACGATGGAGGAGGATACCAGTTGCCGTTGCGACGGAGTCAGCCTGTCCCAAATAGGACATAAGTGTTCAAATTCCATTGTCACACCTCCTTAACGACTCAAGTGTAGCATATTTTGGCAGCTAATTCAATAGATAATAACAACAACCCTTGACAGAAATACCGGATTCCGTTAAAATATCAAAGAATATGCCCCAGTAGCTCAGTTGTATAGAGCGTCCGCCTCCTAAGCGGAAGGTCGGAGGTTAGAGTCCTCTCTGGGGTGCCAGAAGAACATAAGAAAATCATTGGAAATGAGAGTGTATTCATGAATATTGAATTTGACAGCTACAATCAAAAACTTAACGACATTCGTCCCGCACTGGACGGTCTGGCGGATTCTTTGAACCTGGAAGGTATGAAAAATGAGCTGGAGCGTATGCACGCCATGCAGGAAGCTCCCGGCTTCTGGGATGATCCGGAGAAGAGTCAGAAGATCGTTATGAAGATCCGTCAGGCAGAGATGAAGATCGAGCGTTATAACAATATGGTGTCCTCTTGGGAAGATCTGATCACCATTTGCGAAATGGCAGCTGAGGAAGATGATGATTCCATGCTCCCGGAACTGAAAGAGGGCTTTGAGGTTCTGACCCGGGATATGGAGACCTGCCGTTTGGAGACGCTGCTCACTGGTAAGTACGACAAGAATAATGCCATGATGAGCTTCCAGGCCGGTGCAGGCGGCACCGAGGCCCAGGACTGGTGTCAGATGCTCTACCGTATGTATACCCGTTGGGCAGAACGCAGTGGTTTTACCTACAAGATTTTGGACTACCAGGAGGGCGACGAAGCCGGTCTGAAATCTGCTTCCATCATGGTGGAGGGTGTGAATGCCTACGGCTTCCTGAAAGGCGAAAGCGGTGTCCACCGTCTTGTGCGTGTGTCTCCCTTCGACGCCAATGCACGGCGGCAGACTTCTTTCTCTGCCATCGAAGTAATCCCTGAGATCGAGGACGATTCCGAAGATTTTGAGATCAAAGCAGAAGATTACGAAATGCAGGTGTTCCGTTCCTCCGGTGCAGGCGGTCAGCACATCAATAAGACCTCCTCTGCCGTGCGTTTGATCCACAAAGCCACTGGCATCGTGGTTTCCTGTCAGACCGAGCGGAGCCAGTTCCAGAATAAAGAGACCTGTTTGCGGATGCTTCGCAGCAAGCTGGTGGAGATCCGGGAGCGTGAGCACCTGGCTACCATTGCGGACATTAAAGGTGTGCAGCAGAAGATCGAGTGGGGCAGTCAGATCCGCAACTACGTGTTCATGCCCTATACCTTGGTCAAGGATACCCGTACCGGTTGTGAAACCTCCAATGTCAACGCAGTTATGGACGGTGCACTGGATCCCTTTATTGAGAGTTACCTCAATTGTCTGGCATCCGGCAACTGGGTGCAGAAGTAAGCGAAAAAACACAAATTACCCCTTGCATTTTGTAAAAATGCGTGGTATAATATCCAAGATTTTGTAAGACACCCGTTGGAGGGAGGTTAAAAAATGGAAGTTCTTGAAATTATTTTGACAATTTTGGAGGTCATCGCCAGTGTTGCGTTGATTTTGGTGGTTTTGTTCCAGTCCGGTAAAGAGGCCGGTCTGTCCAGTGCCATCGCCGGCGGCAGCCAGGATACCTACCTGAATAAGAATAAGAACGGCAGTTTGGATAAGATGCTGGCTTCTGCTACCAAGTGGATCGCTCTGGCATGGATCCTGCTGACCCTGTCCTTGAGCTTTTTCTAAGTTGTCTGTCAATAAAACCACAGGGGAGACCCTGTGGTTTTTTACAAAATAGGAGATTTTTATGAAGAGTGTGAAATTGGCAGGTCTGGAACCTGCATCCGTATTTGGTTATTTTGAAAAAATTTGCTCCATTCCCCACGGTTCCCGCAATACCGAAGCCATCAGCGACTATCTGGTGTCCTTTGCGAAGGAACATGGTATCCGCTATGAGCAGGATGAGCTGAACAATGTGGTCATGTACCAGGAGGGAACCTGCAGCTATGAGGACCATGCTCCCGTGATCTTGCAGGGCCATATGGATATGGTTTGTGAAAAGGATGCCGACTGTGCCATCAACATGGACACAGATGGCCTGGACATTGATCACGATGATTCCTGGGTCTTTGCCCACGGCACCACATTGGGTGGTGACAACGGCATTGCGGTTGCCTATATTCTGGCTTTGCTGGCGGATAAGACCATACCCCATCCGCCTCTGGAGGTTATCGTTACCGTGGATGAGGAAATCGGCATGGAGGGTGCGGCCGGTGTGGATCTGTCCCGTTTCCAAAGCCGTACCATGATCAATTTGGATTCCGAGGATGAGGGCATTTTCACCGTTTCCTGTGCCGGCGGTGCCAGAAGTGTGATCCACTTGCCTGTTCAGCGGCGGGTTGTTTACGGCCCCTGTGTCAAGCTGACCGTTGAGGGTCTGCGAGGCGGCCACTCCGGTGTGGAAATTCATAAGAATTTGGCCAATGCCAATAAGGTTATGGGCGAATTTCTGGGACGTATTCAGAAGCTGATGCCCCTGTGTATCACAAAACTGCAAGGTGGTGCCAAGGATAATGCCATACCCCGTTCCTGTGAGGCAACATTGATTCCGTTGGGCATCAACGTGGAACGGATCAATGAGATTGCGGAGCAGTTGCAGGAGGAAATCCGCACCCAATTTGACGAGCCCTACGCAATCGTCCGGGGTGACAATGTGGATGCCTTGGGTGGCAATGCTCTGACCACAGAATGTACTGCAAAAGTGATTGCGTTGCTTAACGCCGCACCCAACGGCGTGCAGGCCATGAGCCAGGATATCGAAGGCTTGGTGCAGACCAGTCTGAATCTGGGTGTTATGAAGCTGGATGAGGAGCTGTCATTGACCTTTGCTGTGCGTAGCAGTGTCAATGCGGAAAAAGTGGTTCTGTTGAATCGCCTGCGGGAATTGGCGATGTTCTATGATGGAACCACCAGCGAGATGGGTGATTACCCCGCCTGGGAATATAAAAAGGACTCCCACCTGCGGGACACCATGGTTGCCACATTCTCCCGGCTATTCGGCAAAGAGCCGGAAGTGGTAGCCATCCATGCCGGATTGGAGTGCGGCCTGCTCAGCGAAAAGCTGCCGGGACTGGATTGCGTGTCCATCGGCCCGGATATGCAGGATATCCACACCAGCCGGGAGAAGCTCAGTATTGCTTCCACAAAGCGGACGTGGGAATTTTTGCTGGAAGTTTTGAAAGCTCTTTAATTGCAAGACAGACCCCTTAGCCGGGTCTGTCTTTTTTTATTAGCCCCATGACCCATTGCACATCCGTTTTACTTACCACGCCCAAGAGAATCAAAATGCAGAAAAGAAGGATGATTCCGGAACTTACCTGAAAGATGGCAGAAGAAACAAATCCTGCGATCCATACGGCTGCACAGGTGGCCAGGATGCATCGCAAGGGAACGCTGATCCGGATATCGATCCCCGTAATTTTCAGCAATCGCCGCAGGCTGAGGAAAAAGTTGATCACATGGGTGACAGTGAAGCTGATAAAGTAGCCAACAATTCCATAATGGGGCAAAAGCAAATAAAGCAATACCACATCCATAAAATTGGTGCAAATGTTATATCGAACAGACGCTTTTTGCTCGCCCAGTCCCTTGATCATGGCGTCTGTGACCATATCGCAGTAGAGCATGATGGCAAGGGGTGCAAACCAGCGAAGATATCGGCCTGCATCGGTGCTGTTATACAGTTTCATGCAAAGGGGTTCCGCTGCCAGAAACAAAATGCAACTGCAAACTGTACCGAACAGTAGAGCAATACGCAGGCTCTGCTTCACCAAATAGATGATCCGATCCTTACTTCCGGCGGCGTTGCAACGTGCCAGCTCCGGAATCAGTAATTCCGTAAGACCAAACAAAATCGCCATGGGAAAGGTGAGAATGGGAAACACCATGCCGCATACCGTGCCGAATGCGGCAAGGGGTGAGGCGATTCCCTCGTAGAGAGCCAACCTTTTCGGAACAATCAAATTTTCCACAGTGGAGATCCCGGTCCGCAGATTGTCTGCCAGAGCCAAGGGAATTGCAGTTTGTTTCAGTCGCCCAGCGACGGGGACTTTGTCTGATGCCGGAGCACGCTCTAAAAGACGCAGAATCACAAGGCTCAACAGCGTCAGAATCGTTCCCATGCCGCTGCCCATGACCACAGCCTGACAGGAGCGTGCTGCATCATGACCTGCCCAAAAGGACAGCAGCAGTACGGTACAGACCATGGTACAAATCTGTTCGGCCACTTCCACAGCTGCCAGTGTGCCGATGCGGTTTGCACCTGTGAAGTATCCGACCATCACGCCGCACAGGCAGTTCACAGGCAAAAATGCTGCAAAAAGTCGCACGGAATCCACAACTTCCGGGTGGCCGATCCAATGATTGCAAATCTGTGGAGCGAATATGTAAACAAGCAACGCGACTGCCGTGCTGGCAACCAAACTGTATTTGGCACAACCGGAGAGTACCCATAGGATGCGGCCGGGATGCTTACGGCCCACTTCTTCAGCAGTCAGATACATGGTGGCGGTGCGGATGCCCGCCATGCCGGCTACCATGGCCATGGAGCCAACGCTCAGAACCAACTGCAAAAGGCCAATGCCCTCAGCACCAATGCGACCGGACAGGTAGACTTGAAAGGATGTTCCCACAAAACGCAGAAGCAGATTCACCCCGGTCAGAAGCATGGCACTGTAAAAGATAGGCAGTTTTCTGGACAAAAGAATCACCCCTTGTCCACACTTTATGCGGACAAGGGGTACAAAATTCGGTTATTTTTGGCCGCCCACTTCTTTGCACCAGATGCTCAGCGGACACTCTCCACATTTGGGACTTCTGGCGGTGCAGACTTCCCGCCCAAACCATACAATGCGATGACAGAAATCGGAGCTTTCTTCCGGTGGCAGAACCTTGCGAAGCTGCTGTTCGCACTTTTCCGGGTCTTTTGTGCCGTCCGTCAAGCCCAGACGGCCGGTGATGCGGATGCAGTGTGTGTCACACACCACGCTTCCGGGGGTTTGATACAGATCGCCGAGAAGCAGATTGGCAGTCTTGCGGCCCACACCGGGGATTCGCAAAAGCTGCTCCATGGTATCCGGCACTTTGCCGCCATATTCGGATATCAGCATCTGACAGGCCAGTACGATGTCTCTGGCTTTGTGTTTGTAAAATCCACAGGAATGTACCAGCTCCTCCACATGGCCCACATCTGCATTTGCCATGGCTTCCAGGGTGGGATAAGCGGCAAACAGGGCAGGGGTGATGAGATTCACCCGGGCGTCAGTACACTGTGCGGCAAGCCGCACGGAGATCATCAGCTCATAGTCCTTTTTATAATGCAGAGCACAGGTGGGATCCGGGTAGCGGCTTTTCAGTATCTCAATAATGGAATTGACCTTTTCTTCCATGGTATTCACTCCTTTTACACCATTTTAGCACATTCGTCAAGTAAAGAAAAGCGGCCGACAAATGCCGGCCGCTGCAGTTATGTTTCCTGTTCTATGATCTGTGCCGCAAGTGCGGAAATTTCATACGCAACCCGTTCTTTCTGTCCGTCCTCCGTACGCTTGATGTATGTACGGCTTTGCAGTCTTCCTTCAATGCGGATGCGATCCCCGGTGTGACAAAGAGCAATTTCCTCAGCGGTTCGTCCCCAAAAAATGCAGGGCAGATAGTCCGCCCGACGGAAAGTCCGCTGAACAGCCAGCATGGCATCGCAGATCTCCCGCCCAAGGGGAGTACGGCGATAGATAGGTTCTTTGCACAGCGGACCTTCAATAATCACGTCATTACAAGGTTCACCGTCTTCCGCAATCACAGAAAATGCAAATATGAAGATCAGCAAGTGACGGCTTCCCCCGGTGCGGGTGTTATGAGAACGGATTTGCCCAGTCACAGTCAGCATATTGCCGCCGGACAGGTCAAGGGTGTCCAAAATCCGCTCTTCCACCACCACTGGAAGGCAGTCAGAATTGCCGGACAGACGGGGGATGTCCAGATAAAAGCGGAAAAACCGCTTGCCGTGGTTTTCGTGGGAGAATTCCGGCAGTTCCACCAGTTGTCCCCGGACTGTGATTTGATTAACGATATGTTCCATAGTACCACCTCAAATTTCAGATGTATGGAACATTCTATGCATCAAATCTTAGGACAGAACAGAGAGGGGAACTTATTCAAAGCAAAATACATTCGGTACGACATCCGAACCAAACACTCGGACAGCCATCCGATACATAGCCTTTGCATGGATACGGTCATGCCACAGAAAGCGGCGTAACACTTTGCGAAGAGTCCACAGTTCGCCATAACTGCCGTCAAATATAGAATTTGACAGGAAATCGGAATGTGATTCCAATCGTTCAAATCCTCTTTGCCGGCATTCTAAAATGGTACCTTCATTATCCGCATCAACGCAGATTTCGCCGAAATAGTATGCGGTAACATTTTTTGTGTGGGTATACATCTCACGGGCGGTACGGGGAACTTGTCCGTAGAATGTATTACGAATCGGTGCATCACTTGTGTCAATGTCTGGAATTGCCTTATACAGTGTGTAAAAGTCTTCGGCAGACTTCAAGGCAAGTAGTTTTAATGCGGAATACTCATCAAAAGTGAGGGGTTTCCGTTCAGAATCAAAGAGAATGTCGGAATCTGCATCCGCAATATTTAAATCACAGATGGCATCCTTTACAATCTCAAAAGTAACATTGTTTGGAATGGGCTGCCCTGCCCAAGACAGGTAAGATCGTACGTCCGGCAACATCTTTCCCATTGCGACATCCAAGCTGCTTCCCCGTGCATATACTCCGGGGAGGTTTGCAGCATACAGCAAGGTGTCATTACCATTGTGTTCCCAAACGCATTCGATCTTCATCATATCTCCATCCTTAACGTTTCTTGGTTGGTTTTCTGCCCTTTACCGGGGCTTTGGACATTGCTTTTCGTACCGGTGCCGGTTTCTTAACAGGCGGCTTGCTCTTGACGGGCGGCTTAGCAGCATATCCGCCTGCCTTGGGCGGCACGGCACGAATCAAACACTTGGGACCTGAGCCGATCAAGTCTTCTCTGTGAGCCTTTATGAGAGCCTCACGCACCAGGTAATAATTTTTGGGGTTGCGGTATTGAATCAAGGCTCGTTGCATGGCCTTTTCATGGGGATCGGTGGGCACATATACTTTCTCCATCGTCCGGGGGTCAAGGCCTGTGTAGTACATCACCGTAGACAGGGTGGAGGGGGTGGGGTAGAAGTCCTGCACCTGTTCCGGATTGTAACCCATATCCCGGATATACTCCGCCAGCTCAACCGCCTCTTTCATAGTAGAGCCGGGATGGCTGGACATGAGATAGGGGACAAGGTACTGGTTCATGCCGTACTGTTTGTTCAGTGCGTAATACTTTTCCACAAAGCGATTGTAGACAGAATTTTTGGGTTTGCCCATACGCATCAAAACCGCATCAGAGACATGCTCCGGGGCGACTTTCAACTGCCCGGAGATGTGATATTGGACAAGCTCCTTGAAGAAGGTATCCTTCTTGTCTGCCAGCAGATAGTCAAAGCGGATGCCACTTCGGACAAATACTTTTTTTACGCCTTCGATCTTCCGCAGTTTCCGCAGAAGTGCAACATAGTCGGAGTGATCGGCTTTCAGATTTTTGCAGGGAGCGGGGAACAGGCATTGCCGTCCGCCGCACGCACCCTTGGTCAGCTGCTTGTCGCAAGCAGGTGCACGGAAATTGGCCGTCGGGCCACCCACGTCGTGAATATAGCCCTTGAAATCCTTTTCTTTGACGATCTTTGCCGCCTCATCCAAAATGGACTCGTGGCTTCTGGACTGAATAATACGTCCTTGGTGAAACGTCAGTGCACAGAAAGAGCAAGCACCGAAGCAACCGCGGCAGCTGGTGAGACTGAATTTTACTTCTTCGATGGCCGGTACGCCGCCGGCCTTGGTGTAGCTGGGGTGCCAGGTACGCATGTAGGGCAGGGCGTAAACAGCGTCCATTTCTTCCTGGGTCAGAGGCTTCTGTGGCGGATTCTGAACCACAAATTCCTTTCCGTAGGACTCCACCAGCCGCTTGGCGGTAAAAGGATCACAGTTGCCGTACTGAACCTTAAAGGATTCCGCGTATTTCCGCTTATTTGCTTTGATCTCCTCAAAAGAGGGGAGCGTGATGGTGGGAAGGCTCCCATCCGGCTCGGTGGTTTTGAATACTGTACCGTCGATATAGGTTATATCCTTGATGTTCAGGCCGGAGTTGAGGGCGTCCGCAATTTCAATAATGCTCTTTTCTCCCATACCGTACATTAAAAGATCTGCCTGGGAATCCAAAAGAATGGAACGTTTCATGCCCTCTGACCAGTAATCATAGTGACCCAAACGCCGCAGGCTGGCCTCAATTCCACCGATGAGAATGGGAACGTCTTTGTAGAGCTGACGGATCAGATTGCAGTAGACGACGGTGGCGTAGTCGGGCCGCTTGCCCATAACGCCGCCGGGTGTAAAGGCATCTGTCTTTCGTTTGTGTTTGGTGACGGAATAGTGGTTGACCATGGAGTCCATGTTGCCGCCGGAAACCAGAAATCCCAAACGGGGACGGCCAAAAACATCGACGGACTTGGGATTTTTCCAGTCCGGCTGAGAGATGATACCCACGCTGTAACCGTGAGATTCCAGCACCCGGCTGATAATGGCATGGCCAAATGAGGGATGGTCCACATAGGCATCCCCGATAATATACACGAAATCACAGCATTCCCAGCCGCGATCAAGCATTTCCTGTTTATTAATGGGAAGAAAGCTCATCTTTCGCCCTCCTGAATGTGTTGTCATCATTATAGCAGAGAACGGCGAAAAAGAGAAGTACTTTTTCATTTGTTGACATGTATGTTATAATTGATAAAAAGGGGGCATACCTATGGCAGTCAGATTGAACGAAGATAAAGAAATGGTTAATGCAATCCGGGAGGGCTTGAAGCGTACCGGCGGCTATTGTCCGTGCCGGTTACAGCGTACCGAAGAAAACAAGTGTATTTGTGCAGAATTCCGTGCTCAGATCGAGGATCCGGATTTTAAGGGATACTGCCATTGCATGCTGTATTATAAGGATTAAAAAACTTTTCTAAAACCGGAAAAAAGGTGTTGACAAATTTTGCAACGCGTGGTATTATAGCCAAGCGGTCAGGCAAAAGCCTTTCCGGAAATGGGCGAGTGGTGGAATTGGTAGACTCGCTAGATTCAGGTTCTAGTGTCCATTACGGACGTGCGGGTTCAAGTCCCGCCTCGCCCACCAAAGAGACGATCGAAAGATCGTCTCTTTTTTGTCAGTCGAGCCTTGCCAGAATAGAGTAAACCCCTTGGAATCCAACGAGTTTGGACCCCAAGGGGTATTTTTGTTATTGTTAGAGCCATTTGCATCCATTTGTAACTGTTTCTATCCATTTTCGTCGATCCCGTCGGCGGCGCGTCGTTTTCTGATGCATAATCATTGAGATCGCAGTCTAACATCGATAAAACAGGGAGTATTTGGTAAATAAATCTTGAATACTGTGGAAATTTGTGCTAAACTGGATTATGCCAAACTATAACGATATAAGATGAGGAACTTTTATCGTGGGGGTAGTATACCCTTTTTGCGTACATACCTTGAATTTGATAAAAATGCAAATTCCATCGGTATGTACATATTAGTTCCTTATCGATATAGTTTGGCGACTATCGGAGTTTGCGTTTTTTGTGCGGCTGCTTCGGTAGCCGCATTTTTATTTCGCAAAATTGGAAGGAGTATGAACATGAAAAAATCAAAAACCAAAAGAATACTTTCTCTTGTTTTGGCGATGAGCATTATGCTCACTGCGCTCAATGGAATTACTTTTCCTGTAACGGCGACGGATTCTGTTATGAAGGCTGATTCTGTTGCGACGTCTGAAGCCACAAGCGGTACGGACGAAAATGGTTTTTCGTGGACATCTGACGGAATGGGTGTAACTATTACGGGATACAACCCGTCTAAGGATAGTTCGTTGTTCTATGGTATTCAGTACAATGGACATTATTATGGCTTGAGTGTCAATACCAAAACTTGGGCTGAAGCAAAAGCTGATTGCGAAGCGAATGGTGGACACCTTGTTACCATTTCTGATGAAGAAGAACAAAAGGCTGTTCAGAAGCTGTTTTCTTATGATACATCTACTACCGCTTGGATCGGAGCTACTGATGAAACGACCGAGGGCGAATGGACTTGGTGCACCGGAGAAGAATTTTCCTATACGAATTGGAACTCTGGTGAGCCTAATGATGGAAATGATGGTGTCGACGGCAATAAAGAAAATTTTGCAGGTATTTACATTGGTAATTTCAAGTGGAATGATTTCCCCGATTCTGAAAACTTAAAATATATTTGCGAATGGGAAGAACTGCCCCCCGAAAATGTTTTCTCTGAATATAAGTTTTATGGTTTAGAGTATAACGGACATTATTATGGTCTCAGCCAAAACAAACTCTCGTGGGAAGCAGCAAAAGCAAATTGCGAAAGCGTTGGCGGACAATTAGTTTCAATTAACGATGAAAATGAGCAGGCATTAATTTCACGTTTGTTAGGATTTGCCCCCTCAGGCAATCGTTGGATTGGTGCGTATAAGGCAGATGGTTTATGGCAGTGGGTAGATGGAGAGGTTCTCGGTTATACAAACTGGGATCCTGGTGAACCCAATGGAAATGCGGATACTGCACATATTTATTACAGTAATCACCGTTGGGATGATGCTTCCGGAATAATGTATTATATTTGCGAGTGGACTGAAGAACCTTCGGAAGATTATTTTAAAATGTGTGTATCGGATATTGTTATTCCTGAAAAGATAAACGATCTTCCCGTAACAGCGATAGGCAATTCCGCTTTTGCAAACAAGAAAACAATATCTTCTGTAATAATCCCGGATACGGTCACTACTATTGGTTCATCAGCCTTTAGTGGTTGCACAAATCTAAAAACGGTAGAACTACCTGATGATTTGATAACTGTAAACGACTATGCATTTTCAAGTTGCACCGGACTAACAGATATTGCCTTTGCAGAAGGATTAAAGACAATCGGTTTCCACGCATTTGATGGTTGTTCTGCTCTGCTTGAAGCAGATCTTCCCGATAGTGTTAGCACAATATAT
>JAZOBY010000076.1:0-14630 GCA_045596215.1 Faecousia sp.
CGGGTTTTTGGTGAGGAACAGCTCCAGAGCCAGCTCAATGCGGCCCATACGGCCGGCGGCGTTAATCCGGGGGGCAAGGACATAGCCAATGGAGGCGGCAGAGAGATTGGCGGGGTCACAGCCGGCTTCCGCCATGAGACTCTTAAGTCCGGGGCGAGTGGTTCGCTGCAGGGACTTCAACCCCCGGGTCACAAAGATTCGGTTTTCTCCCACCAGGGGCATAACATCTGCCACCGTGCCCAAGCAGACCATGTCCGCATAGTCCCGCAGGACGGCTTCCTGATCTCCGGTCAGAGCGGCGGCCAGCTTAAATGCCACGCCCACACCGGAAAGGGTCATATGGGGATAGCCACCGTCCGGGCGATGGGGATCCACCACCGCAATGGCGTCCGGAAGCTGTTCTTTACATTCATGATGGTCAGTGATGACCAGATCGATGCCCAACTGCTTGCACAGCTGTGCCTCGGCCACGGCGGTGATGCCGCAGTCCACGGTGACAATGAGCTTGACACCCTGTTTATGCAGATAATCAATGGCGATAGGGTTCAGACCGTAGCCTTCTTCCAGACGACCGGGGATGTAGCTGATGCAGTCCGCACCGTGGCGGCGTAAAAAATCCGTCAGCAGACAGGTGGCGGTGATGCCGTCCACGTCATAGTCACCGAACACGGCGATCTTTTCCCCACGGGTCATGGCAAGGCCCACCCGACCTGCGGCAAGATCCATATCCGTCATCAGATAGGGGTCCAGCAGAGGGGTGTCGCAGGACAGCTGTTTTTTCGCGGCTTGGGCATCTCCAACTCCCCGGGCGGAGAGAATCATGGCAGCCAGAGGGGCATAGCCTGCCCCTACCAAGGTGTTTACAGCATTCACATCCGGGTTCGATACATTCCAAATTCCATACTTCAAGGCAATACACATCCAATATAACTTTTTTCTAAATATTATATCAAAAACATGGCGTTTGCACAATAGGCACTTTGGAATTTTGTCGGAATTGTCGTTACTTTTTAGCTTGGAGAAATATTTGGGTGGCGGTGACGGCCAAAATGGGGGCAAGGAGCATACCCGGCAAGCCCCCAAGCCGGTATCCGGCGTAAATGGCAAGGAGCGTGATCAGTGGATCCAAGCCCAATTGTTTGCCCACAAAGCGTGGCTCCAGTACGGAACGGAGCAGGCTGATGACGATATAGATCGCCAGCAATCCGATTGCCCGCAGACTGTCGCCCTGCAAGAAACAGACCAAACTCCAGGGAATCAGCACTGTGCCCGTGCCCAGAACGGGAAGAATGTCCACAAGACAGGTGGCGGCCGCCCACAAAACGGCGTGTTCAATCTGCAAAAGCAAAAAGCCCACGACCAGAATACCGAATGTGATGCCCACCAGTTTGGACTGGGCCAGAAGCCAGCCGCAGACTGTCTTTTTCAAAGTCTGCAACCAGGGGGCATATTTTTCGTACCATGCTTGGGGTAGATGAGTTTGAATCCAGGTGCGGATTTTGGGAAGCCGGGCGGAGATCATAAAGGAAGCCAAAATCCAGGTACCAAGGCCCAAAGCACTGTCCGGCAAAGCCTTTAATACGGACGTGGCAAGATTCAGAAGCCGCCCGGTCAGGCCGTCCAGCAGGGCACTGCCGTTGGAGAACATCCCTTCCACGCCGTGCACCAGTATCGGACTGATGCCATCCGGCGTTTTTTGTGCCAGATTCAGCAGCCAAAGCTCCAGAGAATCCAGTCCGGAGGATGTGGCGTCTTCCAGATCCGGCAAGATTCCCGCCAATGCCCCCAATTCTTTCACCAGAAACGCACAAAAAGCAAGGAGCAAAAGCACCGTCAATGCCAGCACCACGGTGACACCCACAGCGGCGGCGGCTCCCCGGGGCAGCCGGAGATGTCGATTCAGACTGCCGACCAAAGGCTCAGCCGCAAAAGCCAGCAGGGCCGCCAGCAGGAAGGGCAGGGCAATGGGCAGTAAAAACCGCAGGCTAAGCCATGAAAGCATCACGATCAAAGCAATGACAGGCAGCTTACGTGAAAGAAATGGGGTCATGTGTTCTCCTTTCTGAGACAAAAGTCCACAACTGGGGGTTGCTTTTTTAAAAAGATGTGTTACAATGGCTGTATAAATTCATGTGATATGCCGAAGGAGGCTATTTTATGGCCAAGCAACCCAAGTATTACATTATTGAAGCATCCGCATTGCCGGAGATTTTTTTGAAAGTGGCCGAGGCGAAAAGATTACTGACCACCGGTGAAGTTTCCACTGTCAACGAGGCTGCCAAGCGTATGGAGATCAGCCGCAGCGCCTTTTATAAATACCGGGATGCCATTCTGCCCTTCCAGAACATGACCAAGGGCCGGATCATCACGTTCCAGCTGATGCTTCACGACGAACCCGGCGTTCTCTCTGCCTTGCTGATGGTGTACGCCGAGCGGAAGGCCAATGTTTTGACCATCAATTCCATCATTCCCACCAATGGCCATGCTCTGGTCACCATTTCCGCAGAATTGTCGGATATGGACGTATCTCTGGAACAGCTTCTGAGTGAATTGGGAAGCTCTGCCGGTGTTATCAAGGCGGATATTATTGCCGGTTAAGCGATATCTTTAACAGGTCTGCTTTTGCAGACCTGTTTTTTCGTTTTGCACCATTATTCGCCCCATTGCGTACAATAGCATGGAGGTGAACAAGATGCGAATCGTGCAAAAATTCGGCGGAAGCTCTCTGGCAGATGTATCCCGGATCCACCGGGCGGCAAGGCGGGCCATCCACACGGCAGAAGCGGGGGATCAGGTCGTGGTGGTTGTATCCGCCCAGGGGGACACCACGGATCGTTTAATTTCCACCGCTGCGGCCATTTCGGCTACGCCGCCAAAGCGGGAACTGGACAGCTATTTGAGTGCGGGGGAGCAGATGTCCGCCAGCCTTATGGCCATGGCACTGGAAGAAATGGGGCATCGTGCGGTAAGCTTGACCGGCTGGCAGGCAGGACTGCTGACGGAGGACCATCATGGAGATGCCCGGGTGCTGCAACTCTCCGGCGACCGCATCCAAAGGGAACTGGCGGCAGGGAAGATCGTGGTAGTCACCGGTTTTCAGGGGATCAACAGCACGGGAGATATCACGACATTGGGCCGAGGCGGATCGGATACCACCGCCGTGGCACTGGCGGCATTTTTGGGTGCGGACAAATGCCAGATCTATACGGATGTGGATGGGGTCTATGATCGGGATCCCCGGATATTCCCGGGTGCAACCCGGTTTGACACCATCAGCTATGACCATATGCTGACCCTCGCCCGGCAGGGTGCACAGGTGCTTCATGACCGGTGCGTGGAACTGGCGAAAGAACATGGTGTCGCAATTCAGGTACTTTCGTCCTTCCGCCCGGGTCCGGGCACCATGGTGACTGCTCTACCATAACTTTATCCGCTTTTTGCAGGTATAAAACACATTTTTTTCAATAAAATACCCTTGACAAGGGAAAAAAACTGTGCTAGAATGCACAGGTAATGAAGAAGGCTGAACATCCGCCTCACCGCAAGCGAACGCGAAACGGTTTATATTCCACTTTTCCCATATGGGATTTCTGTGTGAATGTGCGGATGCTTTGGCATCCGCTTTTTTGCGAATAATGGAGGTGCTTACCATCGCAAAGTTAGATCATCAACTCAATGAGGAGATCCGGGATAAGGAACTTCGTGTCATCGGTGAAGACGGTGCTCAGTTGGGCATCATGTCTGCCGAACAGGCCAACGCCATTGCCGACGAGCAGGGCTTGGATCTGGTGAAGATCTCTCCCAACGCCGTTCCTCCGGTCTGCAAGATCATGGATTATTCCAAGTTCTGCTTTGACCAGAAGAAGCGTGAGAAGGAAGCCAAAAAGAACCAGAAGGTCGTGGAGATCAAGGAGATCCGCATGAGTCCCAGCATCGACACCAATGACCTGAACACCAAGATCAAGGCTGCTCAGAAATTCCTGGCAGACGGCAACCGGGTAAAGGTCAGCGTCCGCTTCCGCGGCCGTGAAATGGCACATACCAATCTGGGTGAAAAGCTGTTGATGGACTTTGCCGCAAGTTGTGCTGAAATCGCCAACATGGAAAAGAACCCCAAACTGGAAGGTCGCTTCATGGCGATGTTCCTCACACCTAAGAATAGTAAATAAATTAACCAAAGATACGGAAGGAGAACCTACTATGCCCAAGCTGAAAACCCATAGCGGTGCTAAGAAAAGATTCAACCTGACCAAGAGCGGTAAGGTTAAGAGAGCACACGCTTACAAGAGCCATATCCTCACCAAGAAGACCACCAAGCGGACCCGTCATCTTCGTGCAACTGCCTACGCTGATGTTACCAATGTAGAAGCAATCAAGAAGATGATTCCCTACAAGTAAGAATAGGAGGATAGACAAATGGCAAGAGTTAAAGGCGCAATGATGACGCGCAAAAGAAGAAATGCTACCCTGAAGCTGGCTAAGGGCTACTGGGGTTCCAAGTCCAAGCACTTCAAGATGGCCAAGCAGGCCGTTATGAAGTCCGGCAACTACGCTTTCGAAGGCCGCAAGCAGAAGAAGCGTGCTTACCGCACCATGTGGATCGCCCGTTTGAGCGCTGCTGTCGCTCCCTACGGTCTGAACTACTCCAAGTTCATGAACGGCGTGAAGAAGGCCGGCATCGAACTGAACCGCAAGAGCCTGGCCGAAATGGCTATTCACGACACCGCTGCTTTCGCAGCCATCGTTGAGAAGGCAAAGGCTGCTCTGAACTAAGTTTTTGAAAGGTCTGCTGCAACCGCGGCAGACCTTTTTGCTATGTCATTGCGAGGAGCGAAGCGACGTGGCAATCCCCATCGGATTTCCGAAATGTCCGGGAGATTGCCACACCAGTGTGCGCACTGGTTCGCAATGACACGGTTAAATGGAGGTGTGTATATGAACCTTATCCATATTGCCACCCGGGATGGTCGGCTGTCATCCTTTTTGCAAAATGAAATGGCCATGTCCACGGGGCTGATCAACCGGCTGAAATGGCATGAAAAGATTCTGGTCAACGGAAAACCGGAGCATACGGACTATGCAGTGCGGACAGGGGATACCATCACCGTTTTGATGGATGCACCGACGGTGGAATACCCGGCAGAGCAAGGCGAGCTGACGATTCTTTACGAGGATGAACACATCCTGGCTGTGGACAAGCCTGCGGGCATGCTGATTCATCCTTCCCGTTCCCGGAATACCGGAACGCTGGCGAATTTTGTCATGGGCTACTACGAAAAAACCGGGCAAAACTGTGCCTTTCATCCCTTGACCCGGCTGGACAGGGACACTTTCGGCGTGGTGCTGTTGGCGAAAAACGGTCACATCAACCACCTGCTCCAAGCATCGCAGCTGCAAAAGATTTACCATGCCGTTACCGTTGGCGGCCCGGCAGAGGATGCAGGCGTCATCGACGCCCCTATTGCCCGCAAGCCCTTGCCCAGCCTGCTCCGGGAAATTCGTGAGGATGGAAAACCATCGGTGACGGAATACCGGGTACTGGAACGAAGTGGAATGTTATGTAAACTAGAACTGCGTCCCATTACCGGCAGAACCCACCAGCTGCGTTTGCATTGTTCCCATATGGGCTTTCCCATTCTGGGCGATCCCCAATACGGCACCGCCCAGTCCCAGACAGTCAGTAGCGAAATGGGCATCTTTACCCAGCGGCTCTGTGCGAAAAAAATTGAATTTGTCCATCCGGTAACCAGTGAAAAAATAACGGTAGAATCCAAATTGGACGCATAAAGGACCGTACACCCTATTGACAAGGTATGCAGTAGGGTGTATACTCATATTATACATATGAATAGTTGCTCATACATGGAATTAAAGGAGTGTTTTACGTGGAGCAGAAGATTTATTACATAGAAAACCTGGACTGTGCCAACTGTGCGGCCAAAATCGAAGAAAAATTCAATGCCTTGCCGGCGGTGAAGCAAGCCACCATCACTTTTGCCACCCGGCAGCTGCGGCTGACGGCGGAAGATCCGGACACATTGATTGAAAAACTGACTGAAATCGCCCGAACTGTGGAAAGCGAAGTGGAAATACACACCCATCCCCACTCCCACAACCATGAAAATTGCCACTGCCATGACCATTATCACGACCACCATCACGAGGAAAAAGAATCCCCCTGGGCGCTGATCCTTGGTGCCGGGCTGTTTGTCATTGGCTTGTTTTTGGGCTTTGTGATTCCTGCTCAAGTGTTGCTTTTTGTGGCTGCTTACCTGATTTTAGGCTGGGAAGTGCTGACCAAAGCGGCAAAAAACCTGATCAAAGGCCGTGTTTTTGACGAAAATTTCCTCATGAGCATCGCCACTTTGGGAGCCTTCGCCATCGGAGAATTCCCGGAAGCGGTGGGCGTGATGCTTTTTTACCGGGTGGGCGAATTTTTTGAGCACCGGGCCGTGGAGAAGAGCCGCAAGCAAATTATGGAAGCGGTGGATCTGCGTCCGGAAGCAGTACTGCGTATGGACGGCGACACCGCCGTTACCATCCCCGCCGCCGATGCACAAATCGGTGACCTTTTGCTGGTACGCCCCGGTGACCGGATTCCTTTGGACGGTGTGGTGGTCAGCGGTGAGAGCCGCATCGACACCGCACCCATTACCGGCGAACCGGTGCCCGTATCCGTCAAACCCGGGGACAGCGTAATCTCCGGCTGTGTAAATACGTCGGGGCAGATGACCATCCGGGCGGAAAAGACGTTGCAGACTTCCATGGTCACCCGTATTCTGGAAAGCGTGGAGTCTGCCGCCGCGGGCAAACCGAAGATGGACCGTTTCATCACCCGTTTTGCCAGAATTTATACCCCCATCGTGGTGGGCGTTGCTCTGCTGGTTGCCCTTGTGCCGTCGTTTGTGACCGGCCAGTGGAATTACTGGGTGTATACGGCCCTGTCTTTTTTGGTCATGAGTTGCCCCTGTGCTTTGGTCTTGAGCGTTCCCCTGGCCTTTTTCTCCGGGATCGGCGTAGGCGGAAAACAGGGAATCCTTTTCAAAAGCGGACTGACCCTGGAAACCCTTTCCGGCATCAAGGCTGTGGTGCTGGACAAGACCGGAACGGTGACCAAGGGAGATTTTTCCGTGCAGGAAGTGGTGGGCGGTGAGCAGGTGCTGGCTCTGTGTGCCGGATGCGAACAGTACTCCATCCATCCCATTGCTGTCAGCATCGTATCTGCTGCAGACGGCCTTTCTCTGCCCCAGCCGGAGCAGGTGGAGGAAATTGCCGGCCATGGCATCCGTGCCACAGCGGATGGAAAAGAAATCCTTTGCGGCAATGAAAAGCTGATGAAACGCTATGGAATTGATGTAGACAAAGCGTCCGGCACCCGGGTATATGTAGCCGAAAACGGCGTACTGCTAGGCTGGCTGGTATTGGGCGACACCATCAAGCCCGATGCGGCCCAAACCATTCGGCAGCTGCACAAAATGGGCATCCATACCGCCATGCTCACCGGTGATGAGGAGTCCACCGCCCGGGAAGTGGGCGAGCTTTTGAATATTGACGAAGTCCGTGCCCGTCTCCTTCCGGAGGAAAAACTGGAAGTTTTGAAGGCCATCCGGGAAAAACAGGGCCCGGTGATGTTTGTGGGCGACGGCATCAACGATGCGGTTGTCCTCTCCGGAAGCGACGTGGGTGCAGCCATGGGAAGCGGTGCGGATGCCGCCATTGAAGCGGCGGACGTGGTGTTCATGAAATCCCAAGCTGCGGCTATTTCGGAAGCAATCCGCATTGCCATCCAGACCCAACGCACAGCCCGGCAGACGGTCGTTTTTGCCTTGGCTGTAAAACTGGTGGTGATGATCTTGGGTATTTTGGGTTATGCTTCTATGTGGGCGGCGGTTTTTGCCGACTCCGGTGTGGCATTGCTGTGCGTTGCCTACGCAATTCTGCCCCTTTATTTGAAAAAGTCTTGGAAAAAATGAGTCCGGGGACTGGTAATTTTCCGGGTTATCCTGTATAATAGGTTCGCGATTCTCTTGAAAGGAGAAACCTATGAAATATGGCTTTGGCGTAGATCTGGGCGGTACTACTGTCAAGATCGCGTTTTTCGACGAAAGCGGAACGATGCTGGACAAGTGGGAAATTCCCACCGTGACCCAAAATGAAGGCAGTCAGATTTTGCCGGATATTGCTGCTTCTGTTCAAAAACATTTAGATGATAAGAAGATAGACCGGCAGAGCATTCTGGGTATCGGCATCGGCGTACCCGGCCCGGTGGATGACCACGGCAATGTGAACGGCTGTGACAACCTGGGTTGGGGTGAATTTAATGTGCATGATGCTTTGGGTAACCTCACCGGTTTCCCTGTAAAAGCCGGCAACGATGCCAACATGGCTGCCTTGGGCGAACTCTGGAAAGGCAGCGGCACCGGATGCGACAATATGGTGCTGGCAACCTTTGGCACCGGCGTAGGCGGCGGTATTGTCATAAACGGCAAGCCCCTTAACGGCGTCCACGGTGCGGCGGGGGAGATCGGACATATCACCGTAGAACGGGACGAGACTGAGCAGTGTACCTGTGGTAAATACGGCTGTGTCGAGCAGTATTGCTCCGCTACCGGCATTGTGCGTCTGGCAAAAAAACGTCTGGCCCTCAGCCACCGGGACAGCATTTTGCGAAACGTTCAGCCGCTGACCTGCAAGGATGTGTTTGATGCCGGCAACCAAAAGGACGCTTTGGCTCTGGAAATTTTGGAGCAGGTCTATACTTACATGGGCCAGTTTTTGGCGGCGGTGTGCTGTGTCACCGATCCGGAAGTAGTGGTCCTGGGCGGCGGCGTGAGCCGGGCCGGTCAGCCCCTTTTGGAGGGTGCAAAACGCTATTTCGACAAGTACATTTTTCCGGAAGCCAGATCCATCCGCTTTGCGCGGGCTTCTCTCGGCAACGATGCAGGTGCATATGGCGCATTTAAATTGATTCTGGACGCACAACATTAAAGGAGAAAACTATGTATAATATTCGTAAAATTCAAGACGATCTTTTCTGGGTCGGTGCCAATGACCGGCGGCTAGCCATGTTTGAGGGCGTGTATTCCGTGCCTGACGGCGTTTCCTACAACGCCTATGTCCTGCTGGACGAAAAGACCGTTCTGTTCGATACCGTTGACAAGGCGGTCGCCAAGGTTTTCTTTGAAAATGTGGCCGCTGTGCTGAATGGCCGCAAACTGGACTATGTATTTGTCCACCACATGGAGCCGGACCATTCCGCCGTTTTGGAGGATCTGGTACTGCGTTATCCTGAGGTGAAGATCGTCTGCAACGTGGCCACCCGGAACATGATCAAGCAGTTTTTTGACTTTGATGTGGACAGCCGCTGGGTGGAGGCCAAGGAAGGGGAAGTTTTCTCCACCGGCCGTCACAATTTTTGCTTTGTAAAGGCCCCTATGGTCCACTGGCCCGAGGTTATGGTATCCTTCGACACCACCGACGGCATTCTGTTCTCCGCCGATGCCTTCGGCACCTTCGGTGCTTTGAACGGTGCATTGTTTGCTGACGAGGTGGACTTCGACCGGGATTATCTGGATGAAGCACGGCGTTACTATACCAACATCGTGGGCAAATACGGCCAGCAGGTCACTGCCTTGCTGACCAAGGCCACCATGCTGGATATCAAGATGGTCTGCCCCTTGCACGGTTTCGTGTGGCGGAAGAACATCGGCTATTTCATCGACAAATATCTCCATTGGGCATCCTATACACCGGAAGAGACCGGCGTGATGATCGCCTACGCCTCCGTCTACGGCAACACCGAAAACGCTGTGGAAATTCTGGCGGTCAAGCTGAGAGAAAAGGGTATCAAGACCCGGATTTTCGACGTTTCCGTGACCCCCGCTTCCGACATCGTGGCCGCCGCATTCCGGTACAGCCATCTGGTCTTCGCGTCCACCACCTACAATGCCGGCATTTTCGTCTGCATGGAGGCTCTGCTCAGCGATCTGGTGGCCCACAATCTGCAAAACCGCACCGTTGCCCTGTTGGAAAACGGCTCCTGGGCACCCACTTCCGGCAAGCTGATGCGGGAAATGCTCAGTAAGTGCAAGAATATGAATATTCTGGATACCGGCGTGACCATCCGTTCCGCTTTGAAAGAAAACCAGCTGTCCCAGCTGGATGCCGTTGCGGACGCTTTGGCAGAATCCATTCTGCCCGCTCCCAATGACGCACCTGCACCCAAACTGGACAACAACGCCGTGTTCAAACTCAGTTACGGTCTGTTTGTCCTCACTGCCCGGGAAAACGGCAAGGACAACGGCTGTATCATCAACACCGCTGGCCTGATCACCGATAATCCCAAGCGGATCCAGATCGCTGTGAATAAAGCCAACTTCACCCACGATATGATCGTACGCACCGGCGTGTTCAACGTATCCGTTCTGAATGAGGATGCACCTTTTGCCATGTTCCAGCAGTTCGGCTTCTGCTCCGGCCGGGATACGGACAAGTTTGCAACCGTTTCCTACGATGACCGCACCGAAAACGGCCTGCGTTATATCCCGGAAAACTGCAATGCCGTCCTGTCCGGCAAGGTGGTGGAGAGCTATGATTGGGGCACACATACCCTGTTCATTGCCGAGGTCACCGAGGCTCATGTGCTGGGCGACGTGCCCAGCATGACCTATCAGTACTATTTCGATCATGTCAAGCCCAAGCCTGCTGCCGCCGCTGAGAAAAAGGCCGGCTGGGTCTGCAAGATTTGCGGATATGTCTACGAGGGCGAGGACCTGCCCGCCGATTTCATCTGCCCTCTGTGCAAACACGGTGCGGAGGATTTCGAAAGAGTATAAAACAGTTAACAGGCACAACTTTTCATTGGTTGTGCCTGTCCTTGTTTTTTACGCTTTTATGTGATACTATGTAATGGAGCAGACCGATAAACTTGATAAAGGGAGGATAATTTATGTTTGATTCAAATTTCTTTGAGATTGACATTCCTACTTTGGTTGTTCTCTTTAGTGTTCTGCTAACCTTGGTCTTACAGCTTTTGCTTTGCTTTAAAGCCCAAAAGACTCTTGTCAAACTTCTGCCTGTTGCTCTGCTTACCATCGCAGCGATTGTTCTTTATATTATCAGTATCAATGTTGGCGGATGGGATGCTTTGGGCTACCTTTTCTTCGTAGTTCTCTCCTTTGGTCTGCTTGTTGTATGCGGACTTTGCTGGGGTGTTTGGGCAATCACCAGAAAAAGTAAACCATAAGTATGCACCGCACCAAAGCCTCCCTCGTCAGAGGGAGCCTTTGGGTACACGAAACACGAAAGCCTGCCGCGAAAGCGGCAGGCTTCTTTCTGTTATTGCAGATGCCAAAGCCTTCCCCCGGGGGGAAGGTGTCAAAAATCTTTGATTTTTGACGGATGAGGAATGCGGGCGGTAATTCTGGTTTTTTTCCAACGCATAGGCATCTACCAATCCCTGTTCTGCCGCCGTATCTCTCCCGTCAGCCTATTCGCCTGACACCCTCCCCCCCCGGGGGAGGGTATAAGAACGCCCCTGTCGGAAGGCAGAGGCGTTCATTTTTTCGGATAAGGTTGTTTGATGTTCGTCCGACATAGCAGATAGTCCACGCTGACACCATAAAAATCCGCCAGAGCGTCGGCGAATTCCAAGGGCATTGGCCGTTCGCCACGCTCGTATTTGGAATATAAGGACTGGTCGCACATCAAATAGTCCGCAATTTGTTTTTGCTTCAAATCCCGGTCTTCCCGCAGATCACGAATTCGTAATTTCATACATATCACCCTTAATAGCATACAATAGGACGATATGTCCTATTGACATTTTGGACAATATGTCCTAAAATATTATCGAATGTGGCAAAGACCGCACATATAAGGAGGTATATCAATGGAAAACGAAATCATTACATCTGCTCCCCCAAAAGGCTTTAAGGGTTTTCTTCAAAGGCTGGCGCATCTTTCTTGGAAAGCGTGGCTTATTATCGCCGTTGTGGCGGCGATCATGGTTGGCGGTGGTCTGCTTTTATATAACCATCTGACAGATACCGCTATGAATACCTACAAGACTCCGCTAAACTGCTACATAGATTACATGAACAGCAGAAGTTATTCCTTGGATAAAGAAAGTGCTATTCTGAACGGCTTCGCAGAGGAAGAATATAGGTTTTTGGAAATTTGTAACCGCATGTCCTTGGATTACTTAAAGGAAGTTGGCGAAGACTTCGAGGATGATGTAGAATACCGGGAATCTGAGTACGGAATGAATTATGAATACAGTTATAAGATTGAGGACAAAGACGAATTAAACAGCAAGGAATTAAGCGAATTTGAGAGTCATTTGCAAGACTTTGCCCAAGTCTTGCAAGCCGTTGTTGAATATACAGATGACTTTGACTTTGAGGACTGGAAAGAATTTGCGGAGTCCGCTAAGTTGTCCCTTCTCCAAGCAAGACTATATATTACGGCAATGAAAAATCTGTATCGGGAATTAGAGGATGCTGAGGTAACAGAAGGCTATGCGTTAGAAGCCAATATCATTATCAAGGGCAGCAAGCTGGATGAACCCGAAGAGCAAGTGCGTACTATTGAGGTCTACAAAATAAATGGCCGTTGGGTAGCCAAAGAATTTTTGGAAATCCAACTCGTACAGCAGACCGTTCAATGGATGTCCGAGGATATGCTGTATGAGGTATACAATAGGTATTATGATATGATCTCTTGACTATCAAATAAAAAAAGCCTGCCGCTTTCGTGGCAGGCTTTTTACAGCAACTTATTCAGCAGAAATCAGGTAATAGTAGACCGGCTGACCGCCGTTGATCAGGTTCACATCCGCATCGGGACAGATGTCGCTGAACAGATCAGCGGCTTTTTGTGCCTGCTTTTCGGAAATATCAGCACCATAGTAAATGGTGATGTACTCCCGGCCCTCGCTGCGTACCTTTTCGGCCAGAGATTTGAGCAGCACCTTGATATCCCGGCTGGTGCCGAACAGACCGTTCCAGATGGCCAGATAGTCACCCTCGTGGATCAGATGGCCGTCAAAATCGGAATTCCGGGCGGCGTAGGTGATCTGCATGGTCTCCACAGTGCCCAGTGCCTCGGTCAGAGCCTCGGTGTTTTCTTCCACTGTGCCTTCGGGATTGAAGTTCAGCATGGCGGTAATGCCCTGGGGGATGGTCTTGCTCTCAATCACGATCACGTTCTTGGGAGTCAGAGCATCCACCTGTTGTGCGGCCATAATGATGTTTTTGTTGTTGGGCAGAACAAAGACCGTCTCGGCAGGAACCTGGTTGACCACTTCCAGGATGTCCTGGGTGCTGGGGTTCATGGTCTGGCCGCCGGAAATGAGGCCATCCACGCCCAGATTCATAAACACATCGCCGATGCCGTCGCCAACACAGACGGACACCACGCCCAGAGCCTTTTCAGGCTCGGCGATCTTGGGTGCCAGCTCCTGCTCGCTCATCACCTTTTCGGTGTGTTGCAGACGCATGTTTTCAATCTTGACAGTGACGAAAGAGCCATATTCAATGGCCTCGTGCAATGCCTTGCCGGGGTCGTTGGTGTGGACGTGGACCTTGATGATCTCCTCGTCGTCCACCAGCACCAGGCTGTCGCCCAGGCTGGACAGGAAGTCCCGGAGCTTTTCGGGATCGTTGTCATTTTCCCGGGAGATGATGAACTCGGTACAGTAGGTGAAGGTAATCTCGGAATCGTCAAAATCAGAGAAATCAGCCTGTTCCCGCACTTCGCTGCTGCCCAGATTTTCAGGCACTACGATGTCCTCGCCCCGGAGAGCCAACAGCATAGCTTCCAGCACGAACAGCCAGCCCTTGCCACCGGCATCCACAACGCCTGCCTTTTTCAGAACAGGGTTCTGATTGACAGTGTTGGCCAATGCCACCTTGGCTTCCTCAATGGCAGCCTCGTGGACGTATTCAAAGTAATTGTTTTCCTCAGCGGCCTGCAATGCCTTGGCGGCAGCCAGACGGGCAACGGTGAGAATCGTGCCCTCAGCGGGCTTCATGACCGCTTTGTATGCGGCGTCCACACCTTCCTGCAATGCCTTGGCCCATAGCACGCCGTCACAGGCGGTGCAGCCTTTCAGCCGCTTGGAAATACCCCGGAACAGCAAGGAAAGAATAACACCGGAGTTACCCCGGGCACCCCGGAGCATGGCAGAAGCGGCTGTGGCCGCGGCTTGCTCCAAAGAGGGATCTTCTGCCTTACGCAAGTCATTTGCGGCGGCATTGATGGTCATGGACATATTGGTTCCCGTGTCACCGTCGGGGACAGGGAAAACATTCAGATCATTCAGCGCTTGCTTATGAATTTCGATAGAGGCGGCCGCGTTGATAATGAGTCTGCGAAACTCGGCCCCATGGATGGTCTGTCTCAAATTGTTATCCTCCGATTATCAGCCGATCATCATGGAATCGACATATACGTTTACAGCCCGAACTTCGGTGCCGGTGCACTTGGCGACCACATAGCGTACTTCGGAAATAATCGAAGCACCCACAGCGTTCAGGTTCACGCCGTTGTCCACCATGATGTGCAGGTCGATGGAAATGGTGTCATCCTCGTGGAACTCCACACGGACACCCTTGGACATGGATTCTTTG